>PBTP01000014.1 GCA_002729275.1 Roseibacillus sp. | reverse complement strand
TACACCCACCGCCCGCCCGCCGGGGCCTACCAGCCGCGACAGGACGGCCGTGAGGTAGCCCGACCCGCTGCCGACGTCCAGCGCTGCGCCCCCGCAAGGCAGGAAGGGCTCCAGGAGCTCCAGGCAGTGGGCGTGCATGTGCGGCGCTGAGATGGTGGCCGCGGAGCCAATGGTCTGGGGCGCGTCCTCGTACGCCTCCGCGGGCTCGCGCACGAAGTGGCCGCGGTCCACCCTAAGCAGCGCCTTCCGGGTCCCCCCGGATCCAAGAGCGAGCCACTCCATTGAGCGTTTCAGACCGCATCTGGTCATCCGCAATCGATCCGGCCCACTCCGCAGCCATTTGCGGGTCTGAGCCATCGAGCTCGTTGGCATAGCTCTTTACCGCAGCATCACGAGAATTTGAGGGAGCCATGTCCTGAAGAAAGTTGCCGGCCGCTACCGGATCTTCCCGAGTCCAACGTTCCATTGACTGGCTGATGGCACCGGATTGGGTAGTCTCGGGCAAGTCTGCGACCCACCGGACTGCCTGCTCCGGGTCCTCTCTGCCTAGTTCCTCTGCGACCTCTCGGACTGCACGTTCTGCATACTCCTGGTTGGCGTGGCTTCGCACCCACTCGGCCGCTGCGGCAGGGTCTTCACTGGCAAATCGATCGGCGATCCGATCGAATGCGGATGCCTTGATTGTGCCCTCGGGAAGGTTCTCTGCCCAGGCTGTTGCATTGGACATGCCCAAAGCAATCTGTGCGGTGGCGATGGTATCAAGTTGCCGATCGAACGCGTAGGCTCGTCCTCGGTCGAACCATTGCCTTCGCTCCTCGCTGGTGTCTTCTTGTGCGACCTGGGTTCGCTGTATCTGGTCCAGCTCCAACACGTAATCCGTGGCGGCATCTGGATCGGTGCTCGCCATTCCGCTGACAATCCCCTGAGTGAGAACTCCCCGAGCCATTTCGTTGTCGACGGTTGCCAGATAGGCTTTTGCTCCCTCGGGGTCTTGGCTTGCCCATCCCGATATTGCGGCTATTCCAGCCTGAGCCTGCCGGCGGGGATCTTTCCGGAATTCGTCGACTGCCTCCATCGCCGCAGATCCATCGATTTGCCCCCAAGCCCGGAGGAATAGAGTCATTTGCTCATCTGATCCTTGGTTTCTTCTGCTCTTTAGTTCTTCAAAAATTCCTCCGGCAGAGGTAGCGTCCATGGAAAGGATGAGCTCCGCAAACATGCGGTTAGCGAGCAAGGGGTCACGCTCCTTGAGGAAGTCTCCGACGCTTATGGATGCACCTCCTTGTCCGGCGCCGAGGTTAATACGGCTAGCATTCCCCTTGTTGCCGGTCACCCCTCCCTGAGATCCACTGCGGGAGATTGATGGTTTTCCGGTGCTTTTCCGGATGAGAGTTCCGGCCGGTTCTGCCGAATTCTCAGAGGTGGAGCGGCCGAAGAGAAATGCGCCCAGTGCCAAAGCGAGCCAGGCAGTGTTTAGAAGGAGATACTTGTTCATTGAGAATACGCTCTAATTGATACCAGCGTGCTTGGAATGGTAAATCCGCATGATTTTTGAGGAATCCAAAAAACTAGGGGGTTTTTTTAATTTCGCGGTGCAGCCAGGCTTTACCGTAGGTCCAGAGCGCTTCTGCAGAGCGCTTTTTAAGGTCCATCGCATCGGCCGCTTCTGCCATTGTCATTCCGACAAAATAACGGAGCTTCACGAGTTGTGAGACCTGAGGATCCTCCTCCTCCAGTTTATCGAGAGCTTCATGTATTGCGATAAGCTCCTCCCTTGGAGCCTTGACCACAATCGAGGACAAGGCCGAATCTAATTCAACTTTCTGTGCGCCTGATCCGCGCTTCTGGCTGAGGTGCTTCCGTGCGTGGTCGACTAGAATACGCCGCATCGCTTCGGCGGCAGCCCCAAAGAAATGATTCCTGTTCTGCCAGGATCCTGCGGAAGATCTTTCCAGCCGGATCCACACTTCATGGACAAGTGCGGTTGCCTGAAGGGTGTGGTCGGGGCGTTCACCGGCCATTTTACTTCTAGCCAGACGGCGGAGCTCTTCGTAAACGGCGGGAAGGAGATCTCCTGCTGTGCACGTCCCTTCCTCAAGGCTGCAAAGGATACGAGTAACATCGTCCAAGGTTCTTTCAGGTTCCGAAATCGGATTGGTTCTGTCAATTAGACAGCTTGCTAAGAGTTTCCCTGCGGCAAATTGAGGAAATTGACGCATTCATAAGCCGCGAGAAAGTGGTAGACTCTGCCCCGTTAGAGGTTGAAATTCAGTCAAAGGATCAGATTTCTGCGTCCACAATCTATCGTTCTTCAAAGTGATTCAGACCGAAGGTGAGGAGATGTTTCCTGTTAACAGGGTGCGGGAGATTTTCACCGCTGCAATGTCCTGTGAAGATGCCGGCAGTCGGAATCAGCTCCTTGAGCGTGAGTGTGATGGCAATAAGGTTCTGCTTGAAACGGTTGAGTCGCTGCTTCTTGAGTCAACTAAGGCAGGGAGTTTTCTGGAGCAGCCGGCAGTTGAGGATCCAACCAGAGGTCTTAACAATACGAGCGATCTTGGCGCTGGGGAGGGTCTGGGTGATAAGATCGGACCATATCTTCTGCAGGAGCTAGTTGGTGAAGGAGGGGGGGGTAGGGTTTATAAGGCGGAGCAGCAGCAGCCGGTTCAAAGAACCGTCGCGCTCAAGATTCTCAAGTTAGGGATGGATACTCGGAGTGTGATTCGTCGTTTCGAAGCTGAGCGACAGGCCCTCGCGGTAATGGATCACCCTCATATTGCGAGAGTTCTCGACGCAGGGGCGAGTCCTGATGGTCGCCCCTACTTCGTCATGGATTTTGTGGAAGGGACAAGCATCACAAAGTACTGTAAGGCTGAACGGTGTTCTGTAAGGGCTCGAATAACTGTCATGTTGAAGGTATGTCGAGCAGTGGAGCATGCCCATCAGAAGGGGATTATCCACAGGGATCTGAAACCCTCGAACATTCTGATAGTCGAGGGTGACGGTGAGCCGATTCCAAAGGTCATCGATTTTGGGGTAGCAAAAGCAGTCGATTCATTAGGTGCGGATATATCCGTGACCGTTCACGATACGGTGGTGGGAACTCCGGCCTATATGAGTCCTGAGCAGGCTTTTCACGATAAGGTGGATATTGATACCCGGAGCGATGTGTATTCTCTTGGTGTTTTATTATACGAGTTACTGACGGGCTATACACCCCTCGGCGCTGATCGAATGAGAAAAATGGGCATTGACGAGATTCGCCAAGCCCTGAGGGAGGCTGAGCCATATCGGCCCTCTCTTCGGTTGCGGCACTCACGGGTTGAGGATAGGGAGCGGATTGGGAGCGAGCGCTCATCGACCATAGCAAGAATAGAGGCGGAGATCCGGGGAGACCTCGATTGGATCGTGATGAAGGCCTTGGAAAGAGAAAGGTCGAGGCGTTATGGTGGAGCGAATGAGCTTGCGGCTGATCTAGATCGCTACATGCGGCGATTGCCGGTATTGGCTAGCCCGCCCCGTGCCGCTGACCGGATTGGGAAGTTTCTCAGAAGACACCGGACATCAGTGGTGGCATCGGTTGCGTTACTTCTTATCCTGATTGGGGGAGTGGTTATCAGCGCGCGGCAGGCCCTGCGTGCAACGCTTGCCGAGCAAGAGGCTAGAGAGGCTCAGAGGGAGACATCCATCGCTTATGAGAGAGCTCTTCGGGATAGGGAAGAAGCCCTGAGGAGTGAATCGATGGCAAGACTTCATGAATATGTAGCAGATATTAATGTGGGTTATCATGCAGTGGAGGATGGGCATATGGCGAAGGCGCTGAGCCTGCTCGAAAGGCAGCTGGAATCCGATCCCTCAGGGGAGTTGCGGGGATTTGAGTGGCGTTACCTTGCGTCACTTTGCCTCGGAGCTCCGCATCGGACCCTGTCTCGCCAGGCTGGCCCGGTTCGCACTCTTTCGTTTTCTGGAGATGGAAGCCTGCTGGCCGTGGGGACCAGAGAGTCCGTCCAAGTCTGGGACCTGGAAGCAGAGGAGCCTCAGGCCTCGGTAGCAGGTCCTGCCTCGGCGGTCGCTTTTCTCCGGGGGGATGAGGAATTTGTGGTGGCCAATCGTAGTGGTGTAGTGGTGCACGATGTCGAGAGTGGCGAGGTGCGGAGGGAGTTAGTCGGGCAAATTGGAGGGGGAGCGGTCGCCCTTTCTCCGAGCCAGAGGCTTCTTGCGACGAGTGGCGGGGGCGGTGTTACTTTGTGGGATACAGAGAGCTGGCAGTCGGTCAGACAGTTCCCCAACGTGAGTGGTCCACTTGCGTTCTCCAGCAACGAGGAGGTTCTTGCGACTGGGTCGCCAGAGGGAATCGTATTGTGGGGTATGGGCAAAGGGAGGAGGACAGTGCTGGAAGACTCTGCAGTTCCTCTGCGAGGTTTATTTCCAGGGGGTCGCAGGATTCTTTTTTCTCCGGGCGGTAAATTTGTAGTAGCGCCTCATGTGGAAAAGTCAGAGCTCGGGATTTTCTATCTTGGAATTTGGGATGTTGATAGCGGGCAGGAGCTAGGGTTCCTCCCTAGTAGTCCAGCAGATGAGGGGCACTCGGGAATGATAACTTCTCTCGCGGCCGATTGGGGTGCGCAGATTATCGCCTCGAGCAGCTGGGATCATTCTGTGCGGCTCTGGGATCTTGAGAGCAGGCGACTCCTCAGATCCCTTCATGGTCACCGTGGCGAAGTATGGGCGACAGCTCTGTCGCCGGAGGGAAGTCTGGTTGCAAGTGGGAGTAAGGATGGTGAGGTAAAGGTCTGGCCGGTGGCGGGTCCTGCCGAGGCCGCCGTCCTTGAAGGTCAGTGGAAACCTCTGGGTTTCACCCGGGATAGCCGTTATGTCGGCGCCCTCAACCGAAAGGGTGGGCTTGCTATTATTAATCTCAATACCCGGGAGGTTGTTCACCAAGTGAAGGTGGATTCGTCGAATGAGCGCTACTCTCGCTTCGTGGCAGCAATGGCCGGCGATCTAGTGTCCCTCGCGGAGGCAATGCCAGAGGGAAAAGTGAGGCTGAGAGATTTGGATCAGGGTCAGATTGTGGCCGAATTCGAGAGTGGCAGTTCACGCGTCGACCAGATCGTAATGGCTCCTGATGCACGCACGATGGTGACCGTGGGGTGGCGAGATGACCTCGCGTGGTGGGATTTGGATGATCTTGCAGAGCCAATAATGCGAATCGTCGGGCGGCAGGCAATTTTTTCAGCTGACGGCAGGACGCTCGCAACCGTTGAAAGGGGAGGGGGTAGTGTTATCTGGGATTCCGTCACAAGGACAGAGCGCCTCCGGATTGAGCATGGCGGGCAGTCATTCGGATCAAGCGTCGCAATATCGCCAGACGGGACTGTGCTGGCACTTACCTATGGTATTGATGACTTTGAAAATGCCGTAAGCCTCTGGGAAACTGCAACTGGAAAGCATCTGGGAACCCTTCAGGGGCACAAACAGGCAATCTGGTCGGTAGCATTCTCGCCTGATGGCCGCACGCTCGCGTCTTCCAGTGCGGATGGAAGCCTCAGGTTGTGGAATGTGGCATCAAGGCGAGAGCTAATGTCTCTCGAAGAGGGTGGGGCCGGCCTTGCTCATCTTGCGTTTTCTCCTGATGGATCTTTTCTGGTGGCAGGAACTCCACCCTTTGCGGGGTCGGGGCAGATTCGGATTATTCATGCTCCCTCTATCCGTTCGGAAGGGCTCGAGAGGTAGATCATTGCCTGATGGGTTTCCCGGGCTCAGGGAGTTCCGGTAGTGAAAGGCCAAACAGTGATGCGATTGTGGCTACGAACTTCGTATGTTGAGGGGGTACGGCACGATGCCACTTAGTTAGATAATGAAGAAAGGTTTCCCCCTGAGGAGAGGGGGAAGAATTCAACCAGCGAATGGCATCCCAATGCCCCGGATTTCGCTCAAGGAGAGTCAGGATTGCAAGGGCCATCGCGCCGTTTTTTTTCCGGTCGGTGGGATTTCCGGAAAGATGAGCTGCATGCTTTTGGTAATACGCGGGCAATCCAATATGCAGGATCTCGAGATAGTCCTTTCTTCCCTTTCGGATGTTATCGGCGTAGTCGAAAAGAGCAGGAGAATAGCTCCTCCAGTTGCCATAAGGGGGGTTGGTTCTCCACTCCCGTGACATGGACTGAAGGCAGTAGAGCGAAGCGGTCTCGCAGAGGGTCTCCTCAAACCATAAGTTCCCGCGATAATCGTTATCATACCCGCAGAGCACGTGGCAGATTTCATGAGCGAACTGGTAGGCATACTGAGCCCAGAAGGTTTTTTCGGTCGCTAGTCTTACCAGATACTGCCCTTCCTTGCCCCGCTGGAATAGTGCAATGGGACCATGCTGCCCTCTGCTAACCTCCACCGTAAATTCCGGGACCCCTTCCATCTGTTGCATCAATTGATTTCCAGCCGATCGACATACTGCTTCAATGTCGGCTCTTGAGGCATTGAATTTTTCGGCGTTCACCCTGACCGTAAGGGCTTTTCTGGAGTCTGCGTGAGTAGTGCCCGTGGTGCAGACCAGCAGGTGTGCCAGTGCGACTGCAGTAGTTCCGAGAATTTTCATCGATCTTTCGGATATCAGGCGAGGATTCATATTCCTGCCTCGGATGTCAGTAAGCTCCCCTGATATGCTGATGAACCTCTTCTCTGTAGAAGTCACGGAGGACTTGGTGAAGGTCCGAGGAAAGGGAAGGGGTCTTGGTGACGGTAGCGTTTTCGAAGGCTTGGGCGGGAGAGCTGGCCCCGGGAATGATAACCGAAACTGCGGGAAAGTCCAAAATCCATCGCNGGCTCATTTGGGCCATCGTCATTCCCTCCGGGACGAAACCTCGAAGACGATCGGCAAGCTCTACGCCTTTTTCAAATGGAATTCCTGCAAACGTCTCGCCAATGTTGAAGCATGCTCCATCGCGATTGAAATTACGATGGTCAGATTCGCCGAAGGTGGTGTCGGTCGTAAACTTACCGCTNAGCAGGCCGCTCGCGAGGGGGAGCCGGGCNATGATCCCAACTTCAAGCTCCTCCGCGCGGGGGAGTAACTCATCAAGAAGTTTCTGTCTGAAGGGATTGAAGATGACCTGGAGAGAGAGAAGGTCGCGGTGCTGCAGGCAGGTCAGNCCCTCATCAACACTTTCCACGCTGGCCCCAAATTCCTTGATCAGGCCCTCACTCTTAAGTTCCCGCAACCAGTCAAAGATTGCGCCGTCGAGAAGAATGGAGTGTGGAACGCAGTGTAGCTGCAAAAGGTCGAGCCGTTGGACTCCAAGTCTGGCAATGCTTTCCAGAGTGGATCTCCGGAGGTTTTCCCGGCTGTAACCATCGGGGTAGACTTCTCTGCCGGTTTTGGATGCAACGGTGATGCCCTCGCCATGCTCTTTCAGGAATTCTCCAATGAGNGTCTCGCTTCGACCTGAGCCATATACGTTGGCGGTATCAAAAAAGGTTGTTCCGCTCTCTTTCGCAGTAGAGAGAATCTCATGCGCAGTGTTCTCATCAAGCGGCCCAAATTCGCTTCCGCCGAGCTGCCAGCATCCGAGTCCTATCTCGCCGATGTTAAATCCATTCTTTCCAAGAGTGCGTGCATTCATGTTCGCGGTGACGATGACTTTGGCAGGGCAATGCGCAAGAAGGTAGTGAGAAGAACCGGGCCAGAGTGCTCTCTATAAATGCAACCGGGCCGCAGGAGAACTGCGGCCCGGTTACATTTGAAGATATTAGGAGGAAAGAATTACTTATGGTCGCCCGGCTTAACGCCCTTCTTAAATCCATTAAAGCTGTAGAACGTGGGATTGTAATCGCCGACCGGAGTCACATCCGCCTTGCCGTCGATCTTGTCCTCCATACCAAGACCCCAAAAGACCCCGTTTATAACCATGCGACGAAGGCCCTCACTTTTAAAGTCGGTGGCGGCTCCCATGGTCGTGCAGAACAGTCTGTTNGTCTTGCCCTTTGGGTTTTTCAATTCCCGAGTCCAGGCGACAGGCATGGCCGGTTCGTTGACGTCCTGAACTTTTCCTGTAGCACGGTTTTTCTTTTGCTTCCCGGTGACGGGCTTGGAGTCCGGTTTGAGAGAATCGGTTACCANGCCACGCATGAGGATCGTGGCATCGGCAGGTGGGGCCGCTTCGTAAGTGTCACTATCGGCAAACACATCAGTTGCACCCATGAGGATGGGGTGGTTTTTGTTGCTTTCCTCCACAACTCCGCGGCAACCCTCGCGCTTGTGGCCGCCCCAGTGACTGACCCACCCTTCGCCCAGAACTTTTTTGCCAAAGCTGTTGAAGTCTCGGTAGGAGCCTTGGCGTAGTTGGAAAGCGTGAGTGCTTGTCCTGAGACCAATCACTGGCACTCCGCGATGATAGGCGTCAGCGAAGTGTTTCATGTCCTCGTCGGGCCAGTTACGGAATCGGAGTGCAATGATGATGAGATCAGCCGAAGCCATAGCCTTGGAGTTGGTCACGCTCTTCTGATTGTTGGGATCAATTTCACCTTTGTCGTTCACAGAGAAAAGAACGGTGCAATCAAAGCCATGACGATCGGCGAGAATACGGCCAAGCATAGGGAGGCACTCTTCTGAGCGGTATTCCTCATCTCCACTGACAAGGACTACGTGCTTGCCCTTGCCCGGGCCGGCTTTGCCTTTGTAGTGGACGGAAAGGTGGTGGTCAGCCTGAGCGCAGGACAAGCTAAGTGCCATAGCGGTCCCAAGGAAGAAAATGCGTTTTAGGAAGTTCATGAATAGAAGGTAGTTCAATTTGCAACAGGCTGCACACCCGCTGTCAGGTAGCAAGGTTTCAATGATGGGATCCTAGTGGGTCGCTGGCAGGCTGGCGTCGAGAGGGCGCTAAGGCTCTACTGCATCCGTAGAGGCGCCTTGCGTAATGCCTTGAGCCAAGGAGGAAATGTTTTCCCTCATCACCTTCAGGAAATCGCCGTTCGCAGGTCGTCCGCCACAGGGATTTACCACGATATTGATAAATCCGGCTGCTTTTATCTTATCAAGATTTTTCTGAGAGGGCTGCGTTTCCCAGATGAAATATCTTGCTGAATCGCCCTCCGTCCGAGTTGCAGCAAGTTCGCTCATTTCAGAGGCTCCAAGTTCCTGGGTGGGTTCCCAGTGAAGGGAGTGTGCGGAGAGTTCGTAAGCGCGGGCCCAATACTGGTAGACGGGATGAGATACGACGAGGTCTGCTCCTNGGAGAGGTGCTGTGGTTGTCCTCATCTGGCGGTCGAGGTCTCCTAGGTCGGTGAGNAGGGATTCAAGTTCTCTGGACACTGAATCAGAGTGCTCCGGGAACTGTTCGATCAATGCCTCTGCTGTCGATGACGCCTGCGCGGAAGCTTGCATAAGATCGAGCCAAGTCGTTGACGCGACTCCCTCATGGGTATGGCTAGCGGTTCCGCGCTTGTGAGTGTGTCTGATGCCATCTTGGAGCTTAATGAAGGCATCTTCGAAACTGGTCGATGTGATCACGGTAGTTTCGTATGGGATAGTGCGGCTGGAAGTCCACTGCGCGTATCCCGCTCCGTTGAGGAGAATTAGGTCTGCCTGCTGAATCGAACTTACCTGATTATCAGTAGGTTCCCAGTAAGCGGGATCTGTGCCCGGGACAGGCTCAAAGAGGACTTCAGCGAATTCTGCGGAGAGCCGCTCTGCAAAATAGGCCAACGGGTAGTTNGCCGCCGCAATAGTAGGTTTGCCTGTTGAGGCAAGGTCGAGGTTAGCTTGATTGCCAGAATTCTCGCAGGAACTGATGAGGCTCGTTGTGGCAAGTATCAAAAATGAACGGAGAGAGATTGGTTTCATGGGGCAGAGCCTGGCGGCTAGCTTATCAGCCGGGTGAAAATGTCCTGAGCTGCAGACCTCGTTAGGACGATGCCGGCTTGAGCAAGAATGGTGGCGGCGGTAATGATGACCAGAACCTCGACGCCCTGCAGGCATGCGACCGCTCTTCCGGTTGCGCCNATTTTAGAGTAGGTGAGCATTTCACGCTCTCGAAGTCGGAAGGATAGAAGAAACACCATCAGGGCGAGTGCCAGCGCAGCAATTCCCAGAAGCGTGAATGCGGTAAAGGCAAGGCGCTGCGTCGCAAAGAGGGTTTTAGCGAGCTGCTCCACCGCGACGGCTGGGATTACGATTTGCTCCGCAGTCACTGGATCCCCGTAATGGGCAAGGGCAAGCGCTCGCTGCTTCTGATCATGAGGAACGAGAATTACAGAAGAAAGCGGGTAATTTCCGCGATCTCCGTGAAAGTGAAAGTCCCCCACATTCGTGTCGGTTACTTCATTAAATTCAATTACTGAGGCGTTAGCGCGGAGAAATTCTCCCCTTGAGTCGCTCTCTACTTCCAAGGTTTCAGATCGAGAGAGCTCCTCATGGCCATGGGCGAGGCCCTCGATGATCCAAGCGCTTTTGAGGTCGACAAATATGGCCTCGTCATCTGGAGAACGGTTAGGGGCGAGGATTCCGGTGATGCGCATCCGCAAGGGATATACTCCCGCTAGATCAAAGATGTTTTCAGGGCTCGACGTGATTGTGTCTCCGGGCTGCAGGTTTTCGTTTTGTGCAAGTGTTGCGCCNATTACACAGTCTCCAAGCCGTGTCATGGTCCGGCCAGCAGAGACCGTGAGCCCNCGGAGTTCAAAGTATGCCAGCGTGGTGCCGACAAGCGGAGATTGTCCNGNAACAAAACGTGAATAAATGGGGATCGTCTTTCCGTAATTCTTTTGGGAAAGCGTCTCATAGGAAGAATATCCAAGGGAGGGAAGTTCCTGGGATGTGAAGTAGAGTGCGTTCAGGGTCAGGTCTATGGAGCTTCCCCGGGGTCCGATAAGTAGTGGGGTGGACCGGGCTCTTGCGCTCAGGACTTCCTCGCTGCGGTGTATGAATTCCTGCAAGGCGCGGGGAAAGTAGAGGGTCAGCGCGATTGTTCCGATTAGGAGGANCGACCTGAATGGTCGGTAGCGGAGAGCTTTCCAGCTTAGGTATACGATGCTTGAGACCCTCATGGCATCAGTTGCTTTCCGGATTGGTTCAGTTCCTCAAAGTGGATTACAGTATCAAATGAATCGAGCAGTTCGAGGTCGTGGGTGACAACTAGGAGTCCTTGATCGTGCTCCTTCGCAGTGAGGTGCATGAGCTCAAGTGCTTTCTTCTTGTTCTCAGGGTCGAGGTTTCCGGTGGGCTCATCAGCCAGTAAAAGGCGCGGTCGAGTGCTGAGGGCCCTGGCAATGGCTGCGCGTTGTCTTTCGCCATGAGACAGTGCCGAGGGTAAGGTGTCCCAGTAGGGTAAGATACCCAGCTGGGAGGCGAGATCTCGGCCTCGCTTTTCGATTGCGCTGCGGGTGGTTTGCCTTCCGAGATGGTAAGGCAACAGGATGTTGTCGCCGACCGATAAGTGTTCGATTAGTTCGAACTCCTGAAAGATAAGGCCAATCCTTGAGAGCCGGAAGGCAGCTGAAGCAGCACGTCTGAGCGTGGTGACATCGATTTCGTCGATAAAAATGCTCCCTGTGGAGGGCCGGATAATTCCCGCAATGAGGTTTAGAAAGGTCGACTTGCCACATCCACTCGGTCCTACCAGAGCTATTGTCTGCCCCGCTTCGCAGCGAAATTCGGGAATGAGCATCCGGTAGCCGCCTCGAGAATACGAAAACTCAAGAGAGCTTATACTAAGCAAAGTCTTCACTCTGGTTGCTGCAGCGATGGTTGGAGGTGCGCAGGCTTTCGTTCTCGGTCTTGTAGATCAAGGCCGGTTATTTTCCATGTTCCGTTCAANGGCTCTACAATAAAGACAGCCCTATATGCGTTGGCGCGGTCGTGAAAGTGGCCCCAGTGGCCAACGCGGCCTTCAGCCTGCCAGCTGCAGAGGGNTTCAAAGCCCGGACGCCCTTCGAGAGGTGTCGTAGTGCATTTTGATATTCCGAGATCCTTCACTCTTACCCGTGATCCGTCTCGCTCTCTGCTACGAAGAATACGCTGCAGGTCGAGAAATATCGGAGTCAGTGCTTCGCCAGTGGCAACAAGGCTCAGCTTCTCATACTGCTGCGCCTGATCGGTATAATTAAACGAGTGATAGATTCCTCTCAGGAGGGGGTCGAGGATTTTGGTAGCATCGGCATCACTGATGGCTGTCGTCGATGCTTTTAGAGTGATCTCGCCCGAGATTCCTCTTGCTGAAATTGCGGCGATTATCGCTAAAGCAAGTGCTGATGTCCTGAGAATACCTAATTTCCTTTTACGGTAGGATGTGAAGCCGACAAGGATCNCCGCCANGAGGAGNNTNATANTNAGANNGGGAACAGNAATTTTCTGCGAGTTGCCCTGATTGANGGATGGGGCTGGNGNAGGGGGNGCGCGTTCNTCAGGTCGAAACCGGCCCCTGATGTTNAGGGCNGGNTTGAGTCGGTTGAGCTCGAAGATTCTGGTGCCCTCGGGATCAGCGACTTTGACAGTAACGGAGCCGTCGGTCTCCGGAATTAGATCCCATTCCAGCTGTAGCGCTTGCCTGGGGTCGGAGTGAGGTGCGGCAAAGACTACGCTAATCCATGTTTCTCCTGCGAGGACAGTGTCGTCAGGATCGATGGGGCTGAATTCAGATGCGTCAGGTTGAATGAAGTGAATTCTGTCCAGAGTGAAGGCAACAGGTTGATCTCGAATTGAGACCCGGCATCTGGAAGCAAGAAACTTCCCAATGATTGGCTTGAGAGAAGCCCGACGATCCGGGGGTAGATCTGAATCTGATTGAAGGCCGAGATCATACCACTGTTGGAGAGCAATCGGGGTGAACAGAAATTCCTTCTCAATCTGCCACGAGTCTAGGTAGAGAGCCCCGGAAACAGGCGCTGGGTTCGAGGTCGCTTCAGCGGCCTCCTCGGTGCTCCGGTCATTCTGCCCCAGAGCAATGCTCCCAATTAGAGAGTAAAGAGTCAGGCTTAAGAGTTGTCTGCTTAGCACCATTCCCGTGGAGACTGCGTTCCCGGTGGTGAGCCTACTTCGCAGCCTGCAGCTGATCAAGGTCGGTGAACCGGGTAAGACACGGCTCCAGCTGGGGAGGCTATTCCCTGCAAATGACTCTCTGTTCCAACCAATTATGCTTCACTCAGAGAGGTGGTTTAGACTTGGAAAATCTGGCGGTAACAAGGCCGCTCCCTCGGCGAGATAGTTCTGCCGTCGTCCGAAGAGAGTAATTCAGGACGGTTGGCTTGTCAGCCCCGCCCGGGAGTGTCACATTTAGCGTTAAGGTTATGCTAATGAGACAGATTCGAGGACTTTCCCGATCACAGGTTCTGGTTGCCAGTTTAATCCTGCAATGTGCAGCAGTATACGGTGAGGAGGCTGGCGGGGAGCAGGTGATCCGCCCGGTAAGCTACTGGAACGAAATTCGACCGCTGATGCAGGCAAGTTGCCAAGGCTGTCACCAGCCGGCGAAGGCAAAGGGCGAATATATTCTCACGGATGTGAAGAGGTTGATTTTGGGTGGAGAGAGTGGAGACGCGGCAGTCGTTCCCGGGCATCCTGACCAGAGTTATCTTCTTGAGCAGATTCTTCCTGATTCCAATGGCAAGGCTGAGATGCCTCCGAGAGACAAGGCTCTTCACGAGACGGAGATAAGCTTGATTCGACGCTGGATCGCTGAGGGAGCACTTGATGATACGCCTGAGAATGCTTTCCAGAAATATGACATGGAAAATCCTCCGGTCTATGCGGAGGCTCCGATTGTTACCTCCATGGACTATTCGCCAGATGGCTCATTGCTGGCGATCGCCGGTTTCCATGAAGTAATCCTTCAAGATGCAAGAACTGGTGATTCGGTTGCGCGGTTGGTCGGCCTCTCTGAAAGGATCGAGAGCGTCGCCTTTTCTCCTGACGGAACGATGCTGGCAGTTACGGGGGGGTTGCCCGGCAGGATGGGAGAGGTGCAGGTGTGGAATGTAGCCAAGAGGGCTCTTAAAATTTCAGTGCCGGTAACCTATGATACTATTTACGGAGCGGCGTGGTCTCCTGATAACAAACTCATTTCGTTCGGCTGTAGTGATAATGCCTTGAGAGCGATCCAGGTGGCAGATGGCAAGCAGGTGCTTTTCATGGGTGGGCACAACGACTGGGTTCTTGATTCCGTGTTCTCGAAGGATGGAGCACAGGTGATCAGCGTTGGACGGGACATGACGGCGAAGCTCACTGATGTTGAGAGCGAGAGGCTCATTGATAACCTGACCTCGATTACTCCCGGAGAATTGAAAGGTGGTATCGCCGCGGTTGCCGGGCATCCATTAAAAGACGAGGTGCTCGTAGGAGGCTCTGATGGGCAACCGCAGGTCTTTCGACTTAAACGCCAGACGGCCCGGAAGATTGGCGATAATGCCAATGTTGTCCGAAAGTTTCCCAGAATGCCGGGGCGCATCTGGGACGTTTCGTTTAATGCGGATGGGAAACGCGCAGCGGCAGTCAGCAGTCTCAACGGGAAGGGGACTGTAACAATATACAGTACGGAGTATGATAGCGCCATTCCCGATGAGATTAAGAAAATCTTCAATAAGACTCCCAGCGCCGGAGAAAAGCAAAAGCTAGAGGGCTACTGGTCCCGGGAAGTATCGGTAGTCCACTCCATCGAGGTGCAAGATGTGGAAATGTTCTGTCTGGCATTTGCGCCTGATGGGAAAACCCTGGCGGTTGCTGGTGCAGATGGAACGGTTCGTTTCCTAGAGGTAGAAACCGGGAAGGAGGTTCGCAAGGCGGCCGCGGTGGAGATTGGAGCGGGAGAGATTGCTTCCTCTGTCGGGGAGAGGGCTGAGAGACGACTGAACCGGAAGCGCGGAAAACGCGCTGAAATCAGCGAGCGAAGGATATCATCGGATGAAATATCTTCGCTGACCCTCGATCCATCTGAGGTTGTCCTAACTGCGCCTAACCACTACTCTCAGATTCTGGTCACCGCGAACCTCAAAGCTGGAGGCCGGGTGGATGTCACGCGTCAAGTTGTAACGGAGGCGTCCGGGGGGCTCCTCTCAATCAGTGCCCGCGGGCAAATTGAGCCGCTCAAGAATGGGGAAGGGGTCATTGTGGTTAGGGTCGGTGCCGTTAAGGCTGAGGCAAAGGTAAGGGTCAGTAATATCGATTCGGTAGTTGCTCCTGACTACGTCCGGGACGTCAAGCCGGTCATCAGCAGGATGGGTTGCGATGCTGGAACCTGTCACGGGGCGAAGGATGGGAAAAATGGATTTAAGTTGTCGCTCCGGGGATATGATCCTCTCTTCGATGTCCGGGGTTTTAGTGATGATATCTCGGGTCGGCGCGTGAATTACGCGTCCCCTGACGATAGTCTGATGCTGCTGAAGGCTACTGGAGCAGTTCCGCACGAGGGACAGCAGGTTACCGAGCCCGGTTCGGAATATTACCAGATCATCCGGGACTGGATAGCGAATGGTTCTAACCTTGGTGATCCCAAGCCGGTTGTTAAATCGATCATGGTGACGCCGAAAAATCCTGTCATTCAGGAGGTCGGAGGGCAGCAGCAGATCAGAGTGGTTGCAACCTACGTAGATGGATCAAGGCGTGATGTCACTCGGGAATCGTTTCTTGAAAGCGCCAATCAGGATGTGGCTATTCATGACGATTACGGTCTGATGACGACCTTGCGCCGTGGGGAGGCTCCCGTCCTTGCGCGCTATGAGGGTGCCTATGCGGCCACGACCCTGACGGTGATGGGAGACCGTAGTGGCTTTGAGTGGGTTGAACCTGCAGCGTGGGGTCAAATTGACAAGTTGGTCGCGGAAAAGTGGCAACGCATGAAAATTCTGCCTAGTGATGTGTGCACGGATGAGGAGTTTTTGCGCCGAGTTTATCTGGATCTTACCGGGCTTCCACCCAAGCCCCTGCAGTTGAAGTTGTTCTTGGCTGATCCGACAAATTCAAGGGTCAAGCGGGAGGAGGTCATCGATGATCTGATCGGCTCGAAAAGTTTCGTGCAGCATTGGACTAACAAGTGGGCGGACATGTTGATGGTAAATAGCAAGTTCCTTGGGGGTGAGGGTGCCAAGATCTACCGCGAGTGGATCAGGAAAGAGGTGGAGGCCAACACGCCATACGATGTCTTCGTCCGGAAAATTCTTACTGCGACGGGATCTAATAAAGAGAACCCCCCTGCGTCATACTTCAAGATTCACCGAAGTCCTGACATGCTCATGGAGAATACGACCCACCTGTTCCTGGCCACGCGCTTTAATTGTAACAAGTGTCACGATCACCCCTTTGAACGGTGGACCCAGAATCAGTATTATGAGATCGCAGCTTTTTTCTCACAGGTGAAGCTGGAGAGGGACGGAAAGAACGCACCCAAACAGAATATCGGAGGAACTGCAGTGGAAGGAGCGAAGCCGCTCTACGAGATTACAAAAGATGCCGGGGAGGGCGAGATGAAGCACGAGCTCACGGGTCAGATTACCAAGCCGGGATTCCCGTATCTCGCAAACTATGAGAATCCTGATGGTGCCAAGGGGTCAGCTCCAACAAGGCGGGAAGAGTTAGCCGCATGGCTTACTGCAGGAGATAATGAGTTTTTTGGAAGAAGTTATGCCAATCGTATTTGGGGGTATCTCCTTGGAACTGGTGTCATAGAGCCCCTGGATGACATCCGGGCAGGGAATCCTCCCTCCAATCCAGATCTTCTTGATTACCTTACAGACCGTTTCGTCGAGCAGGGTTTTGATGTTCGGAAGCTCATCGCGGAGATATGCAAATCCAGAACTTACCAACTATCGCTGAAGGTCAACAAATGGAATGAGGATGACGAGATCAACTTCGCCCATGCGAAAGCCCGTCGTTTGCCTGCGGAGGTTCTTTATGACGCTGTTTACGCGGTGACCGGGGCTGCCCCCAAGTTGCAGGCAAAAGAGATAGATGCAAAGCAGGACACAGGAAGTGGATTTTTAGCGACCCTTGGCAGACCGACTAGGGAGAGCGCTTGTGAATGTGACCGGGCTAATGACGTGCAGCTCAGCGGGGTGATGGCTCTTCTGAGCGGCCCTGATATTGCTGAGGCAATAGCGGATCCGAAGAATGCGATCGCCAAGCTAGTTGCGGAGAAAGAGGACGATACGAAGCTGATTACTGAGATTTTTCTTCGGGTCATCAACCGGGCTCCAAGTGAGGCCGAAATCGCCTCGGTGAGGCAAAGCTGGGCCGAGATCCAAACCGATCATAAGGCGATGCTTGCTGAGCTGTCCAAGATGGAGAAGAAGTGGGAGCCCACACGGAAGGCTCGGGAAGCAAAGCGGGTGGCAGGTATAGAGAAAGCGGCAGATGCTATTAGCGGTTACCAAGCTCAGCACGATGCAGAGCGCAAACGCCTTGAGGACGAGCTCCAGAGGAAGATTGAAGGCTCAAAGAAGGCGGTAAGTGACTACCAGGCTTCGCTGGCGGCGAAAGCGCAGGACTTTGCAGACCAGATAAAGGGTAATGTAGTAACCAACTGGCACCTCCTCAGGCCTGCGTCAGTGGCGGCATCAGACAAGTCCAAGGTTGAAGTTACAGCAGATGGCTCAATCAGAGGAAGTGGAGGCGAGCGAGCGTTAGATTACCGGTTCTCGGTTGAAACAAGGATGACGAACATCACCGGGATCATGATCGAGGTTGTCCCGGATCTCGCATTCAATGGTGGGCCAGGCCTGAGCAAGGACGGCAATATGGTGGTTACCGAGCTTGAAACGAAATGGCAGGGGTTGGAAGCGGGGGCCAAAGAGATGCCGGTCACGTTTGTCGATGCCAAAGCCAGCTTCAACCAGAAGGAGTTTGATGTGAAGCGCGTCTTCGACGGGAATCTAGATGAAGGGAACCGGGGCTGGGCACTAGGCGGAGGGAATTACAAGATTGCTCACCGGGCAGTGTTTAAGATGAAAGATGTTATTCCTGGAGACTCCGAGAAGGGTGTCAGTCTCAGCGTGGGAATCCTCTGCAGATTTAAAAGTCATCCGCTAGGGAGATTCCGTATTTATGTAACTATGGACCCTGACCCTCTGAGCTTTGGGCTCCCTTCTCATGTTTCCGATGCGGTCACCAAAGACTCTGCCAGCCGTAGTGAGGTGGAGCGAGGGGCGCTCGAGAGCTGGGTGGCCGAGGGCGATGCTGACTACCAGGCCTTGCTCTGGGCAGCCAAGGGTCCTTTTCCGCCAATTCAGCCTGATAAAAAGATGGAAGAGCTCAAAAAAGCGCTCGAATATGCCAAAATTCCGATTGAGGAAGATCCTCGGGTGGCGCGCTTTCGCAGAGACGTGGAGATGAGCGCGGGTCAGGCTGAGAACCCCCGACTTACCGCGGCCCAAGACCTCACTTGGGCATTGATTAATAACCCGGCTTTCTTGTTTAATCATTGAAATAACCTAATCCGCGGTGGGTCTGTCCTTCCGCTCTACTCCATGTATACCCATGTTCCGTATTAAAGGGCCGAAAGGTCGAGATCTCTGTGATTCGCATTTAGGATCAACCCGTCGTGATTTTCTCCGGGTTGGGGGAGCAGGTATGATGGGGATGAGCCTGAATAACATTCTTGCCGCTCAGGACCAGTCAGCTGGAAGTCCACACGCCGGCAAGGATGGCTGGGGAAAGGCTAAGAGCGTCATTCTCATTTATCTTCAGGGAGGCCCGAGTCATCTCGATCTCTGGGATCCGAAGAAAAACGTGCCGGATAAGATACGGTCTTCGTTCAATACGATTCCTACTCAGATTCCGGGAATTCACTTCACCGAAATTCTACCGAAGCTCGCGAAGGTGAACGATAAGTTCACCACAATCCGTTCGATGAGCTATACGCCGAATGGCTTGTTCAACCACACCGCAGCGATCTACCAGATCATGACAGGTTATACCACGGACAAGGTTAGTCCGTCTGGTCAACTTGAACCGCCTTCACCCAAGGATTTCCCGAATTTTGGTTCGAATATCATCCGGATTAAACCAACGGATGAACCGATGCTTCCTTTTGTAATGCTTCCGCGTCCTCTGCAGGAGAGCAACGTCGTAGGGAAGGGTGGAACAGCGGGTTTCCTCGGAAAAGCTTACGATCCCTATTATCTTTATCCGCCGGGGGATGACATGAAGATGAACAAGATGGACGATCTGAATGTAGAGGATCTGCAGCTTCGCCCTGAGGTCTTTTCAACTCGCCTGAGGAGACGAGCCAAGCTGCGGAAGACTATCGAAGATCAGATGCCCGCGCTAGAGAAGGCGGTAGAGAAATTCAATCTGGATAATTATTACGATCAGGCTCTGAACTTGATTGTTTCTGGTAAGGCGCGTGAGGCATTTGATCTGGAAATGGAGAGCGAAGATCTGCGTGATCGCTACGGCCGGAATACCTTTGGGCAGAGCTGCCTGCTTGCTCGTCGCCTCGTGGAGGCGGGAACCCGGGTTGTGGAGGTCGTGTGGCCCAAGGTCGCCAATTCGGACAATCATTCGTGGGATCATCATAAAGACCTCAGTAAGCGGATGAAAACTCAGTCGGGTCCAATGCTGGACGGAGGCCTTGCCACTCTTTTTGACGATCTAGATGAGCGTGGAATGCTCGACGAGACCCTGGTTGTTGCGATTGGAGAATTTGGTAGGGCGCCGGAAAAGGGCGTAAGCACTTCCGGAAATGGAAATAGTGCAGATGGTCGAGACCATTGGCCCTACTGCTATACCTCTGTGATCGGTGGGGCGGGTATTAAGAGGGGATATGTCCATGGAAAGTCCGATAAGACCGGTTCCGCTCCGGTGGAATTGCCTGTCCATCCAAGTGAAATACTGGCCACGATATATCATAGTGTGGGTATTGAGCCTGAGACAATCGTCTACAATCACCTGAACCAACCGCGTGAATTGGTGAAGGCTCAGGCGGTCGAGAAACTCTTCGCCTAGGGAGACAGTATTCCAAAAATTACTCCCCGATCCGAAATACGAAAACGGGCGCCACTCCCCGTAGTTATGGCCCCTAGG
The DNA here is from genome assembly GCA_002729275.1 of Roseibacillus sp. Classification (GTDB taxonomy): domain Bacteria; phylum Verrucomicrobiota; class Verrucomicrobiia; order Verrucomicrobiales; family Akkermansiaceae; genus Roseibacillus_B. The sequence goes on along the minus strand of PBTP01000014.1, from coordinate 64,973 downwards.
TCAGGCTTCGGGTTGATCTGTCTGGACTATGAGAGTCTGTGCAGCCTCGTGGAAGGCCGCTGCGACTCGTGACTCGGAAGGGCCCGCAAGAGTGACAGGTTGTCCCTCATCACAGCGCCGGCGAGTTTCGGGGTCTATCGGGATCTCGGCCAAGAGGGGGACACCCAGACGCTCTGCCTCCAGTCGCCCTCCACCCTGGCCGAAAAGGTGATATCGTTTGCCTTGGTCACATTCGAACCAAGACATGTTTTCGATGATACCCAGAACCCTGACGTTTACCTTGGCAAACATACTGATGGCCTTTCGTGCGTCAATAAGAGCGACTTCCTGTGGAGTGGTCACGATAACCGCGCCGTCCAGAGCGAGAGTCTGAACGATGGTTAACTGGATGTCTCCAGTGCCGGGGGGGAGGTCAAGAATCAGGACATCGAGTTCACCCCAGGCTACTTCTTGCAAAAACTGCTGAGTGTAACGAGTTGCGAGAGGTCCACGGACAATTACCGGGGAATTGTCTCCTAGTATAAAGCCCATGGACATCAGCTTGATGCCATGCGCTTCGATAGGAATAATACGCTCCTTTGCGTCGGCCATCGGCTGCTGGTCAGAGGCGCCAAACATCAATGCGATGGACGGCCCATACAAATCGCAGTCGCAGAGACCGACCTTCAATCCCTGCTTTGCAAGGGTGATGGCCAAGTTTGATGAGACGGTAGATTTGCCTACCCCGCCTTTTCCTGATGCCACTGCGATGATTTTCTTTACACCCGGAATTGATTGTTTGCCGGCTACTCCTCCTGGGGTGTTCGGTCCGCCTGGAGGGTCTTGAACATCGATGGATATTTGAACCTTCTCTGCTCCGCCTGCTAGATGGTCGAGGGCCGTATGGCAGTCTTTAAAGATTTTTTCCGGAATCTTCGGGTCCCTGGTCTGAATCTGGATCCCGATAGTAACCGCGCCGTCTTGAATTGAGACAGACCTGACTAGTCCAAAAGAGATGATGTCTCGGGAGAAGCCCGGGTAGCTGACTGACGAGAGTGCAGTTCGGATTGCGTCTTCGGTCATGCTCGGGAGATAGGGGGTTTGTGCTCAGTCCCGGATGGGTTGTCAAATATTCCAGCGTCTTGAGGAGAAAAATTGTTCAGGTGGAAAGGAGGAAAGCTCAGGGTAGCCATCGCTAAGAGGCTGATCTTTTGCCTCTGTCGAGGGAGTCTGCTCGTGCCAGACTGCAGGCCCGCAGGAGAGTGGGAGCTAAAAGCTGCGTCTGAGGTGGCTTGGCAGGATATTGAGCTGCTCGCGGTATTTGGCAACGGTTCGCCGAGCAAGTTTGACCCCTTGTTCAGCTAGAATTTTTTGAATGGCTGAATCCGACAGCGGTTTTTGGCGGTTCTCCTTCTCGATGATCACTTGGAGTGCTTCCCGGACTCCTTCGTTGGAGATGGCATCGCCACCTGTGGTGGTATATCCGGAGGCAAAAAACCGGCGTAATTCAATCACGCCATGAGGGGTACGCGCGTGCTTTCCGGCTACTGCTCGCGAGATCGTTGCCGGATGAACCTCGATCGCAGCAGCGATTTCGTTCATCGTGAGGGGTTTCAGAAAACGTGAGCCACGATCCAGAAATTCTTTTTGACGACTTATGATTTCCTCGGAAATAGCAAGAATAGTGGCTTGGCGCTGGTCGAGAGCCTTGATGAGGGTCCGGCCATCCCGCAATTGATTCCTCAGGTAGCTCCGGAGTTTACGGTCCGGACTGGTCGCCACCAGATCCTTGTAGGTCGTGCTCAGCTTCAGCCGTGGTAGATATTCATTGGTCAGGACGGCGGACCACTCTCCATCCTGGTTTCTCTCGAATGAGACATCTGGGATAATATAAGGGTTGCCGGAGGGGTCAAAAGAGGTTCCTGGTGAAGGGTCCAGCTGGGCAATGTGGCTCGCCGCTTCGGCCACGTCCTCGATCTCAACACCCAAGGCGCTGGCAATCTTAGGATAATGCTTGCTGGCGAGGTCGCCGAGGTGACTTTCGGTTATGCGAAACTCCAGAGTATTGAGACGATCGGAACGGTGCAGTTGAACGAGAAGAGATTCTCGGAGGTCTTCCACGGCTATGCCCGGAGGATCAAAGCTCTGCAGGGTGGTTTTGGCGCGTTCTAATTGCTCCAGAGGTATACCAAGGCGTCGCCCAACCTCGCTGAGGGCTTCATCAAAGAAACCGCGTTCATCCATGTTGCCGATCAGGGCCATCGCTGCCAAGCGGACCTCCGGAGATGGTGCAGAGAGGTTAAGCTGGCCCAGAAGGTGTTGCTGTAGGGTTTCGGGAGCTACGATAGAGCTGTAGAGATGCTCCCTGCGTTCTTCATCTTCCTGAGTGGAGCCGCTGGTGCGACGTTCCATGATAGCAAGCTCGCGTAAATCATCATCAGGGACTTCAATCGGCTGGTCGTCTTCTCCCGACCCATCGTCGAGTTCTTCCAGGGAGACCGATGCTAAGTCAGTTTCGAGAACTGGGTTAGTCTCGATATACTGCCTAAGAAGCTGCTGCAGCTCTAAGGCGTTTGCCTGTAAAACCTCAAGACTCTGGCGCATCTGAGGCGCCAAGGTCTGTGTTTGATTGAGGTTTTGATTTAAGGAGGTTCCAGCCATTTCCTCTCCGGGTTTGTTCCAGTATTACAGGGATTGGCATAGAGGCGAGTTATTTATAGCAGATAGCATGCCATCCTCATAAGTTTCTCTTAATTATTGATTTCTGACTACGGTAGAGGTGCGCCAAAGCTTTCGGTCGAGAGAGATGCCGAGGCAGTCGAGTGTTGGGCATCCGATAAAGAAGATGCCTCTGGAAGGGGATAGTGAGGATGAAGGTGATTAGGCTTGATAACCTCTGAGGCTCTCCCTTGACTCTCCCATGGCGGATTTAACTTTGGGACTGTCGTTTGATGACGTTCTTCTCGTGCCTCAAAGGAGCGAGGTCTTACCTACCAGCGCGGTGCTTGATACAGCGTTGACCTCCGAGATTTCACTGAAGATTCCGGTGATTTCCGCGGCGATGGATACCGTGTCGGAAACCGATCTGGCTGTTGCACTGGCGCGCGAGGGTGGAATTGCGGTGATTCACCGCGCCTGTTCGGTAGAAGAAGAGTTTGCTATGGTTGCCCGTGTCAAGCGATCTGAAAGCGCAGTCATTCAGAAGCCGCTGACTGTTCGGGAGGGGACGACAATTGCAGATTTGAAAAATATCATGGAGGAACAGGGTTTCTCCGGCTTTCCGGTCGTCGATGAGGGGGGAGTTCTTGTGGGTATGGTTACCGGAAGAGATATTAGGCACTTTGCAGATGACTCGGCGAAAGTTGAAGATGTGATGACTGCGGGCGATAAGTTGGTCACCGGTGCGCCCGATACAACTCCAGATGCGGCAAGAAGGATTCTCTATGAGCACCGAATAGAGAAATTACCCTTAGTCGATGAGGAAGGAAGGCTTGTCGGACTGATTACGGGTGGAGATATCGAAAAGCAGATCACCTTCGTCGATGCGGCCAAGGACCCCAACGGACAGTTGCGCTGTGGCGCTGCGATTGGTGTGGGCGCGGATTGGAAAGACAGGGCAGAGGCGGTGATTGAGGCGGGTGCTGACGCTCTTTTTATAGATGCTGCGACGGGGCACACCTCCCGGGTTCTTGAGGTCGTAGAAGAGCTCGCAGCGCTGTCAGATCGCCCAGTTGTGGCGGGAAATGTAGTTACCGAGCAGGGTGCTCGGGATCTCGTCTCCGCTGGAGCTCGGGCGATCAAGGTGGGAGTTGGTCCGGGTTCAATCTGCACGACCCGCGTGATCGCGGGAGTAGGGATGCCCCAGTTCACGGCTATTCAAAACGTGGCTCCTTGGTGCCGAGAAAATGGGGTTTGCGTCATTGCCGATGGCGGAATTCGTTATTCTGGTGATGTCGTCAAGGCTCTCGCGGCGGGGGCCGACATCGTCATGCTTGGGTCGCTTCTGGCGGGAACCCGCGAGAGTCCGGGGCAGACTGTTCACTTTCAAGGGCGACGCTTCAAAACCTACCGGGGTATGGGGTCTTTGGGAGCAATGATGAAAGGTGCTGGTGATCGTTATGGACAGGGTGCCAGTGGGAAGCTGGTGGCAGAGGGAGTAGAGGGCCGGGTGCCCTATAAGGGACCCCTTGCTGATGTGATCTACCAGTTGATGGGAGGGGTGCGGTCAGGAATGGGTTATGTGGGAGCAGAAAGTCTCAAGGCTCTGCGATCGCAGAGCGAATTTGTGAGAATCACGCCCGGTGGATTGCGCGAAAGTCACACACACGACATCGTGATTACCCAGGAGCCTACCAATTATCAGCCCATCAGCTGACTCTGAAAAAGTATTCAATCGCTGGAAAAATATGGAAAAGCACAGGCATGTAGCAGTCGTTGATTTTGGGTCCCAATATACTCAGCTCATCGTCAGGAGAGTAAGGGAGCTGGGCTTTTTCGCGAAGCTCCACGCGGTCGAGGATTTCGAGGACCTAGGTCAGCCTGGTGCGATCATCTTGTCAGGTGGTCCGAGTAGTACACGTGAAGAGAATGCTCCGGACGTGGATTTCGAGCACCTCCAGGCATACGGAGTTCCGGTTCTCGGGATCTGCTACGGAATGCAACTGCTGAATATCAAGTTTGGAGGCCAGGTTGAGGTTAGTGACCGCCGTGAATATGGGCCTGCGGACCTGATGCCTGAGGAAAGTGGAGGTCTGTTTGAGGGGGTATCAGGAAGTTCTCAGGTCTGGATGAGCCATTCGGATACGGTCAGTGAGCTGGCCGACGGTTGCAGTGTTATAGCGCGCAATGAGCATGGGACTCCTGTTGGGCTGAAATGGGGTTCCGACTGTTTTGGAATTCAATTTCATCCGGAGGTTACCCATAGCCACGAGGGTCTCAGGGTTCTGCAAAACTTCCTTGGAATGGCTCGCGGGGTACAGGAGTTCCGCATTGAAGATTTCAAACGTACTCTTCTAGAAGAGATCAAAAGGCAGGTTGGGGATAAGCAGGTGGTATGTGGAGTCAGCGGGGGCGTGGACAGCACCGTTTTAGCGGTTTTACTCAAAGAGGCTGGTATCCATATGAGGGCGATCTTTGTTGATCATGGGTTGCTGCGGAAAGATGAGGGAGTGGAGGTTCGAAAAAATTTCCAACGGATGGGAGTGGATATTGAGACAGTGGAGGCTTCTGAGGCGTTTCTTGGCGAACTGGCTGGGGTTACTGACCCCGAGGCGAAACGTGAGATCATTGGAAATCTCTTCATCAAGGTCTTCTGGGATTCCGTGGGAGAGGCCGATATGCTCGCGCAGGGAACTCTCTACCCAGACGTGATCGAAAGTGCATCGAACGCGAAGACGAAAGCATCTAAAATCAAGACTCACCATAACCGTGTGGAGAAGATTCTTGAGCTACAGAAGCAGGGAAAGGTTCTGGAGCCGCTGGCGGAGCTATTTAAAGATGAGGTGAGAGAACTAGGTGTATCACTGGGGATCCAGCCTGATATCGTTAACAGGCACCCATTTCCTGGTCCGGGCTTGGCAGTCCGCTGCCCGGGAGAAGTGACGCCTGATCGCCTTCGGATTATTCAGGAATGTGACGCCATTTTTATCTCCGTCCTCAGGCAGAATGATTGGTACGATAAGGTCTGGCAGGCTTATGCCGCGCTCGTACCAGTAAAAACGGTAGGAGTGAAGGGAGATGAACGGAGTTATGAATTCGCGGTGAGCCTACGTGCAGTCGTGAGCGAGGATGCGATGACGGCTGATTGGGTCGAGTTGCCCTACCAGATCCTCAGGGACTCGAGTAATCAGATCCTCAATAGTGTGCCTGGTGTTAACCGCGTTCTTTACGATGTGTCTACGAAGCCGCCCGCAAGTATCGAATGGGAATAGTGGCTAGTCGTAGGTAAAGACGGCCCGAGGGAAGAGAGAGTCCGGATCGGCTTGAAGGACTGGGTCCAGTTAATCGGTGGACTCTGAGTCACTAATGAGATCAACAGGAATAGGGCTGAGAGCCTTTCCCGCAGCGAGGGTCATGTGAGGGAATGGGATTTCAATATTCTCCTTGTCGAAGCGCTCCTTGAGCTCTCGAGGGAGCGTGTTTCGGAGGGTGCCATAGTCTTCCTGGACACACCATGCTCCCAGAAGAAAATTGAGTGAAGAGTCCCCGAATCCGGTGAAAATGATCAAAGGATCGGGTTCGTTCAGAGATTGGAGGTTTGTCTCAGCAACCTCCTGCATCACTTTGAGGACGTGTCCGATATTTTCATCGTAAGCGACGCCAATATCGAGGTTAAATCGGCGTATAGGGTGCCGGGTGACATTAATGAGCTGAGTCTTGACGAGGGTCTCGTTGGGGATGCGTACTGAGCGGTTGTCGAAGGTGCGTAGGGTGAGAGCTAAGAGGCCTATAGTGTCGACGGTTCCGGCAATTCCGTCCACTTCGATGATGTCGCCAAGTTCGAAGGGTCTCTCGCCAATCATGAAAAACCCGCTGATGATATTCGACAAGGAGGTCTGCGCAGCAAAGCCGACCGCAATCCCTGCAACTCCAGCGGCTCCAAGGATGGCGCCAAGATTAAGCCCCATCTGATTGAGGGCCAGAATGAACGCAAAAGCATATCCGATGTATCGGATGAGCTTTTTAACGACCATTGTTCCTTGTGGGCCCAGTCTCTCTCCGAAGATGGCGAGGGCTGTCCTGCTGAGAATTGCTACCGCAAGAACCCCGCCGATCAGGATTACTGCAGCACCAAGAATTTTCCAGGGGAGATCAGTGGCGAGGAAATCCTGAAGCCACTGGGGCATTGCGGCTAGGTAGAGAGGGGTCACGAGAAAGCTTTAGTGAATGACGTCGATAACGGAGGCAAAAGCGCGGCGGAGGGTAGAGCGACTAGTTTTGCCCTCACGGGCCGAGGCGACTTCCTGTCCGCTCTCGGCCGGAATGATCGGAGTCGAATCGTAGGTTATATCGTTACCCTCTTCGTCGCTCTCGGTAATCCGAATGCGACATGCGTTTGCCCAAAGGCGGTTTTCATAGGTGAAAATAGAGAAGTGACCAAGGTCGAGGAAGAGCCGTTCAAATTCAAAGGGTTCCTGACTTTCATTATGCAGGTCTACGCTGACGATCACATCATGCTCCAGCCAGTCGCTGGCATCAAAATGACGGCGGGCGCGGGTCTTTAAGGAGTAGCATACTTCGCCTGCCGACCGGTCTCCATGCCATGTCTTGCTAAGTGTTTCAGAGGGAATACTGGTCAGTTTACGAAGGCTCCCTCCGCATTCCCCGTGGATCTCTACATCCATAGGAATCCCGATGTAGAACAGGGCGTTGCCGCCGGGGGCGATAGACAGGGAGGTATGTGGTTTGGCGATGACGGGAAGGCTGGGAAGCGCCGGAGTGAGGCGAATGCGTGAATCTTCGTCGTGGCAGTCCCAGCGTTGCCATTCGAGGGTCCCGGGGAGATCCTGTAGTTCCCCCTCGTCTCCATGAATACCGTGGTCCTGCGCGCAGGAGGTGCTGACCCGCCACTCATCGTAGCGTCTCAACAGGGTAATGGACAAAGGTCCTGCGCCTGAGTGGAACCATCGACTGCTGGCTAAGGTTCGTTCGTCCCACGAGATGCTCACCCGGGCACGATGAAAAGAGGCGGAGACATGTCAAGCGAGGGCGCGGAGGGATCGTCTTGTGATTGTGAATAAATTGTTAATATATGTCGTTAGGTGCCGCCTGCTCTCTAATCCGCTGAGAGGACGGACCGTAGAGGGATTGGGAGAGATTCATGTTTGGATCCTGCCTCTTCGCCGCAACCGCTTAGCGTTGACGGCTGGGCTAGCTAGCTTTAGTTGATGACTGAACAGATGAACCTGACGAAAACTGCTTACGGGACATGGAGCGGAGGGCGCTACATGCATTTTGGCGAGGCCCTGGAGGAAGATCGTTATATCAAGTGCATTCAGCTGGCTTACGCCCGCGGTATCCGAACTTTTGTTACCGCGGATGTTTATGGTCAGGGGGAGGCGGATTCCGTTCTTGGGAGGGCTCTCGCAGATTATCCGCGTGATTCCTACTGTTTGGTAGGAACCATCGGGCACGATTTCTACAAGGGAACGCGCGCTGGTTCAGGAGGCTTTCCGCGGTTCACGGATCCTGATCTTCGGGGGCCTGATCAATACGAGGATTTTCTGAGGATGGCCTGTGAAAAGTCCCTCGCGAATTGCGGAGCCAGTCACTTTGACTTGCTGATGCTCCACAATCCAGATGAGACGGGATATACTAGTGAAGATGTATGGAAGGGACTCGTGGCGCTGAAGGAAGAGGGGATAGCCACGCGGCTAGGAATTGCCCCGGGGCCGGCCAACGGATTCACCCTTGATCTGATTCATTGCTTTGAGCGCTTCGGAGAGGTGATCGACTGGGCGATGATCATTCTTAATCCTTTGGAACCTTGGCCGGGACGTTTTGTTCTTCCTGCTGCTCAGGAGCATGGAGTTGAGATCCTGACCAGAGTCGTTGACTATGGGGGGCTTTTCCATGGTGACATGAAACGAGGGCACGAGTTTAAGGCCGGTGATCACCGGGCATATCGGCCCAAGGGCTGGGTTGAGGCTGGGCACGAGCGAATCGAAAAGATGGGGGCTGTCATTGATCGGCACGACATGGAGCTTCTTCACTTCGCATGCCTTTGGAATCTCTCTCAGGTTCCGGTTCAAAGCGTTGTGCCGACCTTTATCCAAGAGGCCGGAGAATCAGCCCGGACTATAGAGGCTAAGATTGAGGAGTTTGGAAGACTTCCGGATATTCAGTTCAACGCGCAGGAGATTGAGGAAATCATGGTGGCTGGCGACAATACCGGATGCATGAAGTTGAAAGGTGCAAGTCGTCGTCATGAGGCAAGCGAGCGCCCCGATGAGTGGCCAATGCGGCCAGAATTATTGGAGCTTGCGGGGCGTCACGGGTTGGGGACAGAATGGTAGGCTCTTATTTTAGCCGGATAGGGAGAACATAAGCTCATGAAATGTCCCCGGTGTGTCCAGAGAGTTCATAGTAGAGCCCGGGAGTGTCCTCATTGTGCTTTTAGTATCACGGATGTAGACCAAGTCTTTGGACAGGATGATGTGAGGTTGAGAACGCTGACTGATGCTGCCGGGGTTTTGCGGCGTAAAGAGCGGATTGCTCTCCGGGGGCGCCTTCATCAATTTCAGAAAAATTTCCCACAGCTCTTTTTTGGGATCTACTTTGGAAGCTTCAAAGAAAATCCCAGCCTCCGGCAGTTTGGGTTTTGGTTGCTGAACCGGGGTGCTTTTGAGGACGTTGATGTATCTAGACCAAATGAAGGGGGAATCCTTCTCAGCGTTGATGTTGGAGGAAAGTCCGCAGGTCTGACGGCTGGTTATGCGCTCGGGCCCTTTCTTTCAGAGGATGCCATTTTTGGTGCCTTGTCGGTGGCGCACCCTCACTTTCTGGAGGGACAGTGGTTAAGAGCCACTGAGGCTGTTCTTGGTAGAATCACCAAGGTTCTGGGAAAACATTCCCGCCGGGCGGAGAGGGATGCCGACGAGCTGAGGACAGACAGGGAAAGCGTAGGTCATTCTGGCGTGGGCTTACGAGGGCTAAGAGAGCGCCACAAGGGAGGGCGGAGGAGAAGTAAGACATGAAGCTAAAAGTCTGCCTGTGTCTGCTGCCTCTTGTATTGCTGTCAACCCTTGGTGCTCAAACTGCGGGCCCATCGGTGGCGGCAGAGCCTGATGTCAGCCAACCTCGCTTGCCTGCTGAGAAGCTGAATTCACGGCTACCTGAGCTGCCGGTGTGGAGTCCCAAGGATTATGAGGGCGTGAAAAAGGGAGAGATCGTTGTGGGAGAGAATTTTTTCGGACAAGATACGGTTGATCCAAAAGCTACCATTGAGCCTCCGGTCGTGGATTTGCCTGAGGAGGAGCCCCTGTCCGATCCTGAAGACCAGGATGGGGCCGTAATTTCCCCTGAGCAGATGGCAGCATATTTCCCCCCTGCGACGGGACAGTTTGAGGGCGACGCGGGACTTCTCATTGATCCGCAGGATCTACTCTCGCAGCAGGAGTTTCGCGACTGTGCGAGTTTTCTGGATTATCACTCCAACGAATCTGACATAGAGATTGTCCTATACCTTTTCGATGAGCTCCAGGAGATCCCGGAGCAATACAGGATCGAAACTGTTCATCAGTTATATCAGGACCCTACGAAGGGCCTTGATCCGGCGGTATTGGTGTATTTTCATCTTGGGGCTCCCAATCGAGCTCAGCTCATGATGAGTCCTGAGATACGCGCCGTTATCCCTCAGGATGAGCAGGAGAGGGCGCTTCGCGCAGCGATTGCCGAGGCATTCGAGAAGACCGATGAAGCTCTTCAGCTGGACAGTTTTCTGAGCGAGCTTTCGACCCGGCTTTACTGGATAGAGAGAGAGTTGGAAATGGCCGGAGTTCAGGAAAAGACGACAGGTGTTCCACTGGTCGTAGATCCTGTAGTTTCAGAGAGTAGTTCGGAGAGAGACGGCTTCTGGATTATGGCTCGGGCCGGCCTTCTGGTTCTTGCTGGGGTAGTTGTATTTACTGCGGGGTGGAGTGCATGGCGTTGGAGGTTGAGACGAAGGAAATATTATTTTCCTGAAGTCGATGATGAGCGTGTCTTTGGTGCACCTCATGCGGCTGGAGCAGGTGCAGTAATTTCATTCGGAGATCCACATCTTCCTCCGTCGAGGCAGCGGTATCAAGAAGTCGGCTTCGGTTCTCTCTCTGATCAGTAACGGACATTTCTAAGGGAGGCTGGCGGTGGACTGGGAGCAATCGTATTTAGAGAAGAATGTTCCATGGGATCTCGGAGAGCCGGCTCCTCCTTTGATCTCACTATTGGAGCACTACGACCGAAGTCTATTGGCGAGTTCAACTGTGCTGGTTCCTGGTTGTGGCTATGGACACGATGCAGAGGCGTGGCGAAGGTTTGGTCTGGAAGTCACGGGTCTCGATCTGTCGCCCACTGCGCTTAAATCTGCCCGGAACCTTTATGGGAAATCAATCAGATGGATGGAGGGGGATTTTTTAGACACCTCGTTGGCGCCCAAGCACTCCATTGATATGATTTTCGAGCATACCTGCTTTTGCGCTATCGACCCTGAGCAGCGGAAGAACTACGTGCGATCTGCCAGACACTGGCTTGTTCCGGGAGGGAAATTTCTAGGGCTCTTTTTTACAGATCCTCCTCCGCGGGAGGATGGAGGCGCCGGACCTCCATTTGGAACGGATTTGCAAGAGTTACGTGGTTTATTTGAGGAGGTCTTTACGATCACAAGGGAGCGGTCACCTGATCGTAGTCACCCTGATCGATTAGGCCGGGAGGTGATAATCGAGATGGTCAGAAACCCTTGACCTTTAGTGAATCATGTCGATTGGAATTGTGCTTGCCAATAGAGGGTGGATCGTAAATCAACTTAGTATCCTCCTTGTGGGGATTGGACAGCCCAACAGGCGTTGGCTACAGGTTAGGGGGTTTCCTGGGCCAGTTTCACGCCGTTGGGTTGTCTTTTTTGGGCTTGGTCGTTGAAGTGCCAAAGGCTGATGTCTAGATTCCGGCACCGGTATGAAACAGCTTTGTCTCCTTGGTTCCTGGTTTCCTCGTCTTACGGTATATTTGATGTTTGGTAGCTGCCTGGTTTACGCGGCTGAAGAGGCCGGGAAGGGTCGGCAGTATTTCAATGAAAAAGAGGCCCCGGAAAATCTTCGAGATCTCCGAAATATTCAGAAAGCTCTGCAGGAGACCCTGCCTCAGGCACGGGCCGCCACAGTATCCATTGACCTTGGAGGAGGATCTGGGAGTGGTGTTATTGTTTCCAGTGAAGGGCTGGTTCTGACGGCTGCCCATGTAAGTGCGGGTGTCGGAAAGGAGATGACCGTGATTATGGAGGATGGAACGAGGCACAAAGCGATCTCTCTTGGTCTGGTAGCCACAACTGATGCAGCAATGATTCAAATTGAGGAGGAAGGAGTTTTTCCCTATGTTAATTTGGACCGTGAGGATTCAACCTCCCTGGGTGATTGGGTCTACGCTCTTGGTCATTCCGGTGGCTTTGAAAAAGAGAGGGGGGTTGGCGTTCGGATCGGGCGGCTCGTAAGATTGGCGGAGGAAACTATTAACTCCGACTGCAATTTGATTGGAGGCGACTCCGGAGGTCCGCTTTTTAATATGAAGGGGCGGCTGATCGGAATCCATAGCCGGGTAGGGGCGAGCCTGGAGCAGAATATGCATGTGCCTTTACGCGAATTTCTGAAGAATTGGGATGCGATGTTAGACAAGCAATTCGTAGGAAAAGGGCCATTCGCTCAGGAGGCAGTGGCTTTCTTGGGAGTCTCTACGGAAGACCGTGAGGAAGGTGGCGTTGTAATTAAAGTTGTGGGTGATGAGACGCCGGCCGCCAAGGCTGGTTTGCTTGAGGGTGATGTCATTCTTACGTTGAACGGAGAGGAGTTAGAGGGCGCGGTGCAGTTCTCTGCGTCGCTCCAACTCTTTAAGCCTGGAGAAAAAGTGAAACTGAAGATCCTGAGAGATGATAAAAAGAAGGAAATCGAAGTTGAGTTGGGTGAGAAGTAGGGTCGCCCCAATGTTTTTGTTGGCAGTGGTTTCGGCTGCTCCTGCGCAGCAGCAGGTTGGGCAGTTAGAGGGCGAGCTGCGCCTTAACGGGAAGGAAACATGGAAGGCGTTTGACCCCGTCCGGGAGGTGCTGCAGAAGAGTAGCGCAGTGATCTACGATGGGTGGAAGTCCATTGCCTATGGGGTAATAGTCAGCTCGGATGGTTATCTGGTAACGAAAGCCAGCGAGATTGAAGGAGTGAAAGAGCTTAGTGTCAGAGTCAATCGAGAGCACTTCAAGAAGGTGAAGGTGGTCTCTTCTACTGTGGAATGGGATGTGGCCCTCCTGAAGGTGGAGGCGCAGGGCCTGCCCGTGATTGAGTGGGCGGAGCCTGAACCGACCCATGGGACTTGGGTGGTGAGTAACGGGTCAACCACCCGTCGGGATCGGAGGCTCCGGGTTGGGATTATTAGCGCAAATGCCCGCAAGGTAGGGGAGGGAAGGGCTCCCGTGGTGCTCGGGGTAACTCTTGATACGAGTGGAGAGGAGGAAGGCCTGCCAGTGAAGGAGGTGCAGGAGGATTCCGGGGCGAGTGAGGCGGGGTTGAAAAGTGGTGATGTGATTTTGGAAATGGAAGGTCGTGAGGTAAGAAGTATGGAGGATTTGCAGGAGTTACTGGGCAGCAAGGAGCCGGGTGATAAGATTCAGATCAGGCTGAAAAGAGAGGGGGAAGATTTGGAGGTGGAAGTAGAACTGAAGAGGCGTGAGAGTGTCTTCGAGGAGAAAAAGACTAGGAATGATGCGATGAGTGGGCGGGTCTCCAAAAGGCGGAGCGACTTCCCGAGGGTGCTTCAAACGGATCTTCCACTCTCCGTCAGGAGTGTTGGTGGCCCCCTCCTTAATCTGGAAGGCCATTGCGTGGGGATGAATATAGCACGCGCTAACCGATGTGAGACTTTTGCGATTCCGGCCAAGGAATTACTGGCAATAGTTAGTCTCCTCATCACGGGGGAGGAATCTGGGGGCGGCGCAGAGTAGGGCGGTAGAAATTGCGGCTCCTCGGATATTACTTTCCTGAAGATGTCAGACCAGGTCCTTTGGCTGCCTTGTTAGGAAGTCACGACTTTGCCAGAAGCTTCCGCGCCTTGCGGGTGGTGGCCTGGCTGAGCTTGTTGTCTACCCGGCGAGAGTTGTCGACCAGCTGAACCAGCTCAGCGAGGCTGCTTTCTGCAGCCGCGAGCGATTTTTTGGAGCCCCCGTATCTTTTGTCGCTGTAATATTTGGTGAACGTGGTGCCGGCTCTGCTCAGGCAGAGGCGCCAGCCTTGGAACGCTGTAGTCTCGTAAGTGAAGCGGGTGAGGTTGCGTTTCGATTTCATGTCGCTGGCGGGCGGGACGATATGCCTTGATGTATGAGACAATCCAATACAAAAGTGCTAAGATTTGTTAGGTTTCGGCGAGGGAGTTTTTGAGGGAGGGACGGTTGCGATTTGGGGTTGCAATTTAGGGTTGCAATAGGGGGGTAGATCACCTTTAGTCCCCGGCCGCGAGACTGTATATTCGCCGTAGGTCCTCTGGGCAGCCAAAGAGTTTGGTCGCTATCTCGCCAGAGGGAAACCCGGCAACACTAAAAAACAATGTCTGAAGCACCTCTTGCTGAAAACGAAAGTGTAAGCGAGCCTATCCGGCTCGATCGGTTTGAAGTCCCAAACCGTCTGATTAAAAACGAAGATACTGCCACCGATTCCTACGCGCAGTTTGTGGCCGAGCCATTCGAGCGTGGATTTGGGCATACGGTAGGAAACTCTATCCGGCGTGTGTTGCTATCGTCTCTTGAGGGGGCAGCAATCACTTCCGTTCGGATTGCGGGAGTCCAGCACGAGTTCTCAACTCTCCCGGGAGTTGTGGAAGACGTTACGGATATCGTGCTGAATCTGAAAAAGGTGAAGTTCCGTCATCACGATAAAGAGCCCCGAGTGCTTTCGATCAAGATTGAGAAAGCTGGAGTCGTGACCGCAGGGGATATTGACGATGACAATATCTACGAGGTGATCAACAAGGACCAGGTGATCTGCACCTTGGACCGGTCAGTTAAGTTTGACTGTGAGTTTGAGGTTCAGGTGGGACGGGGTTTTCGGACGGGTGACGAAAACAAGAGGGAGGAAATGCCGATCGGAGTGATTGCGATTGATTCAATTTTCTCACCAGTCACCCGTGTGAAGTACGCAGTGGAAGACACACGTGTCGGCCAGATGACAGACTTCGATAAGATTATTTTTGATGTGTGGACCGACGGGCGAATCGAGCCCCATGAGGCGCTACTGCATGCTTCGGCAATTCTGCGACACCACCTCGATGTGTTTGTCAATTACGACGATGATGCGGTCGAATTCGAGGAAGCGCCAGCAGAGCAGAGCGAAGAGAATGCTGCGCTCAAGAAGCTTCTGAACATGAGCGTCAATGAGATTGAACTCTCGGTGAGGGCTGCGAACTGCCTGAACAATGCCAATATCACTTCGGTGGGTCAGCTTGCAATGAAGACGGAGGCAGAAATGCTCAAGTATCGCAACTTTGGTAAGAAATCCCTTAATGAGATCAAGGACAAGCTGTCGGAGCTGGGGCTTAGCCTTGGAATGACATTCGACCCATCGCTTCTTAGCGGGCCTATGCCATCAGTTGCAGCTCCGCGCTTGGGTGTAGAAGATGAGGCTCCTGTCGGGTTGGCAGACCTCATCGCCCAGAACATCGACGAATAATCATCAGACTATAGAAGGTATGAGGCATCGTAAGAAAACCGGAAAGCTCCAGCGTAATGCGAGCCAGAGAAAGGCTCTGCTCTCAGGCTTGGCATGCGCGTTAATCCGAGAGCGGAAAATCAGAACTACCCTTGCAAGGGCTAAGGCGCTTCGTCCCGTGGCAGAGAAGCTAGTTACTTTTGGGAAGAGGGGAGACGTGCATGCTCGTAGGCAGGCTGTAGCCTTCCTGCGCCAGAAGGAGGCAGTGAAAAAACTCTTTGAAGAGATCGCTCCTGCGTGCGCAGATCGCCAAGGTGGCTATTGTCGGATTGTAAAGCTAGGGCCTCGTTTTTCGGACTCTGCTCCCATGGCGCTTATCGAGTGGGTGGATCTGGCTGTTGAGGCTGGTGCAGAGGAAGAGGAAGAGGCCGAGGAGGTAGCTGAAGCCACTGCGGACTCCTAAGCTTGCTGGTAAAAGATACTATTTTCTCATCAACGCTCTCCCTTTCAGGGAGAGCGTTTTTAGTTGCTAGAGGTCAAGCGCACCTTGGGAGATCACCGATATTTCCCTGTGATATCTGTTTTCTGCGGATGAGACAGGTAGCTAGGTTGCACTTATATGGATCAGACTGCCGGTTGGTATGATCTCGTAAAGGGCCGCCACATCTTGCCTCTTCATCCGGATGCAGCCGTGAGAGGTAGGTGATCCGATCGTAGCCTCGTGGTTAGTCCCGTGGATATAGATATAGCGTTGGAAGGTATTCCCATTGTGCTTCTCAAGGCCACTAAGCCGTAAAATACGGCCTAGGATAAGATCTTCATCATCATGAGATTTTTCTCCCGTCCATTGGCCCATCGGGCTGCGGCCCTTAAAAATGGTGTTCAATGATTGCCCCTTTCCATACTTCTCACAGATTTCGAAAGTCCCAAGGGGGGTCCTGAGGCTGCCTTCCTCGTTGCCGGTGCCGAACATGGAAGTTGATATCGGATAAGAGCGGGTCTTTTCGTCTCCCTCCCAGACCTCAAGTAGCTGAGAGGATATAAAGACCTTGAGGACAGGGGTTGCCATGGGCATATACCGTGCCTACTCGGCCGCTGGAGAAAGAGGTCTTTCTGGGCTGGAGCAGGGGGGTGGGCTGGTCCGATCCGAGGCCTTGGCCTCCAGTCCTAGCCTTCCCAGGAGCGCGAGGTCATTTTCCACGGCGGGGTTGGCAGCAGTGAGAAGTTTGTCTCCGTAGAATATTGAATTTGCCCCGGCAAAAAAGCAGAGAGCCTGAGCTTCGTCTGAGAGTCGAGTGCGTCCTGCGGATAATCGCACTCGCGCGGCGGGGACTGAGATGCGCGTCAGCGCAATGAGCCGGGCAACATCGAATGCGTCGATGGACTTGTTCTCCGAAAGAGGTGTGCCCGGCATCGGCATAAGGGAGTTGATCGGGATGCTTTCAGGAGGGGGATTGAATTCTGAGATGACCTCGAGCATTTTGAGGCGATCCTTAACTTCCTCGCCAAGGCCAAGAATGCCACCGCAGCAGACCGACATCCCAGCATCCTGGACATTCCTAATTGTGTTAAGCCGGTCTTGAAAGGTGTGTGTGGTAACAACGTTAGGGTAATGTTCCGGTGAGGTGTCGATATTATGATTGTAGGCGGTGACACCAGCCTCTCTCAGGGCAGAAGCCTCCTCTGCTCCCAGTTCTCCGAGGGTTACACATACCTCCATATCGAGGGCGGCAACTTCACGGACGATCTCGAGGACGGAATCGAATCGCCGCGTTCCAACACGTACTCCTCGCCACGCGGCTCCCATACAAAAACGTGTAGAGCCGTGTGTCTTGGCTGCACGGGCCCGGTCGAGAACCTCGTTCTTCTCCATGAGTCGCTCTGCGGCTACCCCGGAGCTGTAACGAGCTGATTGGGCACAGTAGGAACAATCCTCGGAGCAGCCTCCAGTTTTTATGGAGAGAAGGGTGCATAACTGCACGCTGGAGTCGGCCCAGTGCTCCTCATGAACCTTCCTTGCCATCTGGAGAAGTTCAAAAAAGGGCAGGTCGTAGAGTTTTTCTAGGTCAGAATAGAGCATGTGAATCTAAGTAGTCGTTTAGTGAATCCATGATCCTGAGACTGTAGGCATGATGCCTTGGCCAATCCCGCTATAGTCGGTTTTTCCGATTGCCCCAATCAGGTGATTTCCAATTTGAAGACGCCATGTCCGGCTCATGCTTTCCCCGGTATGACATCCGTAGCTCTGGCATCGTGCTTCTGGGTGAAACACGCTCCGCTTTATCTTGGAAAGATCTTTTTGATGAATCCAAGCCTTCGAGACAGCCATGATTTCACTGCTGTAATCTAAAAGGAAGGCATAGCGATTAGAGTGGCCGAAAAAGTCAAACGTCCGAATTGACCGAGAAGACCGCGCATTGATGGCCTTGATTGCCTGTTCTCCATTCTCGATCCAGATTAACTCGCATTTCCTTTTTTGGGCGAGCGACTCAATCCAAGCCACGTAGGGCTTGTCGTCTGCGTTGGCACGATTCAGATAGCCCCGACGGTAGACGAGCCATACGATGTTCGCGTCTTCTCCATGATCCAGGCGAAGCTGGGACATGCGCAGGGTAGAGGCCCGGACAAAATTGGCCCACCAGCGATCATGTTGCTCGTGTTCCTTTCTCAGGTCTTCCCACTGGCGCAGTGCAGGGCCGCCGCAGAGGATTACGTGATCCTCAGCACTCGCGACGAGGAGAGTAGCAGGAAGAAAACAAGAGAGGAGGAGACCTAATCTCACGTGCTCAGAATGGGTCAGGGGGAGGCAAGGGGCAAGGAGGGAGTGCCGGCAGTTCTCCGAAATAGAACTTAACGGGCCGGTAAGCGGCAGGTCACACCACAGTCCTCGATTGACGATTGGCCGCTCCCTGGTAACGCTGAGGCGGGTGAACGTATTCCTCGTAGATTTCGTTGAAGCAGAGGCCGAAATCAGGGCTGTGCGAGATCGGGTATTCGGCGAAGAACAGGGAGTTCCGGAGAAGATAAACTGGGATGGGCACGATGGGAAATGCCTGCATGTGATCGTCAGAGACACAAATCAAAAAGTGATTGGGACGGGGAGACTCGCGCCTTGCGGAAAAATTGGAAGGTTAGCAGTAATGAGGAGTTGCCGCGGTAGGGGTGTGGGAGGAGAGGTGCTTGCGAGACTGCTTTGCGCGGCGAGGGATTCACAGTTATCAGAGGTATTTTTGCATGCTCAGACCGCAGCGATCGGATTTTATGAGCGGCAAGGGTTTGAGGCTGCCGGATCTCCGTTTAATGAAGCTGGCATTGAGCATTTTCGAATGGCGAGAAGTCTTCAGAAAAGATGAGCTCAGGCAGCATTCTATAGCCTATTCTCCATCGCTTTTCTGATGTCGGAGAGCGCCTCCTCCAAGTGAGATCGACTACAGCCGAAATTGAGTCTGGCATGTCCCTGTTCGCCGAAATAGCGACCGTCCGAGAGGAAGATCCTCGCCTCTTTTTCGAGGAATAAGGCAGGATTCGCAATGCCGGTCTGGTGGAAATTCATCCAGGCGAGGTAGGTTGCCTCAATATTAGGGATTTTGATAGAGGTCATTTCATCGCGACAAAATCTGGTAATCAGATCACGGTTGCTTCGAAGATAGGAAATCAACTCTAGCCGCCACGGCTCCCCGTGTCGGTAGGCCGCTTCTGCTGAGTGGTAACCAAGGCAATTGATCTCTGCAAGAGTGTGTCCCTCTGCTGCAACGAAGCGCTTTCTCAGACTTTGGTCAGGGATGACCGCATACGCGTATCCCATTCCGGCGATATTGAAGGTTTTACTCGGCGATAAGAGGGTGATGGTTCGTTCTTTGTAGCATTCAGGTAGGCGCATGGCCGTGAAATGTGGAGTGCGCACCTCATCTAGAATGAGATCACAGTGAATTTCGTCTGAAACGAGAATCATATTGTGACGCTCACAAAATGCTGCCAGTTGCAGTATTTCGTTTTCGGAAAAAACCCGACCAAGGGGGTTCTGTGGGTTGCTCAGGAGAAAGAGTCGTGTGCTTGGAGTTACCGCCTTTTCAAGGCCGTCCCAGTCGAAGGTCCATGTCTCGCCGTCAGTAATGTAGGGAACGGTCGTCAGACGCAGCTTTGCGTCCTTGTGAACGTGTAGAAACGGAGGGTAGATAGGAGTGCAGGTCAGGACGGAGTCGTTTTCCTCGGCAAATGCCCTGCAAGCGAGAGATAATGCAGGGACTAGACCTCCGAGGTGAACGAGGTCGTCAGGCGAGCTCGACACCTCATGTCTGGTTCGTAGGTAATCGAGAATCGACTCGACGAGCCCGTCGTGAGGTATCGCGTAGCCAAAGACCCCATGCTCGACCCGCCTCTGGAGTGCGGCAATCACCTCAGGAGGCGAAAGAAAATCCATATCAGCCACCCAGTAGGGCCGAAGCTCCGGGCGCTGGTCCCACTTCAGGGAGCCAGTGCCTCTCCTCGAGGGCATGACGTCAAAAACAGACATTTCCTGATCGAAAACTCAGCAAGCCAGGAAGTCAAATCATGTCCCTCGTAACCGAGAATTTCGCTGCGCATCGCGGGCATTGAATGGAAATTGCGGGTTCGTCCTTGAATAGCTCGTCAGGTTTTTCCCGCCAACCCCCAAGAATAGGCAAAATCCGGTCGAGATCACATCCGCAGTTCCAGCGGAACCTTCTTGTTTCAAGAGTCTTTGTCTCCTCGGCCTGTTGAATGCTGGCTACATCCTGGGCGTCGATAGAGTGGAACCAGTCCTCGTCAAAGTCCGGCTGAGCGGCAAGGAGCACATAGTTTTCGTCGGATAACCGAAAGATTCTCCCTGGCCGTTGCTCGGAGCATTCATAGAGCTTCTCGACCCATTCCAGGGGATCACTGGTATCTAATTGGAGAGAACTCATCCGGGGTTCCTTGTCCGCTACGGTTGTTTGCGAATAGAAAAGATTATGGGGAGGTTCACGAACATCCTCGGTGAAGCACCTTCCTGTAATTTGCTCGTTGATGGATGATCCGGTGACAAACAGGTTCACGCGAGGCGCTCGCAGGCTTGCCGTCCAGGCTATNGTCTCCGCCCAAGGACGGGCTACAAGATGAAGGACAAGCATGGCCATCGCGTCCTTCAGTTTGCTATCAAGTTCCTCGGTATGCCGTATACCATGCTGCATCAGATGAAGGTAATAGTCTGTGTAAATGGAGGTGAAGCACCCCCTGACCATTAGGGTATTACGGTGCCTTACGAAAACGGACTCAACCTTAACNAATTCCTCTGTAATATCCTTGTTCATNGGGAGTTGCCGGAAANCTTAAAGAGGNAGTTCGGGGTCGGAAGGAGAGACGTTGTCGGCAAGATCGTAGTGAAAGTTCNCTGATTCTGTGGATTCAATCCGGTCTTTGGCAATCCGGAGATACTCCTCATCGATCTCAAAGCCGATACAGGTCTGAATATGGAGTTTTTTTGCCGCTATCGCGGAGGATCCAATGCCGAGAAATGGGTCCAGCAGCACNGTGCTCTCGCCCTGACCCTGGAGCTTGATGCACTGCTCAACGAGGGAAGGCGGATAAGTGGCAGGGTGTGGGCGTTGGTCCTTTCGCGAACGGATCGTTTCGTAAGGGATGAACCAAGTNTTGCCGCGGCANCTTTTATCGTAGCCTCCGGTATGCTTCCAGCGCTTTATATTCGATTTGTCAGCGTAGGGTACTCCGGCTGACCGGCGGTCAATTTGGGTTGAGCCGCTCTTTGTCAGGTGAAAGACAAATTCGTGACAATCGTTCACGTATCGCGCNGAGTTGATGGGCTTAAAATGGCCGGCGCTGATGGTTTCTTTATCNCGGGTTTCAATCGAGATTGATTTGATCCAGTGGAAGGTGTTCTGCAGGATAAATAGCTCTGGNGAGGTTAGGGCAAGGAGGAGCTGGTGAGGTAAAAGAGGGTTACTGGGCGATCCTGCTAGATTGAGAAAGAACGAGCCCGATGGGCGCAGGAGCCTTTGCACTTCGAGGGACCAGGCGCTACACCATTCGAGAAAGCTAGCCCTCGGCGAATCGTCGGCATAGCTACGATAGTTGAGTCCAAGGTTATANGGTGGAGAAGTGACTACCAGNTCGACGCTTTCGCTCTCAAGTTCTCGCATNCCTGCCAGGCAGTCACCGTGATGAAGTTGGAAGGAGGTTGCGATTGNTCTAAGGGGCAGGGATCGNTCAAGCCTGTGGCGAGTTATGAGCGACCGCAAGTCCGGGTTTCCTGATGGGAATAACATACTAAAAAGCAGCGGGTTATACTTTCCCCAAATTTACGGGATAAATTTAGGTTGACCGGTAAAACTTCCGTTTTAAGCATATGATTGAATTGATGAAGGTCCTGTCTGAGGAAACACGAGGAACACGTGACAGAATCCTGCTTTCTGCGGAGGCTCTTTTTGCTGAGCGAGGATTCGAGGTTGTTTCGCTCCGGGACATTACTGGAGCAGCGGGAGCGAATGTGGCCGCCGTTAATTACCACTTTGGCTCTAAGGAGAAACTCATCGATGCGGTGGTNACAAGGCATCTAACTCCGGTTAATGAAGANCGGTTGAGCCAGCTGGACAGGTTGGAAAAGNAGTTTTCCCNCACGCCGATTCCAGTCGAAGAAATTCTGAAAGCATTTTTGTCTCCGGTCCTGCAACACATCGCGAGTGGCGAAATGTCAGAGGATCTGTTTAAGAAGTTCATGGGACGCTTAATAGGCGAACGGGGCTATTCCCTGCCTCCCANTGCCTGCTCTCTTTTCGCGNTAATGGCGGCCCGGTTCGCGGCAGCCTTCCAGAGAGCGGTTCCACAACTCGATGAGGAGTCTGCGCTCTGGCGAATGCATTTCTCCTTCGGCGTAATGGCGCACACCCTCACCAACGGAGACACCCTTCGCCAATTATCTGATGGGAGGTCCGGGAATCCGTCAACTGAAACACTGNTGGTNAACATTATTGATTTCTGCAGAGCGGGAATCGAATTCGAGGGTCGACATCTATGAGAGTTCGAATCTGTAAAGTGGTAGTTTTCCTGACTGGGTGGGTTCTTGCTCTTGCGATAAGCGGTTGCTCTGTGATCACTGTTGACCGCTCTACGGATTCGGTGAATAAGGATTTTCCTTCCGGGTGGTCGGTGAACAGGGCAGNAGAGCTCGGAGTAGATCAGAACTGGATCGCAAGATTTAAAGATCCCCAACTGATTAGCCTCGNGGCCGAGGCTATGAATCAAANCCCCGATCTGCNGGCTACAGCCGAGAGAGTGCTCAGGGCTGAAGCAGTGGCAAGGCTCGCCGGAGCTAGGAAAAAACCACAAGTGTCCGGTCAAATCAGTGGCCTCCAGCAAAAGCAGAGATTCCCCGGTTTTCCTATCAGGCTTGGCAGTAACACAGCGGAGTCTTATGGGGCTTCGCTGGATATAAACTGGGAGCCCGATTTATGGGGCAGAATGCGGGCTTCACAGCGTGCCGCGGTGGCGGANAGCATGGCGCAGTCGCAGGATTACAGGGCCGCACGTACTTCTCTTGCGGGGCAGCTGGCTAAGGCTTGGTTCGTCTTGGGTGAGGCGATGGAGCANATCATGCTAGCGGAGGCAGCAGTCGAGGTTCGTGTGAAGACGGTGGCTTCGATCCGGGAGCGTTTCGCGGCGGCATTGGAGGGAGGACTTGCCTCCCAGCTGCGCCTTGCAGAGACAGATCTCGCCAGTTCGCGCGCCTCACTGGCCCGATGGCAGGCAGAGAGAGCTCAAGCTCAGAGGCAGATAGAGCTTCTCGTTGGTCGCTTCCCAACGGGAATGGTTGCTCAGCCTCGAGGGCTTCCTGCTCCGCCGCCGGTTCCTCCCTCAGGCTTGCCTTCTGAGCTTCTTCAACGCCGGCCTGATATCAGGGCGGCCAGACAGAGGTATGCTGCCGCAGGGAATAGGAGAAGTGCGACAAGAGCCGCACGCTTCCCAAGTTTTTCACTTACCGGTCGTGCAGGCACGAGTACCGGCGCGCTTGAGGAGGTGCTCGATAGTGGCTTCGGAATCTGGTCCGTGGCGGGCAGGGTGGTCCAGCCTTTGATTGGAGGGGGGCGCCTGAGAGAGGAAGAGCGAATTGCAGGCCATGATGAGACTATCGCCCTGCGTGAATTGCAGGGGACGATCCTGAGGGCGTTTGCGGAAGTGGAGCAAGCCCTTGTCGCAGAGGAGTTCTATGCCGAAAGGGAGGCCGCTGTTGCTGACTCTGCCCGATCGGCGAGAGAGGCCGCTGAAGCTTCAATCCTAGATTTTGCGGATGGAGCTGTTGACGCCCTTACTCTCCTTGCCGCACAGGACCGGAAAGTGCAGACGGCTTTTCANCTGGTGTCACTAAGAAGAATCAGGCTGGAAAACCGAATTAACCTCCACCTAGCCCTCGGGGGAGACTTTCAGCTCCGTANTTCACGCTAAAAGAATGAACAAGATCGCTATGTCAAAGTCGCAGGTGCTTCGAAATTGTATCTGGGGAGGACTCTGTGTTGCTATTNTCGCCAGTGGTATTGGCGTGATGAGGTTTCTGATCATGAATGGGCCAAAGGCAACTACTGCCGAGCCGGTTGAGAAAATTGTCACGGTTGTGACAGAGCCTGCAATCATTTCGGCCATTCAGATTCACCTGAAGTCGCAGGGCGAAGTCAATCCTCGTCACCGCACTCAGCTGATGGCGCAGGTAGGTGGAAAATTGTCTTATGTAAGTGACTCCTTCAGACCTGGAATAACCTTTAAGGGACCAACGGTAGAAGCAGAAGGAGAGCGTCTTCTGCAGGTCGAAAAAGGGGATTACGAGGCCGCCGTGGCGATAGCAAACGCCACTCTGGCCGAGGCAAGGCTGGCCCTCACAATGGAAGAGGCAAAGCGAACGCAGGCTTTGCGTGATTGGGACAAGATTCGTAAGGGACAGCAGCCTACCGAGCTTGTAAGAAGAGTGCCGCAAATTAGAAGCGCTGAGGCAATGATCAGGGCTGCGGAGGCGGGGCTTGAGAAAGCTCTACAGGATCTGAAAAGGACAGAGATAAGAGCGCCTTATGACTGNCGAATNGAAAGAACCTACGTCGACGTTGGGGCGACGGTGGTTCCTGGTGNTCCGCTTGTCGAGCTGGTGTCGCTTGGTCCCGTTGAAATTCGACTTCCGCTTTCACTTGAAGATTACGGATATCTTGAGAGAGAAGATGGAGTGCTGAANGGGCGAGTGGTTGTCAGTGGCGAGATTGGGGGTGAAACGGTCGAGTGGATTGGTGAGATCATGCGGTCGGAAGAAATTGTCGAGAGGTCGACCCGTTCTATCAATGTGGTTGCGGAGTTTGGGGGTAACGGAGAAGGAGTNCCTCCNATTGGGATGTTCGTTCAGGCTTCTATTCANGGGAAAACTATCTCAGGTGCNGTCAGGATTCCTCGGTCNGGGGTGGTTGATGCANACAAAGTTCTGCTCGTCGAAAATGGCCGTTTGGATATTCGTCCGGCGAAGGTTCTGTGGACTGAGGCCTCCCATGTGATTGTGCGCGGCGGAGATGGAGACGGGGAGATTCCCAGCGGTGCAACTGTTGTGACCACTCCGCCAAGTCCTCTTGTGCAAAACACAAGGGTTCGCGAGGAGCCCGCGAAAGCAGGGAGTGAAGGTGATTCATCNGTGGGAGGAGAAAGTGCAGAATGAAAGGCGTTATTAAGTGGTTTAGTCGGAATCATGTAGCGGCNAATTCCCTGATGCTAGCGGTCCTGCTAGCGGGCTTCTACACATGGTTCCAGCTCCGCAAAGAGATGTTTCCNGAGGTGTCTGTGGACGCCATATCGATTGGGATACCCTATCCGAATGCCAGTCCCGAGGATGTTGAGGAAGGGGTCGTTATTCCAGTCGAGGAGGCGATTGCTGATACAGATGGTATTCGCGAAATAAATTCGTTGGCGGCTGAGAATATGGGGGTCGTTACCGTGATGGTGGAAAATGGATATGAATTGCGGAACGTCATGGACGAGATCAGGGCGCGGGTTGATGCGATTGATAATTTTGCGGAAGAAGCAGAACGGCCAGTCCTTGAAGAAGTTCTCCTGAGCTCTCAGGTTCTTAGTATCTCGGTTTCNGGAGATGTTGATGAGCGTAGCCTGCGGGCAGTCGCGGAAGAGGTGCGCAGAGGCCTGCTGGATTTCAAGCAAGCTAAGCCGAAATTTGACATTCGGGATCCCATACCTTGGTTTCTGTCTGCGATCAGNAAGGAAAGCAGAATTACCAAGGTAGAGCTCGCAGGAGCCTTGCCCTACGAGATTTCAATTGAAGTCTCAGAAGAGAAACTGCGCCAGTATGAGCTAACCATTGNAGATGTCGCGAACGCTGTCAGAAGAGCGTCACAGGATCTTCCCGGAGGATCTGTTCAAACCGCGGCGGGGGAGGTGGTGATACGGGCCCTGGGTAAGCCTGATAATACNTGGGAGTTTGGGGAGGTTGCGGTTGTTACCAGAGAGGACGGGTCCGCGGTCAAGCTGCGACAGATAGCGGCCATCAATGACGGATTTGAAGAGCTGGAGATGACGAGCTCCTTTGATGGCAGAAAGACAATTCTCGTAAACGTATACAGAAGCGGGGAACAGGACACCCTTCGNATCCGAGAAGCGATTACGGAGTTTCTCGAGAAGACCAAGGTAGAGATTCCGGAGGGTATTCAGCTCGAGGTCTGGAACGATACCAGTGTTTTTCTCGAGGGGCGGCTTTCCTTNCTAAAGCGAAACGGAATGTGGGGTCTCTTGCTGGTGTTTCTGGTCCTCGCTCTTTTTCTCCGGCCAAGCTTGGCTCTTCTGGTGGCGCTTGGTATTCCGGTTTCCTTTGCTGGGGGNATNTGGCTCATGCCTCAGATGGAGATCTCAATTAATATGATTTCTCTTTTTGCGTTCATCCTCGTTCTCGGGATCGTGGTTGATGATGCAATTATCGTCGGTGAAAATGTTTACCGACGCATGCGGAATGGAGAAGATCCCCGTGAGGCCTCATGGAGGGGGACACACGAGGTTGGGATGGTAGTCATCTTCGGCATCCTTACCACAATGGTGGCCTTTACCCCAATGTTGGGATTAAGCGGCGTCAGCGGAAAAATATGGCCCAATATTCCATTGGTAGTCATCCCGACTCTGATGTTTTCGCTGATTCAGTCGAAACTGGTTCTTCCCGCTCACCTTGCGCTTCTTCGNCGAAGTGATCCTAACCACCGACNGTGGTTCCTGGGGNGGATCCAACGGTCCATTGCGCTCGGGCTGGAGCGTTTTGTAAGTAGGGTCTACAGCCCATTCCTGAAGTTGTGTTTGCGAAGGCGTTATGTAGTTCTTTCGATCTTTCTNGGGGTGTTGTGCACGACGTTCGGGCTCGTCAAGGGCAAGTGGATCAGGAGTATGTTTTTCCCCGAAGTGGANGCGGATCTAGTCATTGCACGATATGAATTGCCGAGGGGGATCGCCTTTGGTGCCGCTCAGGCTGCAACGGAAAGGATCGAGAAGGAGGCTCTTAAAATTTCTAAGTCTCCGGAGGTTATTACGAGGGACGGAAAGCCAGTTGTCCGGCACATTCTCGCGAGTGCGGGAATTCAGCCCTTCATCACAGATTTTTCAGCGGGAGGGCCAAGGTCTGGGGTTCATATCGGAGAGGTCACCATGGAGCTTGCGCCCTCCGCAGAGCGGGACATTTCTTCGGATGAGATTGTCCGGAGATGGCGGGAGCAGGTCGGGAGCATTGCNAGTGCAGTTGAGCTGACTTTCGTTGCCCAAGCTGCCGGGGGGGGGAATGCCATCGACCTTCTTTTGACTGGTANTAACCAGAGCGAACTCAGGGCTGCNGCGGATTTCCTGCGGAGTAAGCTTGAGGGCTATTCTGGAGTTATAGATATCGCGGATACGGATCGTCCGGGAAAGCGGGAACTAGTTTTTGAGGAGCTTACGCCTGAAGGCCGGGCGGCAGGTCTTCGTCTTGGGGAGGTCGCATCTCAGGTTCGCAGGGCGTTTTATGGNGACGAGGTTCAGCGGCTGCAGAGAGGCGANAATGAGGTGAAAGTCATGGTTCGTTATCCTGAATCAGAGCGGGAATCAGTGGAGAATTTCGAGCGGATGAAACTGCGGACTCTGGAGGGTAGCATTCCCCTGACTCAGGTGGTCAGGGTCAGGGAGCGGAGAGGGCCGGATACAATTCGCCGCTCTGACAGAAACAGGGCCATTCGTATTACGGCAGATGTTGATTATGCGAGGGGTAATGCGAACGAGGTTGTGCGGCGTTTCAAAGAAGAGGGTTTGTCCCAGCTTGAGGTGAATTTCCCCGGAGTAGGTTATCGGTTCGAGGGGGAGCAGTCCGACCAGGCTGAGAGCGTGCGTGAGATTGGACTGGGCTTTATTTTTGCTCTCATCGTGATGTACGTTCTGATGGCAATTCCTCTNAAGTCCTATCTTCAGCCGCTGATNATTATGTCCGTCATTCCCTTCGGAATCGTGGGAGCGGTGNTAGGACATGTCTTGATGCGCACAGAATTGAGCATCATGTCCATGTGTGGGTTCGTGGCTCTTGCTGGTGTCGTGGTGAATGACAGTCTCCTGATGGTGGATTACGTGAACAGGAANAGGAAGACCTCATCGAATCTTCTGGAAGCGGCAGTAAGTGCTGGGGCGGTTCGCTTTCGCGCCATCCTCCTGACTTCTTTGACGACCTTTGTGGGCCTCACGCCGATGTTAATGGAAACNGATATGCAGGCNCGGTTCATCATCCCCATGGCGATATCACTTGGATTCGGAATTCTTTTTGCCACCACCATTACCCTGCTGTTAGTGCCTTCAGCTTACGTGATACTCGAGGACCTACGAATTGCGGGGCGCTGGCTACTGGGCAGGCAACCAGATCCAGCGTTACAGAGTGTGGATGATATCGAGATCTCTACCAGCTCCTCAGACGATCTTATAAATCGTTAGCGATCTGAGGATTGCATGGGTCCTAGAAACGAATGACGCCCGGCGGCACTGGAGTGCCTGCCGGGCGTCGCCCTGCCTTGCCGTTGGGATTAGGGAAAGAGAAATAGAAAGAGAAAGAGGGTGGCCTGGGCTTTATTCCTCAGCTTCCGGGAACATAAATTTCAGACCCCTTAGCCAGTAAAAGACTGCCTCTGAAATCCCAGCCATTGAGCGCATTGAGCTGCTCGGGTGTAGTTCCATGGCGTTTTGCAAAGTCACCAAAGGTTACTTCTTCGGAAACNAAAACTGAAGCGATTCTCTTGGGAGCAATAACAGGTTTCGTTCTTCCCGGTTTCAGGTCAACAGTTGATAGGATTGGCTTTGGTGATGCTTTAGGCCGGTCCGATGTCTCGGTCTTAGCTGGAGGCTTCTTGATCGACCGGTTATTGGTCTGAATCGGTTTGTAGGTAATGGTTTCTGAGGACGGTCTTTTTTGGGGGTTGGCCGCCATGGTGGTGCTGGTGGTCGCTGGTGCCTTCCGGTCAACCGGCTGCTGAACAGCAATTTGTTGTCCTACCAGGATGCGGTCCTCTACGTCAGGGTTAAGGGNGCGAATTGTCTCCACGCTGAGACTATGACGCCGAGCGATACCATATAGAGTGTCACCCCGTTGAACTTTGTAGCTTTTTATCCCGTGCGGAACAGGTTTGGCTCGAGGGGTATTAGCTACAGGAACTATCTTCGCTTCCTCCTCAGAGACTGGCACAGCTTTAGGAGGAGTTTTTTTAAAGAAAGGGGTAGAAGGAGCTGCGACGGGGCCTGAAGGCAGGGCGATTCGCTGACCAGCCCGTATTCGGGTAGGATCCTTGATTTCATTTGCTNTCATCAGGTCGGCTACAGACGAACGGTGCTCCCGAGCAATTGATGAAAGGGTGTCTCCGGTGGTTACGACGTAGCTTTTGGCCTCAATTTTGACTGGAGGGACTGCTGCGGATGAGACGAGGCTTGTGGCCCGGGACCGGCGCCGCTCGAGAGCGAGTTGACCGTGCAGAGTCTCTATTTCACTCTCTAAGGTGCGAATTTGGCGCTCCTGTTCGCTACTACGAGCTCGGAGCACGTCCAGCGGCTCGGTGCTTTCAGCGTGGATAGGAAGGGCGCAGAGAAGGCTTAGGGTGAATACAGACGCTCTCATGATGAGCTTTATTATTTTGCAAAATTAATAGACCAGTCAAACATATTTTTAATATTNGCTAACTATTTGGGCTGAGAAGTGGCCCGCTCTAAAAAAATCAGGCAGAGAGGGGGCTCTTAGTTCTAAAACGGGTTGGGGATCTTNCTAACCGGCAGAATCGCGCAGGCTGAATTGCTAGGAACCCAAGCCCGTAGTCCATTGGGGAGNTCGATATAGGTCCATTTGCCCCTGGTTGCGATCAACCGACATAGGCTCCCCGGGGCTATGGCGAAGAGGTTCTGTGTCCCCTTTAAGTCGCTCTTGGCTTGTGGCTTCAAAGTGGTAGCGCTGCTTCCGCCCATAATCGGGGCAGAGTTGATCATTATAGCTCGCTCGTGCTCGGCGGCAAACCTGTCCAAGGTGGGATAGGCGATGAAGCCAGCTGATGAAACGATTGCGGTCAACGCACCTATCCGGAGGCAAGCGAGATAGAATTTACGGAATCGATGCGCTTGCAGAAGGGAGAGGGTGGCTAGTAACACCAGCCAAAGGCTGACTGCGAGAGCNATTGAATAGGTGTTGCGGCTGACGATGCTGATCCACTTTGCGTACTCAGCTGTCGGAGGCCGAAGAGCTCCTGTTCTGGCCTGCAGAAATCGAAGGTTCTGGATAGCTTCGGGATGAGCTGGATTAAGCTGTAAAGCTCGATGGTAATACAGCGAGGCCATTCCGCTTCTTCCGAGTTGGAAGTGGCAGTTGCCTATATTAAAGAGAAGATCAGGAGANGAGGGACGNTTTTTCTGGGCGGTCTGGTANAGCTCAAGTGCAACACGAAAGGATTGGGCGTTCCAAGCNGCCTCGGCTTGCCGGTAGATTTGGNGGTCTGATTCAACAGAGACCGAGGCCTCTGCCTGCGGGACGCTCAGCGTGAAGAGAAGAATAATCGCAGAGGCGCTCTTGATGAGTTGTTGCCGGAGATGTTGGAGGATTTCCTGGCGCCGGGAATCCGTAATNGGCTGGGATTTTTTGTCGGGCCGATAACAGTAATGATCCCTTTTTGCGAGGATGTCGCGGATTTCATCATCCCGCGATTCTTCTGGAATGGATCGCTCGATAAGTGAACCGGCTCTTCGGAGAAAGGCCTGAGGGTCAAGGTCGCCCTTTTCCAGTGCGTCGAGCGCTCTACGAAGGTTTGGATCTCCCTCGGATGGAGTCAGATAAGGCAGGATGCGGGACCGGAATAGTTGTAGGAGAAGAATGACCGAGAGAAGCGCTGGGAGAAGATGCCATGCGCGGGAGATCGTGCCGCTCTTAGGGTCTTCAAAAAAGTTGGAGGACTTAATTCCCAGGATATTCTCTATTCCGTTGAAGAGGGCATCATCAGCGGTGGATAGACCGCTCTCAGTTCCAGGGCTCGTAGCCGCCGGGCTGATTTCTAGGGGTATGGGGGCAGAATGTAGGGTGAGATACTTCTCGGTTTCGGGATTAAATGAGATAAATCGGAATGGAGGGATTGAGGACTGGTAACCTCTCGGGCGGACTGTTTGACTGAAGGTTACGGATCCGCTCGTATCATTACCGATTCTTTCAGCGGAAAGTCGGTGGGGGGGGTAAACTTTCCACGCTTCATCCTCGCCGGTAAACTCAGGTGGGGCGACGGTCTTCACGTTTCCAGTGCCCTCAATCGCGAGTTGAATGGAGATTGGGTCTCGCTCGCGCATACGACCGGAAGCTGCTCGTGCCGTAATGGAAAATTCACCAATCGCATTGTTGAATCCCTCAGGCTGAGGAAGGGGAAGAGAGCGGGCGGTGGTGGTGGTCCGAGGGAGCGGTAATTGAAGGGGAACGGGGACGATCTGAGTCAGCCCACGGCGCGATATGCGAGCAAGGAGGGTCAGGGACGCTTTCCCGGGGCCAATGGAAATGGCGCCCTTCGAGAGTGGGGTAATATTACTGCGGTAGGTTATTCCTGTGTAATCTTTTTGTTTTAGCCGGAGGCTGGAGGCCAGCATCTTACCTCCGGGTATTACAGCAGAGACATCAAAGCGTTCTGCCGCAATTCCTTCGCGAGCCAGCTCAGCGATAGAGGCCTTGTCGACCTGAAATTGGGAGGGGAGATAGATTTTTGCCTCTACGAGGACGGTTTCTCCTTCGAATGGAATCCGAGCAGGCAGGCTGGTCGTGCTGGCAAAATCATGAAGCTCGCCTCCTATTTCAGATGTGAACCATGCCGTCTCAGGGAGGTCCTGTACTTGGATCTGCAGCGATGGAGACTCGAGGAGTTCTCCCTTATGATTGAGAGAAAACGATGGGATGGAGTGCAGGCCTTTCTGATACGATAGAACAACGTATCGATAGGTATAAGTGCGCTCACTGGTTGAGTGGGGAAGGACTGTGTCGCCGAGGAACTTGAAAGACAGGCTCTTTGTCTCTGGTGCTTTTGGGCGCTCCAGCGGCCTCGTATCGGAGGTTATGGTGAGCCAGAGCTCGCTCTCCTCTCCCGGAAGCAGGTAGCTGGAACCCACCCAGGCGCTCAAACCAGGAGCTGCAGGGGAGGTTTCAGCGCCTTTTAGCAGCATCAGCGAGACGATGACTATGAGGCGAAGTTTTTTCATCTGCTCACCAGTCCTTTCTTGGGCGTCGCCCTTGGGAGATTTTCCGGGGAATTATCTTTGTCTCGAAATCCGCATTATCGCGCAGAATGCGGCGGGCAAATTCTTCGGGGGTTTCGCCGGGTATGGGTTCTTTGGATTTTGGAGGGAGCTGGTTTCGGTTGTCGGGGCTTTCGGGCTGATCTGGTTGGGTCTGGTCCTGAGGGTCTGGCTTGGGCTTATCCGAAGGGGAGCTGGGAAGGGCTGATTTGTTTTGCTGATTTGGATCGGTGGGTGGAGATTCTGTCTCGTTCTCTTTGGGTTTGGATTCCTGGGATTTTGGTTTCTCGTCCTTTCCTTTTTGGGCGCTTGTTTGAGGAGGAAGTTGCGCAGAGTGCTCATCAAATCTTCGTTTTACATGTGCAAGGTTCTCGGCAGCATTCTTGTCAGCGGGTGCAATCCTCAGCACTTGTGTGAAATGTGAAATAGAATCGCCCCAATGGAGCAGGGCAGTGCGGGATTCTGGTGAGGTGGAGAAGAGCTCTAGTCCACGATAGAAGGAGGCATTGCCAATTCCAAAATGAGCATGCTGTTGCACATCCAGATCTGTCGAGAGAAGGGCCTCAGAGTAATGGTGCTGAGCGGAGAGATAATCCCGAAGCCTGTATGCTGCAACAGCGGCCCCAAGGCTAAGCTTGGCTTTGCGCTCCCCTCGTGATGTTTTGATTTGCTTCTCAAAGAGAAGGAGAGCCTTTTTTGGTTCTCCCTCAGAGAGGGCCCGCGCAGCGGAGGTGGGTAATAGAGGTGCGCCCTTGCAAGGAAAGGCAAAGGCAAGAATGACGAGTCCGCTGACCAGTAATGGGTTAGGGCTCGGAGGGCCTGTCCGTTTCTGCTTTGTATTCCTGCGGCTAAGTGGATAACCAGAATTGAGCACCATGCCAGTGGCGAAAAGGAGGATTGAGGGGGCGAGGAACCACTGAAAAAGTGGATTAGCAATTCTCCTCCTAGACCCTTTAAACTCGGCGAATTCCATGCGCTCGATTGCGTTTTCTACTTGAAAGAGAAACCTCCGACCAGCGCCTTCAGAATAAGTCCCTCCAGTCACTCTCGAAAGCAGTGCAAGAGGTTCCCTGTTCAGGGAGCTGATTACGAGAGATCCATCCCGGTCGTAAAAATTGCCGTCGGCGGTGGAGGAGTCCGGAATCATGGATCCTTCAATGCTTCCGAATCCCGCGGAAAAAACAGTAACCTTTGCAGCAGCGGCCTCGGAGGCGGCCTCTGAAACGCCCATGTGATGGTTTTCTCCATCGCTCAGAACGATCAGAGTAGTTGATGCCAGTTCGTGCTTTTGGAGTGTTCGGACAGCTAGTCTGACTGCAGATGGGAGATCAGATCCATCTCGTGGGATCCAGTCCGTGGTGCCCCGCGCGGCGGTATCGAGTTGTTGCAGAGTGCTGCGCAGGGCTTCGTGATCGAGGGTGAGAGGGGCTTGGACCCATGCCTTTCCCGAGAAGGCTATAATTCCGATGCGGTCCGAGGGAAAGCGGTCGAGGAGCTCAAGCGCCGAGGCTTTCGCAGCATGAAAGCGATTAGGCTGCAGGTCTGTTGCGAACATGGACCGAGATACATCAATGGCGATCATGATGCTGCGAGCCCTAACCGTTTCCTGTTCCTCCCGAAAACCTGCGACAGGAGACGCGAGGGCTACAATTAGCAGAAGGAGGGCGATAATCAGGGAGGTGAGGCCTGCCCAGCCTCGCAAGGTATTACGGGGATGACTTAGCGAGGGCTGAGGGCGTGTGCCTATAAGGAGTCTTACCCGGCGCGTGATCCCTCTTCTGTAAAAGACTGCTCCTGAGATAAATAGAGGTAGCGCCAGAAGTAGAAGCAGATATTCTGGGAGGATAAACTTCACTGGAGTTAAGAGAGGATAGGAGGAGTGAGAGCGAGGGACCCTACGGAAAGAAGAGCGAGGCAAGCTGCTGCTCCCAGTAGCCACGGGTAAAGTTCCTTGGAGTCAATGACGGTAGATGTTTTGGCCTCTGATTTCTCCAGAGAGTCAATGGCTGAGAAGGTTTCACGTAAACTGCCCATATCCGAAGCACGAAAGAATTCGCCTCCGCTAGTTGCTGCTATTTCTTTGAGAGTTTCAGTGTCGTACTCCTCCCGTATCAGAGCTGTATTGTCCTCATTACGAGCTCTTCTCTCAGCTCCAATTGCCACAGTATAGATCCGGGTCTTGAGAGATGCTGCGGCGTCAGCTGCTTGTACGGGCGTAAGAGAACCTGAGTTGCTGGCTCCATCTGTCACCAGAAGAATAATCTTGCTCTTGGACTGTCGGGAATCAAGTCGAGTAGTCGAGGCCGCAACTGCCGACCCGATAGCTGTCCCGTTAGAATCAAGGTCTCCGACCCTAAGCTCTTCCAGTCTTTCCGAAAGCCATAGGTGGTCGAGCGTGAGTGGGCAGACTGAGTAAGGTCTGGCCCCAAATGCGATCAGTCCGATACGGTCTTCCTGCCGGCGCTCGATAAATCGACGGATTACTTCCTTTGCAGCCTGAATCCGCTCCTTTTTTTGGCGGAATGTACCGGTTGATTTTGTTTCGAAATAATCCTCGGTTTTCATGGATTGTGAGACGTCGAGGGCGATCATGATGTCGATGCCACTTGCTGATCGGTCTACCCGAAGGTTCCGCCACTGGGGTCGGGCGATGGCAAGGCAACAAGAGAAAATCGTGAGCGCAAGCAGGGCCATAGTAAAGGAGCCGGAGCGCTCCCGAACGGTTTTGCCAACAGAGGAAAGAATTCCCAGAGAGGAGAAATTGACCCCTGATTCAGCACCCCGAACATTCCTGAGAAAGAACAGAGGAGGAGCAATACATATGGAGAGAAGCCACCAAGGGTTCTCAAAGCCAAAGTGCTCGAGAAGGTTGGTCATGTTATTGCACGCTCCCGGGTGGATTCAAGTCCCTGCAGGATCTGGAGGGATTCGCCAATAACTGCCTCGCTACCTGAAGGGTCTACGTTGCTTGGTCCGTATTTGCAGCGTGCAAGTTTTGAGAGAAAGGGAGCAAGTTTGTCTCGAGCCCCCTGTGGTAAATGCCGAAGAGCCTCCGGGCGAAGGAGGAATTCATCATGGGTCTCATAAAGGGCCTGCTCGTCGATATGAATGCGCATGTAGCTACGCAGAATAAGAGAGCACCGACTAGCAACGTCAGCTAAAGGTAGTCCCGAGATCTGTTCTCTAAATTCATTTAATTCCTCCCTGCACAATTGATAGGAATCATCAGGGTTGACGGCGAGGAGTGATATCTGGCGGTGCCGATATTTGATCAGCCATGCCAGGCCGCTGATCACCATGGCTGCGCAGAGCCAGATCCACCATGCGACCCTGCTACCCGGAAGTAGATTTTCAGGGGCTGGGATGTCATGGAGTTCGAGCATGGTCTTAGGCCATAGGTTGAGTTTGTGATGGAAGTTGGGAACGGGAAATCGCGGGCAGGATAACGTAATCGCAATTCAAGAGGAATTAGGAGCCCGGGTCTTTAATAGGTGCTGCAAAGAGGGAAGGTAGTTTTCAGCTGTGGAAAGGCTGACATGGTCTATTCCAAACCGGTGAAATTGCCGGCGCATACCTTCCCGATAGCGACGGGAAAGTTTTCGATATGCCATTCTGGCGTTAGAATTGGAAGTATTCACCATGGTTAGATGGCCGGTCTCACTACCACGAAAATTAACTTTTCCCACGGCAGGGAGCTCCTTCTCCAAGGGGTCGCTTATATGAAGGGCGATCGTTTCGTGTTTGTGGGCAAGGGTTGCCAAAGGCTGTCCGAGGTCCGTATCCAAAAAGTCGGAGATTAGAAACACCAGTGCCCTGCGGCGAATCGAGCGGACAAGAAAGTTACAGGCTGCTGGTAGATTTGTCGTAGGATTGTCTGGTTTGGTGGTCAGGACCTCTCGAATACTCCGTAGGATCTGTTTGCTTCCTTTTGCCGGGGGAAGAAATAGAACTGGTTCATTGGCAAAGAGGAGAAGGCCGGTCTTATCTCCGTTTTTCTGGGCGCTGAAGCCAAGGACGGCAGCCAGTTCAGCGGCGAGCTCAATTTTTCTTAGGCTTCCACTGCCGAAGTGAGTGGATCCTGAAATGTCTACAGCGACCACCATAGAGAGTTCCCGCTCCTCCCGGAAAGTTCGGATGTAGGGTGTTCCCGTTCTCGCGGTCACGTTCCAGTCAAGGAAGCGAACATCGTCTCCATGCTGGTACTCACGGAATTCATTAAAGTCGAGGCCCTGCCCCTTGAAGGAGGAATAGTAGTCGCCGCCGAATGTTTCAGTTACCAATTTCTTTGCGCGGATCTCGAGGTGCCGCACCTTTCTCATGGTGGCCTCAACAGCGGCAGAATCAGACATTAGACGAGAAGAGATGATGCTGGTTAAGGCCGGGCAGGATAAGTGTCCTCGAGGGGAGGGGAAGAGGGGAGAGGTCTCAAGAGGATCATGGGACCGGCACCTTGGATAGAATCCTCTCTATAATCATTTCGGGATTAATGTCTTCAGCTTCGGCCTCGTAGGAAAGGAGTATCCGATGTCTGAGAACGTCGCGAGCGAGGATTTTGATGTCCTGCGGTGTCACGAACGATCGCCCGTCCATGAAGGCCCGGGCACGGGAGGCGAGAGCGAGGTTAATTGATGCACGTGGCGAGGCGCCTGACCTTAGAAGGGTCTTCAGTCTGGTATCTATCTTCGCTGGATAACGAGTCGCATTAACAAGGTCGACTATGTACTCGCGAAGGGTGTGATCGATATAGATGTCATCAAGGAGATCTCGAGAGGCTTGTATGGATTCTGCTCGGACGACCGGCTTCGTTTCTTTGGGTGGAGAGGTAGACGCCATGCGGTCCATTATGAGTAGCTCTTCCTCTCTTTCCGGGTATCCGACCGCAACTTTCAGGAGAAAGCGATCAAGTTGAGCTTCTGGGAGTTGGTATGTCCCCTCCTGATCAACCGGGTTCTGAGTTGCAAGAACCAAGAATGGGGTTGGAAGAGAGTAGCTGGTTTCGCCAAGGGTGACCTGCCGTTCCTGCATGGCCTCCAGAAGGGCGCTCTGGACCTTGGCTGGAGCTCGGTTTATCTCGTCCGCCAGAATGACGTTTGCAAAAATAGGTCCAAGCTTGGGAGCGAAGGTTTGCTCGTTCGGGTTATAGATCATCGTCCCGACAAGATCCGAAGGAAGAAGGTCGGGCGTGAATTGCAGGCGAGAGAAGTCCAGGTTGAGGGTGCCGGCGAGCGCCTTGACTGAGAGCGTTTTGGCTAGCCCAGGCATACCCTCGAGCAGGATATGACCATTGCACAGCAGGCCTATGAGTAGGCGGTCAACTAGTTCTTGCTGGCCTACGAGAACTCGAGATATCTCCTCTTTGACAGATCCCACCCAAGCGCTCGAATGAGCGATGCGCTCAGAAAGTTGGTGGGGATCAGTCGCAGGAGCATCCATGGCCGCTACATCAACGTGTACAAGCGCCAAGCTTGCAACGCCAAATCGCGTTCGACAGGGAGTCTCTGGGACTCAGGGTTATCAGGGGAGAGCGGCTAAAATCCGTCTCCGAAGCCATCCTGCTTGCTGCGGCCTCGGCGACTTCCGCCGCCGCCACCGCCGCCACGCCGGTCTCCACCGCCGCCACGTCGGTCTCCACCGCCGCCGCCGCGCCGGTCTCCACCGCCGCCGCCGCCCCAGTTTCCACCACCGCCGCCGCCGCCACCGCCACCGCGGGGTGCACGTTCTTGAGCTTCGCTGATCCGAAGGGCTCTCCCTCCCATATCCTTCCCGTCAAGACTTCCAATTGCGGCTTCGCCTTGCTCTTTGCTGCTAAGCGTTACAAATGCGAACCCACGAGGACGCCCAGTTTCGCGGTCCAAGGGGATATGGAGATCAACGGCCCCTCCAAAGTCTTCAAACATGGAGCGGATTTCGTCTTCAGTTGCGGAGAAGGGCAAATTGCCCACGTAGAGTTTCATCTTTGCTGTATGGTAGGCCAGTGCTTGCTGGGTGATGGGTATACAAGCTAGCTAGGCTAACCGTACTTCCAAGTCCTGCTAACAGGTCTGGCGGGGAGTGACCTAATGGGAAACCTGCTTCAGTGCGAGAGAAATCGACAAGAATCGAGCAAGACTTTATGCTTGATATAGAAGAATTG
Organism: Roseibacillus sp.; assembly: GCA_002729275.1. Classification (GTDB taxonomy): domain Bacteria; phylum Verrucomicrobiota; class Verrucomicrobiia; order Verrucomicrobiales; family Akkermansiaceae; genus Roseibacillus_B. The sequence goes on along the minus strand of PBTP01000014.1, from coordinate 26,717 downwards.
GGGGGAACACCCCCGGATTTCAGCATATGTTTAGAGTGTCCGAGGGTGCTAGACTGCCTTGAAATACGCTGTGCGTACAGGGCAAACGCCTTGGATGCCTTTCCGCGGTTCGGGTGCTATCTCATGCTCAGGGTCTACCCGCTTCAGTGTCTCTGGCTGACGGGGGCAATCCAAAAGATTGCGATAAGGGGTGGTGGAGGCTAAAGGGTGGAAGTGAAAGTTGCGGTTGTCGCGAATCCCCAGAATGCACAGGCAGCTCCCGCCTTGAAGAGAATTTGTGAGGCATTGACTGCGAGGGGAATCGAAACGGTCCTTGAAAAGGATAGTGCGGAACTCGTTGGGAAGGCGGGCCTCGAGCAGGCGTGGGAAGGAGCAGAAATGGTTATATCCCTGGGAGGCGACGGCACTTTTCTAAATACGGTTCATAAGATGGGGAACTGTGACGTTCCGGTAGCGGGGGTAAATATAGGAACATTGGGATTTCTCACGGCCTGCACTGCTGCTGATGTCGACGAGTTTGCTGCTGCTATTGCGGAAGATAGGCATGCGGTCGTAATGAGAGCGGTGCTTCAGGTGTCCATGACAGATGAAACCGGGCAGAATCATGTCTTCATGGCTCTCAACGAAGTCGTGCTGATGCGGGGTGGGACCGGACGATTGATTTCACTGGAGGCTCGTGTGAATGGAGAGCTCCTTAACCGCTACCGTGCTGATGGGCTCATTGTGGCGACCCCCACCGGATCGACGGCCTACTCTCTCGCTGCTGGAGGCCCTCTCATCGATGAGCAGGCAGGTGTTCTTGTCATTACCCCAATCTGCCCCCACAGCCTGAGTGATCGCTCTCTTGTTCTAGGCGATAGTTCTGTGATCGAATTAGAGGCGAACCAGCGACATTCGGATTCCATCTTGTTTACTGTCGATGGTAGGGATGTTCTTCAGCTAGGAGAGTCCAGCGTAGTAAGGGTCGAGAGAGCGCCGGCACCGCTTAAGATTGTGAGGCTCCCAAATCACAGTTTTTACGAGACGCTTCGGGGAAAGCTTGGTTGGTCAGGCGGCTAGACAGGGGGGCTCCTTCCGGCTAGAAGAAGGCAGAATGAGATACGAGCAGATTGAAAGTGGTCTTTTCGCGCAGAACCGCGCGCGGTTGTCTGAGCTGATGGAGCCTGGCTCCATGGCAATAGTGCATGCAAATGACATCCTTCCGACCAATGCGGATGGAGTGCTTCCCTTGGTGCAAAACCGCGATCTTTATTATCTTTCAGGGGTCGATCAGGAGGAATCTGTAGTTATTCTGTTTCCAGATGCGGTTGAGGAGAGAGATCGTGAAATTCTGTTTGTGAGGGAAACCAGTGAATTGATTTCAATCTGGGAGGGGGAAAAGCTGACGAAGTCGCAGGCAACCGAAGTTTCTGGCGTCAAGCAGGTGAATTGGACGAGTAGCTTTGATGCTCACTTTCATCGCCTGATGCCTCAGGCCAGATCTGTCTACCTGGCTACCAACGAGCATTTGCGGGCGGACGTAGTAGTTGAGACGCGCAACGCCCGCTTCATCAAGGAGTGCAGAGATCGCTATCCTTTACATGACTACAGGCGTCTTGCTCCGCTGATGAATCAATTGCGTGTCATCAAGGACGAAGTGGAGTTAGTCCAGCTGCAAAAGGCGATAGATCTGACAGAAAGTGGATTTCGCAGAGCGCTTGAATTCATCAGTCCAGGAGTTGGGGAATGGGAGATCGAAGCTGAGTACCTTCATGAATTTGTTCGGAACCGCTCAAAGGGATTTGCGTATCCTCCCATAATTGGAGCGGGAAAAAATGCATGCGTGCTTCATTATCTGGAGAACAACGCTATCTGCAAAGATGGGGAAATGGTCTTGATGGACGTTGGTGCTGAGTGGGCAAATTGGAATGCCGATATGACCCGGACAGTCCCCGTAAACGGGCGATTCACCGATCGTCAGCGTGACGTCTATAACGCAGTCCTCTCGGTTCAGCGTGGATCAATGAACTTTCTCCGCCCCGGAGTTACGCAGCAAGATTGGCGTGACCATACTATCGAATTGATGGAGGTTGAGCTGATCAAGCTTGGACTCATTGATGCCGAGGAGGCAAAGCGGCAAGATCCTCGTGAGCGTCCTCTCGTTAAGAAGTATTACATGCATGGAATCGGGCACCATCTGGGTCTCGATGTTCATGACGTGGGAAATGCTTATGAGCCGGTGAAAGAGGGAATGGTGTTTACGGTGGAGCCTGGCATTTACATCAGGGAGGAAAACCTCGGGGTTCGTCTTGAGGACGACATCCTGATCGGGAGGGATGAAAACGTAAACCTGTTCTCCAAGTTCCCCATTGAAGTGGAGGAGATTGAGGATGCGATGAACGATTGATTGCCTCCGAGAGCTACTCAAGGGGGGGTGAAGGCGTCGGCCCCTGATTTCCCTAGATGAATTCAGGGAGAACCTCGCTCAGGGCGCAAAGTAGCTCGTCCATGGTGGAGGCGGTCTCGTTGCCCATGTTGCTGATCCGGAATGTCTTACCCTTGATCTTCCCGTAACCGCCATTGATGAGAAAGTTGTGGCGTTCTCGAACGGCCTTAATGAATGCCGGAACATCGATTTCGCGATTGTTCTGAATGGCGGTAAGAGTCTTGGAGCGGAAGCCCTCCGGGGCGAATAGCTCGAAGCCATTTTCCTCAACCCACTTGTGGACCAGAGCGTTGGTCTCGGAATGGCGCCGGAATCTGGCCGCAAGCCCCTCCTCCATGATCGATGACACCATAGAGTCCAAGGCGTAGAGTAGGCTGATTGATGGTGTCGAGGGAGTGTTGTTCTTCTGGTGATTTTTTTCGAACTCCAGGAAATCGAAATAATATCCACGGTCATTGGTTTTCTCGGCTCTTGCTAGGGCCTTTTCGGAGACGACGAAAACGGAGAGTCCGGGAGGAAGAGCCATCGCTTTCTGGACACCTGCAAGCAGGACGTCGACTCCAATTTCATCGGTCGGGATGGGAAGAGCACTGAAGGAGCTGACGGTGTCGACTACCAGTAGGACGTCCTCAAAATCATTTACGACTCCCGCTATCTCAGAGAGTGGATTAAGGACTCCGGTTGAGGTTTCGTTGTGAACAAGGGTAACAGTGTCAAAGCCGCCTTCGGCAAGCTTAGCTCTTACCAAGTCGGGATCGATCGGTTGGCCCCACTCGGACTGAATCTTTTCTGCTTCTTTCCCACAGCGTTGCGATACATCAAACCATTTGTCAGAGAACGCGCCACAACACAGGTTTAGGACTTTTTTCTGAACGAGATTTCGAATAGCTCCCTCCATGACTCCCCATGCTGATGAAGTTGAAAGGAATACGGGCCGTTTTGTGCCTGCTATTTCTTGAAGTCCCGGTTGTGCGGATGCATAGACAGCCTCAAAGTCTTTTCCACGATGCCCGATCATGGGAGAGCACATCGCTTCATAGGTTGCAGGAGAAATGTCTACGGGTCCCGGAATAAAGAGCTTTGGCTTTGGCATCGCGACGAAACTTTGCTCTGGATTCCCGAGCTGTCGAGCGCGTTTCTGCGAATTCGCGGTTGCAGGTTCACTGACCGTCAAAGAGCTGGTGTTCTAGCTCTATCTCAAGACGCCGCCGACCCGCTTCCTCTCGCCATGGGCTGGCGCTGTTCTCGACGGTTCTCAGTATTTCAACGGATGCAGCCCAACGGGGGAGGGCTCCCTTGGACAGAAGCTCGACTGCAGCAAAAGCGCATCGTGAAAAATAAAACCATTCCGTCGGGGTCTTGCCTTCCGGAAGGTTGTCCCTCTGCACGATATGATAATAGGCCTCTAAAGCCTCCCTTGGTTTCTTCAGATCCTCAAAAACCTGGCCCTTGAGAAAGAACAGGCGATTGCTTAAGGCGTAAGCTGTATCAGTCCGTAGCAGGATTCGATCGTAGATTTTAAGTGATGCTACAAGGTTGCTGGGATCGCCAATTTCCCGGTGGGCTTCAGCAGCGAGCATGTGGGCGTCAAGTAGGTCTGGAGCCTCTCCGGTGAGAAGGCTGTCCAAGGTGACCAAGGCTTTCTTGGGTTGCCGCTCGATCTGGCTACGGGCCAGGAGAAGTTTGGCATCCATGTAAAGGGAGCCTCTTTTTGCAATGATTGTATTGAGGAATACTTCCGCGTCAGCATCGGAGTTATCCCCTCCCACTTTGAGGGCTGATCTTGCGGCATAGAAAAGAGCCGTCTCGGAAATTTCAGAGTTTTTCGTTGAGGAGGCAATATCCTGAAAACGAGTCTGAGCGTCGAGCATGTCCCCATTGTGGAAGTGCGCCTCAGCCAGCTTGAAGCGAACAAAGGGTGTCATTTGGCTTATTGGATCAGTTTTCAGAAATTGTTTTGACGTCTTGATGGCAAGCTCCCACTTCCCCGTCAGGCCGGCGATCTGAAGATGAAGGTTAAGGTGTCGTAGTTTTTCGCGCGGCCTCAGAGAATTCGTGGGAAGAGATGCCGCCTGAGCGGAAATCTCTTCCAGAGTTTGGGTGTCTCCCTGGTTTGAACGAACATATGATTCCAAGAGCGCGAGATGGGCTTCAGCGCTCCGCGGATGTCGGGGATGACGTTCGAGGAAGGTTTTTAGGAGGGTTTCCGCATCGCCGGACTGTAGAGATGCCTCATGAAGTGCTCTTTCCAGAAGAAGCGTATTGCGAACCTCCAAAGGCTCGAGTGCTTGGAGAAGGCCACGGAAACTGGTTTTATCGCCGGCCCGCAAGAGGCTGATTCCAGCATTCAACGCGCAGATATCGCCCTCTCCCGCAGGGAGGGACCTATGCGCTCGGAGGAATGCTGAGGAGGCCGAGGTAAAAGCTCCACCTTCAAAGTGGAGTCTCGCCAGCAACCGTGCTGATTCTTGGCGTATGCCTGGCAACCCGGAGGAATTCTCGATTTTGGTGAGGGTGGCGATGGCGGTATCTTTTCTGCGGTCCGCAATTTGTAATTTGGCCATCTCCAGGATGGAGCGATCTCGAAAAGGATGAAGGGGCATGTTCGCGGCGATCCATGAAAGCCTGCTTTCGGCCTGCCTGTTGGACTCGCTGGTATTTCTCTGAGCTAGGGAAAGAGCGTGGTAGAACAGGGCATATCCGGTCCTCGTCTCTGTCCCCGGCGAGATAATAATCTCCGTTCCAGAAGAGGATTCCTCAGGTTGGGAGCTGGCGGTGAAATCTGCCCATTTACCCAGCTGCTCCTCCAAACGTTTCCTGAGAGCCTCGTTTGAGGCCCAGCCGTGGAGCCGGTGGAAGGAGATCTCCAGGAGAGGGCTTCTTTGTCGGGCATCGATGAGGCTAACAAGTACGGTGAAGGCCTCTTCAACCTGTCCAGTGGCACTTAGGCATTCGGCCATGAATACCTGAGCACTATGACGTATCAAGGGTTGGATTGGATTTGGGTCTTCAACAATCTTACGCAGCAGAGAAATGGCTCCCTGCTTATCGCCAAGCGCAGTAAGTTGTGCTTTCAGATAACTGAGGTGGACTTCTTGTTGTCGACTAGAGGGCTTGATTTTATCGAGAATTTCACGAGCCTGAGACCCCTCTTCCTTCGCGATAAGGATTGTAGCCCGTAGGAGGTGGGCATCATGAGATAGTTGGCTTTGATCTGTTTCAGCGAAGCTTTTCTCCAGAAGGGAGTTAGCGCGGTCGGGATGCCCAAGAGCCGATAGGATGTGAGCTTGTGAAAGAGAGCTCTGGTCTCGAAGCTTTTTGTCCCCGGTGTCTTCCAGTTCTTTATAGAGGCTTACAGCTTGAGTCAGTTCTCCGAGGAGGACGTAGGCATGCGCTGACCAGAAAGTGGCAGAGGGATCGCCTTCCTGAAGGGACTCTTTCAGGTATTCTAATGCCGAATTCGCATGAGCTTTCCTTTTTTCATGGTGTTTCTGGAGTCGACCCGTTCGAACCAAGGCTTCAGCCAATTTTATGGTTATCTGGGTTTTGGACCGGGGATCGTCCTTAAAGTCCATCAAGGATAACTGAAGTGGAGCGATAGCTAGATCAGGGAGATGATTTCGGAGAGCCGTTATGCCTTTGATGAACGAGGTATTCTTATCCAGGACCTTGGTCTCCTGACCTAGCGCCGAAGTAAAGACTGCTAATCCGATAAGAGCGATTATTACACGGGACACGCGGGGATCATAGCATGGCGAAAGCCAAATGCCAGATTGGATCATGCTGTTCCAAAGGAGCGGTCTCCTGCATCGCCCAGGCCTGGGCAGATATATCCATTTTCATCTAAGCAGCGATCCACAGCTGCGACATTGATGGGGAGGTCGGGGTGCGCTGACTGGAGGGCATGAAGACCCTCGGGGGCGGCAATGACGCACGCAAAGATGAGCCGCTTTGCGCCCTGCTCCTTTAGAATTCGAATGGTCTCGATGGCAGTGCCTCCTGTCGCCAACATCGGATCAAGAACTATAGTGTTGGAATTAGCAAAATCTACCGGCGGATTAGGATAATACACCTCAGGCTTCAGGGTGGCATGATTTCTACGAATGCCGATGTGTGCGACCTTCGCTTCAGGGATGGCGGTGAGGAATCCTTCAGCCAGAGCCAATCCCGCTCTCAGGATAGGCACGAGGACTACTGGCATTGAGAGGCGGCGACCCTCGGTTTCTTCGATCGGGGTCTCTACTCCCTGCACGGTAGTCTCGAGGTCGGCTGTTACCTCGGCCACCATGAGAGTGGCAATGTTGTGGAGGAAGGAGCGAAATTCCTGAGAGCTGGAATCCTTGTTCCGGAGGGAGGTCAGCCGGTCAGCAATGAGAGGATGTTCCAGAATGGTCATGCCGGTCCTGTGCTTGGCTGAGGTTTGTTTTCAGTTGCCGAGGTGCTCACGTAATTCTGATTGCGGAATCCCCAGCTGCTGTGCGCTTTCCTTCAGATTGTTTCCGCTCTGGTCGAAGACCTTTCTGCATATCTCACCGACCAGATGGGGAAGAAGGCTTCCGCCCGGTTCAGGAGTAGACAATAAAAGGGTGTCGAGCGCCGAGCTAATCTTCTGAGATAGAGAGAATGGGCTGCGGGCAAATGGGATGTCCTCGGGGAGCAGAAGGTCAGAGGTGGAAAGTGCGCATGCCCGTGCTATCGTATTCTCCAGTTCTCTGACGTTGCCGGGCCAATGATGTTGTTGAAGAGTTTCGATAGCCTCACCGGTCAGGCGCATGCGAGCCATGCCTTGCTTCAAAGCCAGACGCTGTAGGAAGAATTCGGCGAGCAGGGGGACATCTTCCGGGCGTTCACGAAGAGGGGGTAGGGTGATCTCAACAACGTTGAGCCGGTAATAAAGATCCTCTCTAAATTCACCCTTGGATACCTCGGCAGCAAGGTCCTTATTGGTCGCTGCGACAATTCTAACATCGCTTTGCAGTGTTTCGTTGCTGCCAACTCTGGAGAATGTGCCCTCCTGAAGGACTCGGAGAAGCTTGACTTGCACGGCTCCAGGCATGTCTCCGATTTCGTCGAGGAACAGCGTGCCTCCATCACATTGTTCGAAGCGGCCAGCACGACGGGCGAATGCTCCTGTGAAAGAACCTTTTTCGTGACCAAAAAGTTCGCTCTCGAGAAGGTTTTCTGGAATCGCACCGCAATTAATAGCGACCATCTCTGATTTGCGCCTCGGGCTGTATTCATGGAGAGCTCGCGCAACCAGTTCCTTTCCTGTTCCACTCTCACCAGTAATCAGAGCGGGTGCATCGGTCTGGGATACGCGGCCTACAATCTTAAAAACCTCCTGAAGGGGTCTGGAAACTCCGATCATCTGCACGGGGCCTTCGGAATCAGGTAAATTTGGAAGGCTGTCGTCGGCGTGCTTCCGCTGCTCAATATTCTGAAGGGCAGCCTCGACTACAGGGCGAAGTTCGAAAGAGAGGGACTCCTTGCGGAGAACGTCAAGCGCACCACGTCGGGTTGCCTCAATGATCTGGGAAGTAGTGGGGAATCCTGCAGTCAGAACAACAACGGCGTTGGTGTTCTTTGCCCGTAGTCTCGAAAGAAGCTCCAGACCGTCAAAAGGTTGTAATTGAATATCGGCAACAACGAGGTCGACTGGGGTTTTGCCAACGACCTTGATCGCACTATCTCCGTTGTCGCACCGGAGAATCCTCACGCCCTCGGCCTCGAGGTGTTTGGTAGCCCAGTTGAGGAAATCCAAATCCTTATCAACAAGAAGAATGGTCTGCTCGGTGGAGGCGGGGGCCATGGCCATATTCTCAATTCGTTCTGTACTAAATCGAGCCGAATCGGCGGTTGCGGAGTGTATATTCGGCGATCGCATCCTTAAGGTCAGGTTCTCTGAAGTCAGGCCAGAATTTTTTGCTGATGACTATTTCAGCATAACTGATCTGCCAGAGCAGGAAGTTGGAAATCCGCCGTTCTCCCGAAGTCCTAATCAGAAGATCAGGATCGGGAATTTTTGACGTGTAGAGCTTTTGGCTCATCAAATCATTGTCAATATCCTCAGGGTTCAGGGTGCCACTCGCAGCTTCGCGCGCAAGCTGCTTGGCTGCATCTACGATTTCCTCCCTCGATCCGTAGGAAAGGGCTAGCACGAGATCGAGGTCACTATTCGAGGATGTCTGTTCGATAGCGGAAGAAAGCTCCTTCTGGCAATCCGAGGGTAGATCCTCGAGCCGTCCGATAGCATGCAGTCGAACGCCCTGGCTTTTCATTTCCGGAGTTTTAACCCTGAGGAATTCCTTTAATAATGCCATCAAGGCTCGGATTTCTGCTTTAGGGCGCTTCCAGTTTTCGGATGAAAAGGCATAGAGAGTGAGGAATTTCACTCCATGTTTTTTACACGCTTCTACAACCTCACGGACAGAGTCGGCGCCAGCCCGATGGCCCTCACGACGTGGAAGGCCTTTTTCCCGGGCCCATCGGCCATTACCATCCATGATAATGGCAATATGTTGCGGGATACGAGAATCGCTCACGGGTATATTAGCGGTTAAATCGCGGTTGAAGGCTGATTTCGCTTATATCCAATTCTGGGCCGAAAGGGAGATTTTCCTAAAGAAGAATTGTCTGTTCTCTGTCAGGACCGATACCGACATACTTTACCGGAGCTTCTGCCAATTCGGAAAGTCGATTCAGATAGGCTTGCGCCGCAGATGGCAGATCATCCCAAGACCGGCATCCGGAGGTGTCCGAGTTCCAACCGGGATGCGTTTCATACACCGGAACAGCACGATTCCACGCGTCGCGGTGGGCTGGGGGAAAGGAATGTTGAACGCCGTCAATTTCGTAAGCGGTGCAGATCTTAATATCCTCACGCTGATCCAATCCATCAAGATTTGTTACCGCAAGATCAGTAACTCCATTAACCATGGAGGCAAACCGGAGAAGAACGCAGTCCAGCCACCCACACCGCCTTTTTCGCCCGGTGGTGGCTCCAAATTCTCGACCCATATTATGAAGGTAGTCTGAGAATTCCTGATTCTCTGTGATGTGGGCGCCTTCACCAACCCGGGTTGTGTAGGCCTTGCAGACGCCAATCACACGGTCGATTGCGACGGGGGGAAGCCCGCTTCCTGTGCAGGCACCTCCAGAGGTCGTATTGGAAGAGGTTACAAAGGGGTATGTTCCAAAATCAATATCAAGGAAGGTTCCCTGGGCTCCCTCAAACACAATGCTCTTTCCGCCTCTCCAAGCTTTATGCAAGGTAGGAATCGTATTGGTCACATGAGGCCTAAGTCGCTCAAGGGCAGGGTTAATTGCTTCGAGGGCCGCAGAGGTTTCATGCTTGGTCATCCCGTGACGTTGCAGAGAGGCATTAGCGTCCTCAAGCCGCACGGATATCAAATCTCTGGCCAGTGCAGGGTCGAGAAGGTCTGCCATTCGGAGCCCATTCCGATTTGCCTTGTCAGAGTATGCGGGTCCGATACCGCGGCGGGTAGTGCCTATAGAAAATTTGCCTCTGGCCTCTTCCTGTGCAGCGTCAAGATCGCAATGGTAGGGTAGCACTACATGAGCTCGGTCCGAGATGAGCAGGTTTTCTGGAGTGATAACCACTCCCTGAGCTTCGAGAGTCTCTATCTCTCTCACCAATCCTACCGGATCAAGAACTACTCCATTACCGATGATGTTTTGCTTCTTTTCCCAGAGAATTCCGGAGGGAACAAGATGAAGGATATATTTGTTGGTTCCGACAATGACGGTGTGGCCGGCATTGTTGCCACCCTGCCCTCTGACGACGACATCCGCATCCTCAGTGAGGTAGTCAACGATCTTACCTTTTCCTTCATCACCCCATTGGAGGCCGTTAACTATGGTGTTCATGAGGCGCTTGTCGCTTTGACGCTGTCGGTTGCCCGCCAAGACTGAGGCGCTGCGTCGTATAAATTTTTATCTTGTAGCATCAATGAGATCCGCGAACTCCTTAAAGAAGTAGGAGGCGTCGTGGGGGCCCGGAGCTGCTTCCGGGTGATACTGGACAGAAAATACTGGGTCTTTGGTGGAGCGGATGCCCTCCACTGTCTGGTCGTTGAGATTGACGTGGGTGACCTCGACGTGGTCGGGCAGGGAGTCGGGGTCAGTTGCAAAGCCGTGATTCTGTGAGGTAATTGATACCGTGCCTGAGCGAAGGTCCTTAACAGGTTGATTTCCACCCCGGTGACCAAACTTCAGTTTGAAGGTTTTCCCGCCGAAAGCGTGAGTGAGAATCTGATGTCCGAGGCATATTCCGAAGATCGGTTTTTGCCCGATAAGCTGCTGAATCTCGGTGTGAATATAGCTGAGTGCGTCTGGATCACCGGGCCCGTTTGATAGAAAGATGCCATCGGGATTAAGAGCAAGGACGTCAGCAGCGCTGGCGGAGGCTCCTACCACCTGAACTTCAAACCCATGCTGTCGTAGTTGCCGCAAGATATTGTATTTCACGCCAAAGTCGTAAGCGACGATCCGGTGTCTCGGCTCAGGGAGGTCAATATAATAGCCCTCCTGATTTAAGCAGGGGTTGGGGATGGTCCATTGGCGGGATTCTTCCCGCCACTCAAAGGGCTTTTTGGTGGTGACCTCCTTGACAAAATCAGATCCCGCCATCAATGCCGAAGAGCTGGCGGCGTCTACGGCAGCACTCTCGTCGAGCTCAGTAGTCAGACACGCTCTCATTGCGCCAGCCGATCGGAGATGCTTGGTGAGAGCTCTGGTGTCGACATCCTGTATACCGATAATTTTCTGCTCGGCCAGGTAGTCTTGCAGGCTTTGGCGCGACCTGAAATTAGATGGAGTATGGCAGAGTTCGCCGATCACGAATCCTCGGACGTGAGCCTCGCTCGATTCTGAGTCTTCTGGGATGATTCCATAGTTTCCGATAAGCGGGTAGGTCATGGTGACGATCTGCCCCCGGTAACTGGGATCGGTAAGAACCTCCTGATACCCTGTCATGGAAGTGTTGAAGCAGGCCTCCCCTGTCGAGGTGCCCGAATAACCAAAACCTTCGCCGCGAAATACGCGACCGTCTTCCAAAGCCAAAATAGCGTCCATTCGGCGGCAGGATGGTCGAGAAATGCTCCGCAATAGCAAGGATTATTTAGGTGGAGAGGCCGTGATTTTTCCCCCATTGCGCCGAGAATAATGAGTTGGGGAAATCTTACGCCTGATTGTGAATAACTTCGAAGACCAAGTGTATCCCGATTCAGGGCTTTTGAGGAGGCAAGGCTCCTCTTAACGACAAGAGCTTATCCTACTGAGGTGCCGGTTGGAGATGAAAGTCCGCGAATTCGAGAAACCTGTCCCAGTCGTATGTTTCGATCGAGTGGCCCCCTTCCCGGAGGTGGTAACCAACATGACTTCTGATGACAGCTTCGCCGACTGCAGGAGATTTTTGGTCCACCAAGGAGGTTTTTGCACCGAGTAATCGATAAATTTCACCTGCGTGATATGCAGAAAGATATTCTCCCCGCGGATCAGCCCACGTGTCATTGGTGCTGCTGTGAACATAGACGGGGCGGGGGGCAATACATGCGAGCAGCATGTGCTGGTCTACGGGAAGGTCGTCTTCCTGCCCGACAAACTTCCATGCGTTACGACAGAGCCAATAAGGAAACCGCGTCACCATCTTCTTGAGTGTCTCTCCTGATTTTCTCCGCCAGAGTGCGGCGCCTGCACAGCCTGATTGAGCAGAGATGGCGAGAGCAAATCGCGTGTCCTGTGCCGCGGTCCAGAGAGCGGTCTTGCCCATCTTGGAATGCCCCATGACGGCAACCCTTGTATGGTCAACATCCTGATCAGCCTCTAAGTAGTCCATCGCCCGCATAGCGCCCCACGCACAGGCAGAGATCACGCCCCACTCGTGAGCTTTAGGGAAGCTCTGCCCCTTGGGGTAGAAAAGTTTGTGGATGCCATTGCGAAAATCTACCTCGTTATGCCTGACGAGGTCCTCATGGTAGACGGCGCAAAGAGCATAGCCTTTTTCGATAAATTTACCAATTGGCCATCCGTTCTTGAGTTTGCCCGGCCTGAGAAGCGCCGCTCGAAATTCGTCACTTCGAGTGTTTTGAAAGCTATGCTTGAGAAAGCACGGGACTGGTTTGCTGGCCGTATTGGGAACGAATAGGATGAGGTGCATGGCCATCCTTCCGTTCTTGTTACTAAGATGAATTTTGATCTCTTTTCGTGTGGCAGTGGAGCCCATGAACTCGGGATCGGTTAGAGCTACCTCAAATTCGACAGTGATCGGGGATGATGCTTCCGGAACCCTGCCATAAATTAGATTGCTGAAGAGCGAGAGAATTTCAGGTCGCCGGATGTTATGCCACTGATCAGCTGTTGTAATTTTTTGACCATCCGATGTTACAAGCAGGGGAGGGAGGTCATAGTGGGGTGTCTTGGCATCATCATAATTAACATCGCTATCATACTCTTTTGCTTCACGGGCTTCAGCGCTAAAGCATAGCATCAGCAGGGACAGAGTCGCCGGGATGATTCTCATGGACTGAGAGGGGACCGGAAAGCACTGGGAAAAGCAATGAGACTCTCGAGGTCATATGGCGGATGATAGGCAAGACCCAGGCTGGAGAAGCCGGAGGCGGAGCTCGACCTGCTAGGCCGGCTCGGAGGAGGAGCCCTAAAGGCAATGCTCCAATGCGGGATGCCTAGGTGGGATGTTCACCCCGGGCCATCACGACCTTACCGGTCCTGACAGTCTCGATGATATCAAACTGAGAGAGCATGCCGACCGCTGCATCGACCTTCGGAGAGTCCCCGGTGATCATAGCGGTCATGGACGAGGGGGTAAGGTCGACGGTTTTGCCGTTAAAGTGCTCGATAATCTGCAGGGCGTCGGTGCGTTGTTGAGCGTCGCCGACAAGGAATTTGATAAGGAGCATTTCCTTGACGACGGCATCCGCAGCGGTGTGCTCGTAACAGTGCATGACATCGATCAGCTTGGTCACCTGTTTGACGATCTGCTCGAGGCCCTCCGGGGCACCTTTAAGGCCGATAGTCATACGGCTAAAGTTGGCATCGCGGCCCTGTGATACAACCAACGACTCAATGTTGTATCCGCGCCGCGCGAAAACCTGGCAGATTCGCATTAGCACACCGGCCTTGTTATTTACGAAAATCGAGAGGGTATGAGTGACCTCATCCGGATTGGTCGAAGTCGGGGTGTCAGTGGTAACAATTGTCCTGGGCATGGTACTGAATGGTTGGGGAGGAGCTCAGATTCGATAAATACGCTATGCTGAGGGTGATCGACTCCTAGGTGGAGCCGACTGGTTTGGCCATTTTCTCCTTCGGTGGCTCGGTAAGCATGTCTTCAAGTGCTGCACCGGCAGGAATCATGGGAAACACGTTGTCCGTCTTGCAGCATTCCGCATTAATCAGGCAGGGCCCCTCGTTATAATCGAGGGCTTTTTGCAGGACTTTTCGGGTGTCGGCCGGTCGCTTTATGTTAAATCCCTGTATTCCGTAGGCGGCTGCCAGTTTCACAAAATCCGGATTTCCTTCAAGGTCGACCCCGCTCTTCCGGTCTTCGAAAAATAACTCCTGCCATTGGCGGACCATTCCAAGGTAGTGGTTGTTCAGGACCAAAATCTTAAGAGGAAGTTTATGGAGGGCTGCAGTAGCGAGCTCAAAGAGGGTCATCTGGAAGCCCCCATCACCTACGATAGCCACGACTAGTTCATCTGGACAGGCAAACTGTGCTCCGATCGCTGCGGGGAAACCAAAGCCCATTGTTCCAGCCCCTCCGGAAGATAGCCACTTGTATGGGGCGTCATTCTTGTAGAACTGAGCTGCCCACATTTGATGCTGGCCTACGTCAGTCGAGATAATCGCTTCTCCGTTGGTCAGTTGAAAGAGCTCGTCAATCACCTGTTGCATGCGCAGTCCTCCCTGCTTGCGATACTGCAGAGGGAATTTCTTCTTGTAGGAGTCGAGATGTTTCAACCAGTCCCCGGTGTCCAGTCGCTCAACCTTCTTGTTAAGACTTATCAGAGAGGCTTTTGCATCGCCGATGACCTGGACGTCGGGCCGAATCATTTTATTCATCTCAGATGGATCAATATCCATATGAATAATTTTGGCATTGGCACCGAACTTGTCGGCCTGTCCGATAATGCGATCGTCAAATCGAGAGCCAATATTGAGAATGAGATCAGCCTCAACGATTGCTTTGTTCGCATAGGCGGTTCCGTGCATTCCCAGCATTCCAAGAGAATAGTCATCGGTCTCGGGAAAGACGCCCTTTCCCAGAAGAGTGGTTGTGACCGGGCATCCAAGGGTGCGCGACAACTTGAAAAGCTCCTCCCCTGCCCGGGCAATCATGCAGCCCTGCCCAGCAAGGATCACAGGGCGCCGGGATTGATTAATGAGGGCTGCTGCTTCATCCATTTCGGCCTCATCAATTTCCATGGACTGCTGGGGCTGGTAGCCCGGTAAGATTACGGAGGGATCGAGGTCCCCATCAAACGGATCCTGAGATACGTTTTTCGGAATATCGATGAGGACTGGGCCAGGCCGCCCTGTGGTAGCGATATGATGCGCTTCCCGCGCAATGCGGGGAAGATCGTTGGTGTGCTTCACCAGATAGTTGTGCTTAACGACTGGCATGGTGATGCTGAAAATGTCGGCCTCCTGAAAGGCGTCCTTTCCGAGCATCCAGAGAACTTGCTGCCCCGTGAGAACGATCATGGGAACAGAGTCCATCTGGGCGGTCATCAAACCGGTGACTGTATTTCCTGCTCCCGGACCGGAGGTCACAAGGACCGCGGCAGGTTTGCCGGTTGCTCGGGCATAGCCGTCCGCCATATGAACTGCGCCTTGTTCGTGCCGTACCAAGACGAACTTCATATTGCTTTCGACGGTCTCCAAGGCGTCGAACATTGGGAGGGCTGCTCCGCCGGAGTAGCCAAAGATATATTCAATGCCGAGGTCATCCAGAGTCCTCAGTAGGGCTTGTGCGCCATCCATTTGCTTCGATTTCATGAAAGTTNTCTCTAAAAGTATAAAGACACCAAAATNAGTTGNTTGTCGAAACAAAAACAGCCCTTATGGAGCGCAAAANAGGTTTTNTTATTCACANATATCTAGAAAAAATGGGTNAAAAGGTCTAAACTANCGTCCTGCGGCTGGNTTTAANTTNGAAAACAGCANTTATCCTTCTTTTNAACACTGGGTGTGTTGCTCAGANTCCGCCCAGTTNGCAGCCAAATTCCTCTATATCGAGGCGGGGTAGCCACCGGGTTAGNTGGCGGCATCCTGATTTTCGACAAGTGCTAGAATCGCCTCTATTGTCGCGAGGGCATTTCCCTCAAGTCGATTGTTGGCATAGAGATATGTTCTCCGTCCTGATGGCTGCCTTTTTAGATCGGAGATGAGTTTTGCCGCCGCATGGCGGACGCCTTTCTGGATCTCCTTAATGCCGTCGTAGGGGGCAAAGGATTCTACTGCGCCATCATAATCCCGCCCACGCTTCAGAAGTAATCTGCANCCCGTGGGTGANTTGTCCGGGNTCGGNGGCCTCAGCTTTAACTGCTCGGAGAGGTCGGGCATGCGCTGCCATTGGTTGTAAACGTGCGCGACTGAGTGGCGCTCGAGAGTGTCGAAATANGCTTTCTGCANAAGGGAGGGGTTACGTATTTCGACCCCAAAGTCCCATTCATTGGTAGGAAGCTTGGAGAGGAATAAGTCTAANTCAGAAACAAACTCTCTTCCGTAGCGATAATCTCTTGGGTAAAAGCGAGAGAACTCAAAGATTATCAGGCCGGTGCGTTCTCGATGGGGGGTAAGTGGATACAGAAACGATTTCAGAAAGATATCCGGATTGAGATAGNATGGATTGGCGCGNCCGGAGAANTCCCCATGTCTTTTCAGGGTGGGGAAGTTCTTGATGGTAATAGTGTCGGTNACTTTGTGGGAAAATCGAAAGTCGGNAGGAACCTTTTCAGTGAGGTTTGCGAGATATTTCTCTGATGGAAACNGGTAGTAAGATGCGTCTACGCATACGGAAGGGAAGATTTCAGCATACTCCTCAAGGCAGGAGTCTTGAAAGCGGGACTTTGAAAGCCTTCCCCGATATTGATAGCGATCGGGTTGGTAGAGCTGGCCGATCCATCCTGGATACTTCCATGATGATGTTCCGACGAAAATGCCTTCGTGTGCCAGTTGGGCGAGAGCAATTTTTAAGGCCGAGAAATCGATCATGGTCCCGCCGTGCTTTCTTTCTCAGGGGCCTGTGGTGGCCTGCTTGTCTGCTATGAAGGCACCCAGCTGGTTATATTGTCCCTGGAAACTTCTCTCTCCAGCACTGTAGCGCTAAGAGAATTTCATCGGTTTGGCGCCTCGGAGAAAGCTCCCAGACGTGTGGCATTCGAGGTTCCAGCATCTTCAGTAAGCAGTCATAACCGAGAGTGCCAGTAAAGGGGACCCGGTGATCACGATCGGGCCATGTCACATCGTGGACATGGGCTCCTATCAAGTAGGGCTGCATGGTTTTCAGCCAAGCCTCGTGCTCCAGTAGTCCAATGTTATGCTTCAGCTGGACATGACCAAAATCGTGCCAATAACCGACCCACTCATTTTCTGAGAAGTGCTCTTGGAGCAGAANCATTTCATCTTCGGTAGGAACATCCTCGTACCTTGATCGAGACTCGATCGCGAGCTTCACCTTAAGCTCGGCAGCTTTTTCAGCTATGAGCTCAAGCGATTCAAGAGCGCGTTGGAAATAGAGCGCTCCAACGCGGGANCGTTTTCTTATGCACTTTTGCCTGAGCTTCTCCAATTTTGGTTTGGGCTCCAATCCTTCTCGGACCATCTCGGTAAGTCTGCCAGTCCATTTCCGATGGGGCATCCGGGGGACAGACCCCATATGAAGAACGAGATACTCGGCATTAAACTCAGCNGCAACCTCNAGAGACTTAAGAGTCAGNTTCAATGCTCGGTCGCGATCAAAGGTGCGGTGAGAAGTGAACTCATAGGCATCCGGAGCGTCGATCATTACCTCGGTCGGAGACGGGAAGTAATTGTGAACCCCACAGCATCGAAAAGCGCCTCCGTTAAATGCGTTTCGAATCCCCGGCAATTTGGCAATCGTCATGCCGTGGCTGAGTTCAATGTCGCTGACNCCGAGCTCGAGAATCTCGGTGATCATGGCCTCTCCGTCCGAATGGCGGGAGTTATTCCAGCAGGTAGAAAAAGCAAGCATTTGAGAGTCTGGACCTCCGTGGCTACAAGGGTTGGAGNCCAGGGGATTCCATGCCTTTGGCCGGCCCTTGTCGACAGTAATGCCTCAAGTGTGCGCGGTGCCCCTTCAGACTCGGAGAAGAGTTTGGAGGATTACCACTTTGCGGTGCCCATAGGGTGCTGCCGGGACCGACGATGAAGACGGAGCAGGTAAAGGCCGTTGAAAAAGAAGAGAGCAGAAAGAAAGGCGATGGTTAGCTGCATCACGGCCATGGTAGCAATATGATCGTCGTGGGCCATTGCTCGAGCGACCTCGGTTGTGCGCAATGCGTTGTGAATAAAGTCAGCCTCGCCACTTCCAATTGCGGCCTCCACGTATTTTTGGTCTGCGGTAGAGTGTTGAAGAAACTTTTGCTGGCCGTTGTAGATAATAGGAACGGCCACCAAGAGACAGAGAGCGACTCCAAGATTGGTGAGAAGGACGAGAGGAAGGCGTGTGCGTCGCTGGTTTGTAATGCCGCGGGGAGTGTTAGGGGAGGGCTTCATTAGCTGAGACTGGTTGGATCGATAGCCAGCACGAATTCTCCTCGTGGCNCACGATCAGTAAAGGTCCCTAGCAATTTCATGGTTTCCCCTCCATACATGTTTTCAAATTTTTTAGTTAGCTCTTTAAGAATACTAATGTGCACTTGAGGTTCCAACTCCGTTAATATTTCGAGGGTTGAAACAAGTCGATGAGGAGACTCGAAGTAAAGAGATGTGTGTCCACGCTGAAGCGCTTNCTCGAGTTCTCTCCGCCGCTTTCCCTTCTTATATGGAAGAAACCCTCCGAAGGTGAAGGGGAGGGGAGGGAGCCCGGAAGCGACGATTGCCGTGGTTATCGCGCTCGGGCCGGGAAGGACTTCGTATGGGACGCTGCTTTCAATGCATGCGCGAAGCAGTCGGTATCCTGGATCAGAGAGACAAGGTGTCCCCGCGTCTGAAATTACTGCGATACGCTCCCCATTCTGTGCCTTGGCAATAATTTCAGGAATTTTTCGCGATTCATTATGATCATGGAGAGATGTCAGAGCTTTATCGATCTCGTAGTGCCTCANCAGCTTGCGGGAGTGCCGAGTGTCTTCGCAGGCAATCAAGTCAACCGCCCGAAGGGTTTCGATGCCGCGNAGGGTGATGTCTGCCAGGTTGCCGATTGGCGTTGGAACAAAGGAGATGCTGGGAGCAGCGGGCTCATCGGACATGGAAGGTGTATACAGAAGCCATCACCGGGTCGGAAGGCCAGAAAGGTATGACAGGACCTTATTGTTCCGCCTGCTGCTTTCTCGTAGTTGCGTGACCCCAAGAGGTGCNGGGCATGATTGTCTCCGAAACCGGGACGAATCTTAAAATCCTGAAGCGAATCGNGCGATCATGCTGTCGGTTGCTCTCTTAATGGAGTCAACAAGAGCNCTTTGTCTAGCGGTCTGCAAATTCGGATCTACGAAAAATCTTGTAGTTCCAGTAGCGTTTCCACGGGCCAGAATTTTAGTCGGGTTATCTGTATCCACCAGCACCCAGACCAAGTGCGCTTTCATTTCCAGTTCCTCCGATCGCAAAGCATCCTCTCTTGTTGACCGGACTTGCAGATACTCAATCTTTTTCAGTTCGGCTTGCAGGTGCGCATCTGCTCGGTCAAGAGTTGCCATTCGATAGGTGCCGTCTCTTGTAAGAGCATCAGCAATACTGTTTGTGGCGAGGGCTGCAGCCCTGGGAATCTGGGTGCTATTCTTAACTACCGCAACACAGACCGAATTGATCCCGGCAAGGTGCTCAGGTTTCGCGCTTCCCCATCGGTAGCCACTACAGCTGGTGAGAGAGGAAATTGAAATTGCGCCGAGGATCGGCAGAAGACCGCTCCTTGAGGCTATCCTTGGAACCTTGAACATGCGGCCTCCTACTCGCTTCGGTCGAGGCTTTGCAGGCGGGCTTTGGCGCGATCATGAAGTTCGCCCCCCTTTGATTGTCGAAGGACCTCATTATAATAGAGCGTCGCGGCCTTTGTCTCACCCTTTCTGTAATAGAACTCTCCGATTTCAAAGGTTCGCTGAACGTCTCGGTTTCGGATTTCTGAGATTCGATTTCCAGCTGTAGCGGCTGGCTTGGATTTCGGGTGAGCTTGACGCAGGTCCTCAAAGGTGTGGAGGGCGCGGTCGAGGTTCGAGTTGTCTCGGTTCCCTTTAGTGGCTCCAGTCAGCAGCAGCTCTCCGATTTTGAGCTGGGCTGTTGGTGCCTGCGATGATCTGGGATAATCATCCACGACTCTCTGGTAGGCAGCTACAGCCTCGTTTAATTTCGACTTCTTCTTCTCGTATACNGACCCTATTGCAAACTGCGCCTTTGCGGCTGAGGGTGAGCGAGGAGCNTTATCTCTTACTGTCTCGAGCATTGAGACAANCTTTTTGATGTCNAAGCTCGGCTTGAACCAGAGGAGTTTTCCGGTGAGTTGTCCTTCTGCGGCCGAATGAGCCACATTGGATTGATTGTCCCTTGCCTTGGTGTAGAGGGCTGATCCTTGGTAACGAGTTATTAGACCTTGGTAGGCCTCGAAGGACTCATCAATCTTTCCGTCCTGCTCAAGCAGCTGGGCCTGCCTGAACCTTGCGGAAGGTGCAACGCTGGCGTTGGGAAACCGATCTGCAGTCGCCGCATAGAGGCCAAGTGCTTTCCTTGTTCGGCCACTAGCACTCAGGCTCTCTGCGCGCTGGTAAGTCTTTTTGGCGGTGTTTTCCGAGTTGTTGAGGGAGCCGGCTATCGGAAGGTCGAGGTCGGGTTCCGTAGAGCAGCTCGCGAGGAGCAATAACCCCCAGCCTGCGTGGTAANAAGAGCGGCAGAAACCGGTCATGNGCNGAGCTTAGGGGTGTTGCCCAAAAAACCAATGTGATTCTGGACCCCTAAGAAATGCAAATAAAGTGCGTGGATTGGCAGCAGCGTGGCGAGAAATCTAGGGGATAAGAGCCTGGCTGTTATTCGGCACCCATTTCTCGGGCACGAGCTGCCGCGGTGTTAACGGCCTCGATGCAGGCAGCNCGAAAGGCGTGAGCCTCAAGGGNTTCCANAGCGGCGATTGTCGTGCCGCCAGGAGAAGTCACCATGTCCTTGAGAACTGCCGGGTGTTCCCCGGTAGATTGCACCATCGCAGCTGCCCCGAGAACGGTCTGGGCTGCCAGTTGGCGGGCATGCTCACGTGGTAAGCCGTTTTGTACCCCACCATCGGCAAGGGCCTCGATGAAGAGGTAGACGTAGGCNGGGCCGCTCCCGGANAGCCCAGTAACGGCATCCATCAAGGATTCCTTGATCTCGAGCGCCAATCCAACCGATCCCAGCAGATTCTGGGCGGTTGCGGCATCCTTGTCCGTGGCGATGTTACCTCGAGAGTAAGCAGCTGCACCTTGTCCCACAAGGGACGGAGTATTGGGCATGCAGCGTATGATGCGTCCCCCTCCGCCAATCTCTGTCTCAAGGCGCTCAANGGTCAGGCCGGCAGCCACAGATATTACCAGGAGCGTTTCGGAGGTAGTGCCAGAATCCCGGATTTGGTGCATGGCTGATTGAACATCATGGGGTTTGACGGCGAGAAGTAGAACATCTGCAAAAAGAGCTACTTCAGAAATCGATTTGGCTCCGGATACTTCGCGCTCGGCCAGGAACGCTTCCTGTGCGGCTGGCACAATGTCGTGGGCCATGACGTCACCTGCAGAGACGGCCCCGGCATCGATCGCTCCAACTGTGAGTGCTTTTCCCATTTTGCCGCATCCGATGAGACCAAGTTTCATGTGCAAGAGTCTCAAGTTTCAGAATGCAAATTTCAAGTGCTTGCATTGCTCTTTANAGGGAATAGTTCCCGATGGTTCAGCTTTTCCTTGAGAACTTGGTGGCTCCGGGAACACTGGGGGCATGCGAATTTCCGGGGGTAGGACACTATTTATAGCGGGCTATTTGTCGTGTCTCAGCATTCAAGCCCTGCCGGCGGAAACTATCCCTTTAGTCGGTCCTCCGCTGGAGGCGAGGACCGTCTTCCCGTTTTCTGTGGAAAAGGTGATTCATCCGGTGGTCGCAAAGCTTCCGCCGCCTGACTTCGTAGAGGAGATTATATCGATCCCGATGGCGATTTCCTCACCGAGCGCCCTNGCCTCACGACATGTATTGCAAGGGCTCGCTCATATTCAGGCGGCATGGGACTTTGAGGCTTACCGCCATTTTTGTGAGGCATTGAAGTTGGACCCGGATTGCCTGATGGCCTACTGGGGAATCGGATTAGCGCTGGCTGCTCCAAATAACGAATTCACCCAGCAGCGGCAGGTGGCTGTGATGCGAATGATCGAATTGATTGACGCCACGCGGGAGCTGGATGGGAAGCAGTTACCCATCGCAACAAAGATTGAGCAGGAGTATGCGCTTGCTCTCGCTGAGTTATTCAGGCTGCGGGGGATGGTGGGTGAGGCTTTTCGAAGCCTGTCCGAAACTTATCCGGGGAATCTTCAGGCGAAGTGCCTAGCGATTTATTTGCAGCGAGACGGATATGATCGGTTCGGTCCAAGAGCGAAACAAGCTCAGGCTATTGAGCAAATGAAGGAGCTGGTGGGAGCCAATCCTGACAATGTGGCAGTCCTAGGGTTCTGGGTAATGCTCCACGGTGAAGCACCCGAGGCCACAACCAAGCTCCGGGAGCAGATTCTTCCGGTGGTAAGGAAAATGGCTCGGTTAGTTCCGGGGTTTCCTCCCTATCAGCATCTGCTCGGTCATTTTGAATGGCGTTGTGGAAATCATGCGTTGGCTGAGGCTGCTCTTGAGCGCGCAAGCAGCCTCTACGCAGCCCACAAGGAAAAGCATATGCTGAGTGTCCATGAGTGTGATGGGTGGATCCGGTCTCAGTTATATCTTGCCACCGCCATGCAAAGTCGGGGAAAATTTGAAGAGGCGATGTCGATTGCGGTTCGACTATCTAAGCTGAAAGTCGATTCTTCCAGGTTGGGCTCCAAGGGGGCGAGCCTCTTAATGTGGGAGGCCAGGACTCTTCCAGCACGGCTTTACCTGGCGAGGGGAGACGAGGGAGATTTCGCCATGGCGATCAAAAGTTTGCCGGGGAAAAATGATCCTTTTCTAGGAGAAATTAAGGACCGGACTTTGTCGGTTTTCTACCTTGAAAGCCTGATGCAATATCTCGAGTGCAGAAAATCGNTGGAGGAAGGAAAAACCGAGTTGGCACAGCAGAAGACCATGACTCTGAGCTCTATACAGCAGAGAATGGAGGCTCTGAGAAGCCAGGCGCTTAAGAGTGCATCAATCTCTGAATACGTGCGAGCGCTTGCTGGAGTTAAAGTCTACACCGCGGAAGCCCGAGGGCTGGTGGCCCTCGCTCGTGCGACTTCTGACGCACAGAGGCAGATCGCAAGGAGTTGGTTTAAGACCGCAGTTGATAAGCAGCAGCGGCCTGCTCTCCTGATGCCTCCAGTGGTGCTTTCCCCGATGGAATTGCGTCTNGCGCAGTACTACCTTGCGTCTGAAGACAACGCGAAAGCAGTCGAAAGCTATCAATCAGCGATCAAGCGTCGGCCCAATGACCTTCAGGCTCTTAAGGGTTACCGTGATTCCCTCAAGATATCGGGAAGAGAGGAAGAGGCNACCCAAGTCGATGCTGTGATCTCAGCAGTGAAAGAGTAGTCAAAGCAGTTCAAGCTGCCTCGACCTCGGAAGGGTTAATGCCCCGGAGCTCAAAGACACGCAGAATAGTGGCTTCAATCAGGTTTGCAGGGCAGGAAGCTCCGGCGGTGACGCCGACTATGACCTGGCCGTCGTCGAAGAGCTTAGAGGGATAGTCGCTCTCGATCTCTTGACGCGCTTCCAGATCGTAATTAGCGATCTTTTCAAAAGAGGCCAGACAACCTGCGTCCTGGATAAAGAAGGTGGGGAGTTCTTCTTGCCCTATCTCAACGAGGTGAGTGGTGTTGGAGCTGTTGTATCCNCCTACCACAAGNAGGATGTCCAGGGGGTTCTNGAGCATGTCAAAAAGNGCATCTTGCCGCTCCTGGGTTGCGCCACAGATTGTATCAAATACTTGNAANCGCTCAGCGGAGCCATCNCGCTTTGTGATTGCATCGCTGATCCGGCGCTGAATCTCCTCTGTTTCGCTCTTCAGCATGGTTGTCTGGTTCGCGACACCGATATCAATGAGGTGGAGATCGGGATCAAAGTTTTCTGAGGTTGCCCCTGCAAACTTGGCCAGGAAAGCACTCTTCTCGCCCCCATTCCGGATGTAGTCACAAACGTAATCCGCTTCGTCNANGGTCAGGATAACCAGATAGTGACCTTTGCCGTCATCACCCTCGGCNCGGGATGCGGTGGCGCGGGTTTCCTCGTGNCCCTCTTTGCCGTGGATNATGGAGGTNGCNCCGGTTTTGGCGTAGTTTCGGACGCGCCTCCATACTTTCATGACGTCACCACAGGTGGTGTCGATCACGTAGCAACCGGCCTCTCCGATCTTATCCATGAACGAGGTAGGGGCACCGAAGGCGGGGACCANGACGACATCATCTTCAGTGAGCGCATCATACTGCTCGTCCATTTCTTTCCACGGAAGNGAGACGATACCCATTTCCTCCAATTGGCGATTGACCTCGGGGTTGTGGATGATCTCTCCGATCAGGAAAATACGGTTCTCTGGGAAAACCCGCCGGGAAGCATAGGCTAAGTCGATAGCTCGCTCTACTCCATAGCAGAACCCAAATTGCTGAGCGAGGCGCAGGGTCGTTGATCCGATGGTAAGCGAGCCTCCGCCTTTACGGAGTTTCTCTACAATCGGCGACCGATAGTGTTTCTCTACCTCCGCTTGGACATCTTCCATGACGTCGGGGCGGCGGACATTGACGCGCTTTCGTTTCTGTGGCGGAGCTTTGCTCAAGAGAGGATGGGAGGAGTGTAGGCGGATATTAAGATTGGTGCAAGGGAAGCTGTTCCCACTTTTCTCGCCAGACGGGCGGAATCAGCGGTTATTTTTTTCCCACGAGAAGGTGTCCGGGATTGGTTCGGTGATGTGCTTATGCATCCGTGCCGCGTATCCATTGGGCCGTCCGGGAGCATCAGGATCGTTTGTGGGTAGTTTGGTGATGCGCTGCTTATATGGCTCGAGGACCTTCTGGGGTTGGTGGTCGAGAGCGTTAAGAGCTGCGACTGCGTGATACGCGCTCGATTTAGTGGGGTCTGCATTGGCGAGGAGGACCTCAAGGGCTTCCTCGCCTCCCTTTGCTCCTGCCGGGTAGGTAGCAAGGGCTTCCGCGGCGGCAATTTGCACACTGCGGGAGGGGTCTTTCAGAAGAGAGTTGAGGGCTTCCAAGTGTTTATGGATGACCTCTTCGCCCAGGTAGAGACAGGCATGGGCGGCCCAGTAGCGCTGCGCTGGAAGCTTTGCGCGGAGCATGTTGACGATGCGTTCCTCGTCAACCGTTGTGTCGAGGAGTATATCCGAAGCCTTACGGATCCGCTGGATGGGATAGAGTAACTTGTCCCGAGCTAGATCACCGGGTGTCAGACCATGCTCCTTGGCAAGGTCATGTAGCAACCCCTCTGGGAGGAGGGCGACATCAAACGTCTTCTCAAGGTTCTGGTAGAGGGCGTTCCTCATGGAGATGAGAGTCGCCCTGAATTTGGCATCCTGGGCTAGGTTCCTGGTCTCGTGGGGGTCCTGGGAAATATCATAGAGCTCTTCGGGTGCCTTTCTTTCCCAAAAGGCAGACTGGATCTTGTTGAGCTTACCCTGATTATAGAGGCGGCGCCAGATACGGGTGCTCTGAGTTTCCATCTGGTAGTGAAGAACCTGTCCGTGCGGAAGATGGGGCATGAAATTTCGGATGTAGACGAATCTCCCGTCAGTCACCGTCCGGGAGCAGTCTGGGCGTTCGTCCATGCGACCTCGGAACCCAAACGAGTGCGCCGGTTTCTCGGTGACATGTTTTCCTGCAAAGGGTTTTCCCTGTTGGAAGGCAGGAGGTTTTATTCCCACGAGGGAAAGCATGGTTGCTCCGAGGTCGACGAAGCCAACCAGCCTCTTCGAAATGCTACCAGATTTGTATTCTGGGGGGCGGAGGTGCTTCCACTTCTCCGGGATGTGCATGATCATGGGAACGTGAAGGCCACTCCATCCGGCGTAGCGTTTACCACGCGGCATGCCGGATCCATGGTCCGCCCAAAAAATGACGATGGTATCTTCGGCCAGCCCATCTTCCTTGAGAGCGCGGAGATGAGCTCCGAACCAATCATCCATCTGGCTTAGTCGGTCGTAGTATTGGGCCCAGTTATCCCTGACCGCGGGAACATCTGGGTGATAGGGAGGAATAGGTGCTTTAGATGGATCATGCTTCGTCGCGCTTTTGCGAGCCCTGATCCGACTTTCGTGGGTGCAGGTCTGGTTGAAAATTGCGAAGAAGGGCTGCCCTTTTTTGCGCTTGTTGTAGTGCGCTTTGCCAGAGGACTCGTTCCAGATGTCTCTGATGTTGTGTTGAACATTGTAGTCGGTCTTCGAGTTGTTCGTGCAGTAGTAGCCGGCCTCCCGCAGGTATTGCGGATAGAATTTTAGCCACTCTGGTTTTGCAGCCTCCGAACGCATGTGGTGGGCACCAAGCGAGGGGGCATACATGCCACAAATGATCGTGGTGCGGGCAGGTGCGCAAACAGGTGCAGTAGAAATGGCGTTCTTGTAGAGAAGAGAAGACTTCGCGAATGCGTCCAGATTGGGAGTGTCTGCGTAGGTGTCTCCATAGCAGCCAAGATGCGGACCATGATCCTCGGCAGAGAGCCAGAGAATGTTGGGGCGCTCGACGGCCAGGAGAGGGGACAATCCCCCCGAGGCGATCAGGAAGAGTAGGATTTGAAGTCTAATTCTATACATGATGAGGAAAGGCGAGGTAGGATCTGGCGTTTTCATAACAGATGTTACGGATGAGGGAATCAAGGAAGTCCTTATCATCGGGGATCTCTCCGTTTTCGACGTCTTCAGCAATAATATTACAGAGAAGCCGGCGGAAGT
>PBTP01000097.1 GCA_002729275.1 Roseibacillus sp. | reverse complement strand
GCTCAGCGTGCTCCTGATACCCAGCAAGGTTTTTAACGCAGTCTCGGCTCGACCTCACATTGAAGAACTCCTCCGCAGGCCTCTTCCCGAAATTCAAATCCCAGAAATGCCTGTCACCCTGCCGGCGCTGGTTGAGAATCAGGGTTTTGATTGGACTCGCGTCGCAGTTCAGATAGCCGGTCTCCGGGTTACCCGCGGGCCACCGGTTGGCCTCAAAATTGTAGAGGTAGAGGTAGTCTCCTTTCCTGATACCCCGGATCGGATACCCTCCATTGTTCGGTCGACCGACATCATGACGCTCCTTGCCCAGCACAACATGGTCGCGGGAGGGAACCACCTGCCCCGACCGGGGTGATTGAAAAATATCAAACAGACTACGCCCGCTCATCGGCTGCATGATTGGAGCAAGATCATGGACTCCAGCAGCCTCAAGAAAGGTGGGAGCTAGATCCGTAAAGTTCACAAAGTCCTCGACACTCCGATTTTTTCCCTGGATCCCTCCGGGCCAGCGTATCGCGAGTGGAACATGGTTGGAATAATCATAGGCCTGTCCCTTGCACCTCGGGAACGGTATCCCGTGATCACTGGTGGCGACAATCAGGGTATTGTCCAACTGACCCGTCTTCTCAAGATGAGTCAGGATTCGTCCGAGGTGCGTATCGTAGTGCTCAACCTCAATCGCATAATCGAGCATGTCGCCACGTGTGCGAGCATTATCCGGCCAGAATGCCGGGACATGATCGATATCTTCCAGTCTCTTTCCCATCCTGAGACCAACACCATCCTCATAGGAACGGTGCGGTTCGCTCGTGCCGTACCAGAAACACCAGGGGTTCCCCTCTGGGGCATTGGCAAGGAAGTCCGCAAAGTTCCCGGCATAGTCATTATTTGATATCGCGCGGGCAGGAGGCTTGGCTTTCCTTTTGGTCCATGCCTTCCCCGTGATACTCCGGCGCTTACCTCCGGCATCATTGGCGATACCCGGTCCCCAACCCTTCCCAGTATATCCCGTGACATAGCCATTCCCTGCCAGCACTTCCATGAAGCTTCCGAACTTGGAGGGAAACACATTCTGGTGATTTGCGGCCTCCTCCAATTGCCACGAATATCGACCCGTGAGGATGATTGCACGGGACGGGGCACATTTCGCATTAGGCGTATAGGCGCGCTGAAACAGGATTCCCTCCCGGGCCAGCCGGTCAAACGCCGGAGTTTTCACCCACGTGGACCCGTAGGCGCCGGCATCGCCAAAGCCCCAGTCATCAGCAATCGCAAAAAGAATATTAGGCCTTGGTGCTGCAGTGACCAATGGAAGGCACAACAGAGCAGGCAGCAGGAGCCGAAAGGAGAGAGGCATGAGGCCGTCATACCTGACGGAGGAAGTTTTGCCAGTGCCCAAGCCTCCCGGAGGATAAATCTCCTGGCAGAAAGGGAGGAAAAAGTGGCGACCCGTACGGGACTCGAACCCGTGTTGCCGCCGTGAAAGGGCGGAGTCCTAACCACTAGACGAACGGGTCGCGTTCTGCTCAGGACCGGGCGAAAATGCCACCCGTTTTTCGAAAGGCAAGCCGAATCTCGAGACCCTGTGTAACGAACCGATTAGAGAGAAAGCAAATTTAGCCCGACACGGTAGTCTGACCGGCAGAATCAGGGATTCTCCCTCGATCTATTGCGATTGCTCTTTTGCCCCGCAGGACCATCTCTCATCCTCCTCGGATGCCATCTCCGTCTCTCTTATCCGTTCATGCAATTGACCATGTTGCCGTGATCGCCCGGGATCTCGAAGCCAGCCGCCACTTCTACCAGTCCATCCTTGGAATGAAGCCTGTTCCTCGCCCTGACTTCCCATTTCCCGGCCTGTGGTTCCAGGCAGGAAATACCCAGATCCATGTGATCCTTCAGAGTGAGGAAAGTGGATCCGGTGGCCCCTCTAATCCGGGAGGAACCCTGACAGCCCGTGGTCACCATATGGCCTTTGCCCTCGATGATTGCTCGAAGGCCGTTGAGCAGTTGCACTCCGCCGGCATACCAATCGCCGCTGGACCACAATCTCGACCCGATGGGTTCCAGCAAGTATATATCCGCGACCCCGACGGTTACCTCGTGGAGTTATTCTCAGAGGCTCCAGATTAGAGACCTCAGACGGATTAACGAGATTTCATTGTCTTCAGGCCCGTAGACCCTCATTGGTCCTGACCAAGAGACTCCTTGGCGCGAGCCTCGGCCTCAGCGCGATCCGAAGCCTCTCGTTCCTGACGAACCTTCTGCCGCGCTGCAGCTCGTTCAACCCTCCGGATATACTGAAAGAGATTATCACTCTTTTTCTTTTCCATAGCTGCACGTAAATACGGGAGAGCTTCTATCGAGCCACCCTTCCTCACCAGCATCTGCCCATAACGCAAATTGGCCTCGTAGGCCACTTCGGGCTTCTCCAGTGCCAACCGGAAGCTTGCCCGAGCCCTCGCTAACATTCGTTGCGCCTCATCTCCATCATCATGAGTCCTCGCGATCTGGGTGCTCAAGAAAGGCAGAAGGGAGAGACGGATCCCAGGATTGCTTGAACTTGAAACTCAGAGTTCGCTCCGACGGGTAGATCCTCGTTAGAATATCAATTGCCCCACCTCCGAAATCTCCTGGGAGCCCCGGGTGAAACGTTTTCGAAACATCAATAGCCTCCAGCGCAGACGTCGGAAACAGGTCCAACTGAACTGCCTTTCGCGAAGGCTCAGCAGATGCAATCGTCGCTCCGTTAAAAGTTGTTGTCACGTAGCGATCTGCCAGGCCTCGTAGGACCGCAAATTGGCCGCCTACCACATTCGCTCCGGAGATACTGGCTACTGCATCACCCGCATCACTCAGGGCTGCCTCCTCAAATTCAGCTCTCCCAATTCCGCTCACAAAACTTGGTGAATCAGCCTGACCGAGAGTAATGCCGGCGAACCGGTCTTCCGAGAACTCCTCAACGACTTCAATTTCATCAAGAAGATACTCATCGGTAGCTGTCTCTATTGGGCGCAACTCCAGACCTTGTCTCAACGCGGTTGGCCCATCATTGAGGATCAAAATTTCCCTAGTGACTATTTTGTAACCCGTCTTGAGAAATTTGATAACCCGTAGTCCTCCGGGCATTCCTTCCAGGGCAAATTGACCCTCGTCATCCGTCATCATTCTCGCATCAAGTCCCTGCAGGACAACGATCACTCCGACGACAGGCCGACCATCAGGTCCATCAACCACTCCTCTCAAAGATCCCGGACCTAACTTCAGATTTCTCACAGGGAGTAAACCTCCATCTGGATTCGAACCCTCATCGGTTTCTGTGGTGTTAGCGCTATCCTTACCAAGCGGTTGTTCTTCACTTTCCTCGGGATCGAGTAAATCCCGCAGTTCCTGCTCAGTAGGCACAGGAGGGGAAGATTCTTCCAGAAGCAGGGAAAGCACGTCCTCGTCCTGAGCCTTGCTAGAGGTTTGAACCGTTTCCTCTTTTACATTCTCCCCTTGCGCGGCACCTTCACCAGAAGGAGATACGCTCTGCCCGAGTATCGCACCGCCCAGACATACGGTAACGCACAGCATTAAAAGTTGCCAAGGACGAAGAGTTTGGTGATGCAACAACATTGGGCGCAGAGCTTAACAACATACCGCCACGATCAAGATTCCAAACCTAACCCCATTCTACAACGTTACGAAATTGTAACATTGTGGCGCCCGCCTCAGTTACTGTGACAACACGACCTGAGCTCATTCAGCACAATGAAAGCAAGAATCCTTCGCCAGACGTATCTCGACAATGGCTTCGTTTACCTCCCCGGTTTTTTTGACGCCTGCGAGATTGCAATCTGCCANGAGAAGATCCGAGAATTCATTGAGGGCNTTNTCNCTCAATTGCCCCGGGATCATGTCTTTTATGAAGACAGGNAAACGCTCTCTACCCTGAAGCAGATTCAGCAGATGCAGNACCACTGCTCNTGGTGNNANNNNTTCATGAACGNNAAACCAANGNCTCTCGCCGAGGAGCTCATGGGNAAGGGCGNTGTTGCCANNAACATGCANTACTTCAACAAGCCTCCTCTCGCGGGACGCCCAACGCCACCNCATCAGGACGGTTACTACTTCAAGCTCCACCCTCCTGAGGCCCTCACGATGTGGCTCGCCCTCGACGAGGTGAATGAGGAAAACGGGTGCATCCGTTATGTCTCCGGCTCTCATCGCGATGGGCTGCGCCCCCACGGCCCCACCGGCACCCTTGGTTTCTCACAGGGTGTGACTGATTTTGGGCGTCCCGAGGATTTATCGAGGGAAGAAGTGNTACACGCGGCACCCGGAGATCTTCTCGTGCACGACTCAATGACAATTCACCGGGCGGAGGGAAATACCTCAGCCAGCCGAAACCGTCGTGCCCTGGGATTCATTTTCTACTCAGAGGACGCACAGGAAGATGAAAGGGCAAAAGAGGACTATCGCCGGGAAGCTCAACGACAGCAGGAAGGTAAGATTTAGCAGCTTTCTCCTTTGTAGGTTTTGCCCCTGAACCGTTCTTTCTCGGGTGCATGCTTGGGCTTAGGGACTCGTAAGAGAGAGGCTGTAGCATCATCTGCACTCCCGAGGGAGAGGCGTTGAACTGGACAGCGCCAGAAATCATCGAGAAGAAATGACCTCCAAAAAGATAAGATGCTCTCAAGCGCCTCACTTGGTCACCGCCGTCGGATCTGCGGGGGATTAAGCACTGCTCGTTGGGCCTCTTGGGGAAGGCCGCTTGAGGCCACCCAAGCTTCTGCTGCCGCCCTGTCCCGCCGGGCCAGATGCTGGCCTGCATGAGTGAGGGCCTCAACCCGTGCACTCTCCTCCGCAATGCTGTTGGCCCACTCGATCGCTTTTCCCGGATCGCCGTAAGAAATCTGACGAGCAAACCCACTAATTGCAGCATCCCGCTGGGGAGAGCGAGGCATCGAGCTGATCCGCTCACCAGCACCCTCCGGATCCCGGTCCGCCCACTCCCCATAGGTAGAGTCCAACCACGTCGCTGCTTCATCGACATCGCAATTCGAAAGAACTGCGCTTGTCACTACTTCGAAGAGCTGGCTCGCACGTTCATCACCCTCATCAGCTAGCTGCAGGACATAATCAGTCGCTCGGGCAGGATCATTATTGGCCATGCCATTAACCATCACCTTCTGTCGGTAGCGAAAGGAGCCCATATCCTCATCTGCAGTGGTGTTAAGGTGTGCAATCGCCTCATCTGGATACTTGGAGGCCCAACCCGCCAAGGCGTGGGAGAGATCATTCTCTTCTGACTCCGAGGCATGCTCGACTGCGGACTTCCCATCAAGCATTCCCCATAAATAGTGGAAATCCCGCCATTGATCCCCTCTGACGCTATTTTCCTTCAAGTGTCCCAGCATATACTGCGCGTTCCCGGCTGTCAGGCTCCCCAGCAACTGGTCAAAAGCCCTTCGCCGGATGAGGGGATTGGGGCTTTGAAAGGCTTCTACCGCGACCGCCTCGATCTCGGCCTCACTAAATACCCGAGGCCATGGGTCTTCCCAACTCGGGGAACTTGAGGATGCCAGCGACCCAGCCTTTCCCCCCCGAATCCCTCCAGAGATAGTGTCTGTGGAATTCCGCAGGCTCTTAGCGCTATCGGATTTTACGCCCCCTCCATGTTTCCCTCCGAGCCTCTGCCTCTCAAGTGCGATACCCGCAGTAAAGGCAACAGCTGTCAAGGCCGCCCAGCAACAATATTTAATTACTGTTGATTTTCTTGTCACACCGATTTCTTACGTTGCTAAGGGATAGGAACACACGAAAAAAGGCGGAAAAGATTCGCGTGCTCCCGTCTAAAAGAAGTCCTTTCTCCAAGCGCTTCTAGCCAACTCGTTAAACACAAAAGACTTCCCGGAATAATGGCCAACACTCACTACCAGATGCTGTGGAACCCAAAGCGTCTGAGACCCACCGCCTGAGTGGAGCCATGCCCAGAGCAGTCACAGGTCATCTCCGTCCAGCGGAGTTTTCCTGCTGGAACCTACGCAGAGAGAGCTGGGTTTCTGCCAGGGTGGTGATTACCGCCTGCGGTTCGGTGGATTGCGGACCGCCTGCTGAGCCTCAGGGGAAAGCCCGCTTGAGCCTACCCAAGCCTCAGCCGCTGCACGATCCCGTCGGAAGAGCTGCTGACCGGCATGGGTCAAGGCTCTGCTCCGCGAACCCTCGTCGGCAATGCTATTTGCCCATTCGATGGCAGCTCCGGGATCATCGTAAGAAATTCTTCGGGCAAACCCACTGATGGCAGCATCACGCTGAGGAGAGCGTTCCATGGAAGTAATGCGCTCCCCTGCTGCCACCGGATCACGCTGTGCCCATTCTCCAAAAGCCGAGTGCAGGCCCATGCTCTGGCCCCGCCCCTCCTGAATAGTTTCCAGCCAGTTCACTGCAGAGGCCGGATCCCTTTCCGCCCACTCATCCCCTACCTCTTCAATCGCACGGTCCGCATAAGCCTGTCCGGCAAATTGCTCCACCCACTGAGCTGCTGCCTCCGGATCACTATTGGTGAACCGGTGCGCCACTGTATCAAGCGCCGCTCCCTTGAGATCCCCATCAGGTAAGCTTTGCGACCACTGGGCCGCTTCATCGATTCCCACATTCGACACAACTTCCTTTGTCACCACTCCAAACAGATGATTCGCCCGATCGTCACCCTGATTAGCTAGCTGCAATACGTAATCGGTGGCGCGCGCGGTATCATTATCAGCCATCCCACTCACCATCGCCTCCTGCAGATGGCGAAAGGATCCCCGGTCTTCTTCCGAAAGATTGTTGATGTAGTTGATGGCTGCATCTGGGTAGCTGGAAGCCCAACCTGACATCGTGTGTGAGAGGTCACGCTCTTCCGAATTGAGAGAATGATCAACCGCGGCTTTCCCATCGAGGGTGCCCCAAAGATAGTGAAAATCCCGCCACTGCTCACCACCAACGCGGTTTTCCTTGAGATGAACCAGCATGTCCTGAGCGTTTTCCGCTGTCAGGTTTCCCAACAACTGGTCAAAAGCGCTACGTCGGACCAAGGGGTTGCCGCTCCGGAAAGCTTCCTTCGCAAGCGCTGCGATCTCTGGCTGACTCAATGCTCCGGCCTCAACCCCTGTGACCCCTCCAAGAGATTGGCCTCCGGACAATTGCAGCGAGCCTGACAAACCAACCGATCTCGAAGCGCTGTTCCCGGAAATCTCACCGCCAGCACCTCTCGAGCTCTTGGCACGGGGAAGCTTCACCGCAGATGGCTGGTCCACTCCATTCCTATCTAGCACTAACCCGGACGCAAAGGCCCCGGCAGTAACCGCAGCCCAGCAAGCATGGCCAATCACGGATTTACGCTTCACGGGGTGAAGATACGTTGCATAAAGGCCCGAACGAACGAAAAAATGCATAAAATAGTAATCTCGTTCGCAAATTCTATTATTCGAGAGCACCCTCCCTTTCCCATTGCGGGCGCGAGGGATTTACGACAAAACCAGCGCTAAGACACCATGAAAGCAGCTCTACACGCCCTCGTCTCTCTCGCTTCCTTCGTCGCCCTGACAGGAGGTCTGGCCCTCGCGGATACGCCCTTCAACGGAAAGAACCTCGTGGGATGGTCGTTCAAGAAGAAGGGCGAACTCGAATCCAAGTGGAAGACCGGCACCCCGCAACTTGACGCCGCGAATCCCAAGGCCCTGAAGGCCAGCGGGACGGGAGGTGCAATGGTCAACGTGGTCACCGGGCATGGCCAGAGCATTGACATCTACTCGGACCAGAAATGGGGCAGCAGCAGGATTGAGCTGGAAGTGCTGGTGGCCAAAGGAGCTAACTCGGGTATCTACGTGATGGGAGAATATGAAGTGCAGGTCCTCGACAGCTACGGGAAGGAGAAGCTCGGGGGAGGAGACATGGGCGCGATCTACGGAGCGCAACCCCCGCGCACCAACGCCTGTAAGAAACCCGGGGAGTGGCAAAAGTATGAAATTAACTTCCTTGCCCCTAAATTTGATGCCACAGGAAAGAAGACCGCCAATGCCAAGTTTCTCGTCGTCAAACTCAATGGTAAGGTCCTCCACGAGAACGTCGAAATGAAAGGGCCGACTCCTTCCGGAGTTACAGGACGCGAAGCCGCTACCGGCCCCATCATGTTCCAAGGAGACCACGGACCGGTTGCCTACCGCAACATCAAGATTACCCCCCTCAAGAAGTAAGGTCTTCCATTATTCTCAGATCTTATTTCGCCACGTGGATCGTGTTCCAGATCTTGGTAACGATCTCCTCGCCCTCGTCCGTCTCAAGATCCAGGTCAATCTGCATCATGTGAACTGGCTGTAGGTTCTCGACCTCCACAAAGACCGACTTTCCATCCGGGAGAAGCTTGGCCGACTTGACTGGGAATTTAGTGCGACCCTTAGGGGGGCCTGCTGAGTTGCGGTGCCCAACCTGAAACTCTCCTGTGCCGTAGTCATGGGTCCAGCGCAGGTCGGATCCCGAGAGATTGAAGCTCTCCGGGTCTTCGGCAAGCTCCTGGTCCAGTTTCTGGGTGAATCCGATCTCGAGCCCGCCGTCACGGACCTTCAGACTGCTTGGCATGCTTACGGCCTTGCCCGTATAACGCACCCGGTCAAGGCCACCTTCGCGACCGGCATTGCTCTGCCACCCCTTGAGGCCAGCCACATAGAGCTGTCCATCCTTACGATTGAACTTCCCACGCATCGCACTGGAGGTTGGGCGCACCGGAATCTTGACCACTCCACCCTGCATCAGGGCTCCTTTCTTCTCCTTGAGCACGACATAGATCGCGCTCTGCCCATAACTGAAATGCAGCATCTCTCCCTTGTAGGGACCCCACTTGTCACTGGTTACCCAGACCTGCCCCCCGTTGGAGTTATCCACGTTTTTGGGTAACCAGGCGAGGGGCTTGGGAGCCTCACTGGGATCAAGATTCTGCTTCCGGCTGCCTCGGCGCTGTCCCACCGTGGGAGTAGTCTTCATGGTGGCGTAGTCCGCCGCCGAATCGACCACTCCGAGAAACTCGTCTGGCTCAATCCAGTGAATGGGACAACGCGGAACAAAGGTCCCTTCGTTATCCCCGCTGGTGAGCTGGCCGGTGGGGCTCACCCCGATCCCATTTGGAGCCCGCAACCCGGTGGCATACCGATCCAGCCTGGAACCATCTTTAGAGACTCGCAGGATCGAGCCGTGGTGTCGGCTCATTCTCTGAAAGCTGCGTCCCCCACCTCGCACTGGACAACCAAAGGCAAAATAGAACTCTCCCTGCGGACCAGTCTGCAGGTCAAAACAGAAGGCATGGAACCCACTGGTAAGCTCCCAGTCGTTATTAAAGTTTTCGTAGTAATCGATCTCTCCGTCACCGTTAACATCGTGGTAACGCGTGATCTGGTCATCCGCCACCGTG
>PBTP01000096.1 GCA_002729275.1 Roseibacillus sp. | reverse complement strand
GACGCTCAAATCCGGTGACTACAAAATCACGCGACGTGGCAGCACCTGCCTCAGGTGAGGACTGCAGTGGATGCCCACTCATCTCTTCTGGGATCTCAACCCCGGCCGCCGTCAGGAAAGTGGGAGCAAGATCAATAAGGTTAACCAGATCTCGACGGTTCACCCCCTCCTGGGCAGGCCCAGGAAACAGAATAGCCAGGGGCACCCGGGTTCCGGAATCATAAAGGTTACACTTGGACCGGGGCATCGGGTTTCCATGATCGCTGGTAACCACGATCAAGGTAGTCTCCAGCAGATTCTCCCTTGCAAGAATCTCGAGCATCCTTCCGAGGTGCGTATCGAAGTGCTCTACCTCAAGAGCGTAGTCGAGAAATTCTCCCCGCACAACCGGGTCATCGGGAAGGCTTCCGGGAACGAGCGCATCCACAAGGTTCTTTCCCGCTTTTTTCCATGCGCCTTCTTCAAACCCCTGATGGGGTTCGTTCGAACCATACCAAAAAAAGAAAGGCTTCTCCGTGTCCCTTGCAGCGAGGAAGTCTTCAAAGTTGGCGGCATAGTCCAGATTGCTCATACCTGGACGTCGCTGCTTCAATGTCCTGCGGTGGAAAGATTCACCAAGAATCGCCTCAGTCTGGATCGAGGAATACGAACGTAGCGGTAACTTTTTCCCCTCGGCTGGAGTAAATCCCTCCAGCTTTCCCGGCCCCCAGGTCTTTCCTGTTGCAGCCAGCTGGTATCCGGATTGCTCGAGAAGGAGCGAAAAAATGGCATACTCAGATTTCAAGGTCCCCATCAGGTTTCCCCCGGGCCCAGTCTCCCACATGTTCCGCCCGGTAAGAATTGAGGTTCGGGACGGCATGCAGGAGGGACAGGAAGCAAAAGCGTGCGTGAAGAGGATTCCCTCCTCTGCGATCCGATCAAATGCCGGAGTGCTCGTGCCCTTGTCCCCATAGGCACTCGCATGCATCCAGGACTGATCATCTGAAATCGCGAAGAGAATATTGGGACGGCTGGCGCCGTCGATCACTCCCAGTGAGTAAAGCACTAGCACTACAGCGAGCCGAATCATCTCCATGTCTTCCTTGATTTGCCGAACCTTGACAAGCGACCAATATGCCACCGCCACGCTTAGCACCTTTCCCAGAACACTTGTAAATCCTGAATTCCGAGTCCCTCGAGGCTTTCAAGCTCCCCCGCGGCTCCCTGAAACACATCACCTTTTGCAAGCTCGCTAGGTGTCACAAGACAGCCCATTCCAGCATTATGAGCGGCCTCCATGCCGTGCCTTGTATCCTCAATGACAAAACAATTTCGAGGCTCTACCCCACAACGCTGTGCTACCAGTAGATATACCGCCGGATCGGGCTTCTTAGCCTCCACATCATCACCGGCACACACCGTTGCCAGCGACGAAACAAGCTCCTCACCCAGCGAAGCCTGAAGGACTCTCTCCGCGGCCCACTTGACGCACGCCGATCCAACAGCCAGCCCCACCCCGGAATCGATGACCTGCTTGAAGAGGGATTTCACCCCGGGCCGGAGAGCCAGCTCTTCACGGTTGAGAGCATCTACAATAAGATCCACATACAGCTCCGTCTTTCGCGCATATAACGTCCTGCAGGTCTCAACATGATTTTCCACGGGCTGCGCGAACCATGTGAGAATCTCATCGAACTTTGCTCCGCCCATCGTGGCAAGCCGCGCTTTGTAATCTTCCTCGCTCCACTCCTGCAAAAGGTTCAATTCACGAAACAGAGCATTGTATGCCCTCCGATGGTAATCCTCGGTCTCCAAGATCGTTCCATCGAGATCTGAGATGACTAAATCTATTGGCATAGCACTATATGAGGGATTGATGGCAGCGTGCCCTGAATTCAAGAAATCGGTCCCGGTAGTAGCTCTCTCTCCCGCTCTCAGGCTCTACGACCTGAGACATTTTTACCATCCTGCGAGACCAGTTCCCAACGGGATCATGATGAAATCCAGCTGCAGCCAGAATCGCGGCTCCCATTGCCGAATGGGGGTGGGCTGGTATCTTGATAGATTTGCACAGCATATCAGCACGGACCTGAAGACTCCGCCGACTTCGAGATCCTCCCCCGGTCGCATAGACGCTTTCTCCGACAACTCCGCCTAGAGATTCGATCAACTCGAATACCAGTGCCTCAAGGCACGCTAACCCCTCTAAACAACCCAGAAAAAATCCTACTTCATCATCCTCCTCACCTTCACAAAAGGGCTTGAAGGAAGAACTGGCAAACGGAAGGCGCTCACCCTGCCGGACTGAGGGATATATGAGATGGCTAGTCTCTCTCCGTTGCTGTGAGCGCGACTCCATTTCCTCGATACGACTCCCGAAACGTCGACGCACTATCTCTCCACCGGCATTCGACGCACCGCCCGGTAACCACGATCCATCCGGGTGCCGATGGCAGTAGATTCTCGCTTGCGGGTCTTCGATTTTTCTCTCACTCAGACCCTTGAACGCCATCGTTGTTCCAACGGTTGTTGACCAGTCCCCCGGACTGGCAGCACCGGAGGCGTAAAATGCTGCATTTGAATCGGTCGCTCCACTCACAAGCACTACCTCCCGACGCAATCTCCATCGCTTGCAATGCCTTTCACTCAGGAATCCAAATCTCTGCCCCGGATCCACCACCTCGGGCAAGCTGAGATCCCCCAGGCTGGAGGGCCACTTTCCAAGGTCCGGGTCAACCCCCGTCTTCATGGCATTGGTAAAATCAGTTGGAATCTCAGGAGTTCCTGCCAGCCAGCTATTGACGAAGTCGGCCGCGTGGAGAAAGCGCACATCGTCCGGCAAATCAAGATGGCTCTGCATCCATCGAATCTTAGGCAGGGAAAATGTCGGAGAGCACCTTCCTCCAAATACCTCACCACAACGATCCGCTTCCTCCGTAGCCCGCATATCATCATACAAAAGAGCCATCCCAAGCGGATTGCCATCACCGCTCACCGGGAGAACCGTCCCCGAGGTGCTATCCACCGCGACCGCATGTACGTCACGATTAGCAGGATCAGAAAACAAGTGATCCATGGCACCCTCCAGCGCGAGAACCCATTCTCTGGGGTCTTGCTCCGAGCGACCGGCCTCCCGTCCTAAATTGCGATTCTCCAGTTCCTGGGAACTTTCCGACAGGATAGTGCCATCGGGGTCCACCAGAAGACAACGCACTCCACCAGTGCCCAGATCAATTCCAAGGAAATTCATCGACGCGCGGTGGTATTGACACCCTTAAAGATTCAACTGCTTCTGCCGGTAGACTTCGTCAGGCCTCCCAGCGATACGCTCGATCTGGTCCCGCGGCAGGAATACCGGACCGCCGAGAGATACTGCGCCCTCAAAGATATTCGCAGCCTTGTCCGCCATAAATGTGCAAGCGAGCACAGCATCAGCTGTTTTTCCAAGACCGATGATCCCGTGATTTTCTAACAAAATTAACCGCGGGGCCTCTCCATGCTCCTGAATATATTCCCGCGTCTCCCTCTGGATCCCAAGCGCGAGCGGAAGGCCCGGATCGCAATTCTCCACAAATACTGAGGCCCGCCCACAGCATACAATCTCATCGGGAAACATACGATTCTCTGCAAAGTCACGCGCCCTTTTACTGCATAGAATCTTGTTGGCTGCCTCTGAGTGACAATGGCCCACGAAATCGACCCCATCGAGGGAGAGAAGCCATGCATGAAACATGGTCTCAATACTTGGCTTTTTCGCATCCGGCTCACATCTGCTCGCTTGAAGAGTCTCATCAACCTCCTCATTTGAAAAGAGCCTCTCACTGTCTTCCATGAGCGTGAGCACCTTGCTCGAGAGACAACGAGTTATTTGGTCGCTCCGCAGGTTTTCTAGACATGAGCCGCTAGCCTTGACCAGGAATTCATCATCCGAGATCCGAGCTGAGGTATTACCTTCGCCAAGGATGGCAAGTCGACGATCCTCCCTGCCAATCTCATGTGAAAGCCTCAGCAACTCTTCAAGTGGAGTATTCTTCATGGTCTCTTCACCTAAGGATGAGGCGGTTGACGCAGAACCCAACCATAAATCTTCCTGAAGTCTCCACGGGATTTCCCACGCAGATTTCTGAACCGGCGGGGATTTTCNAGCCCAGACGATACTAGTCTTCGTAGTTCGATCCAAATGCATCAATGCCATTTGTCCGGTCTTTTGCGATACCAATCCCAGCTGCTACCAGCTGAACAGGGGTCAAGCCTGGCATGCCAGACGGGATTTCATCAGTAGCAGACAAGTCCTCCTTCGAACTCAACAGTGGCGCTGCAAGGGAAAGTGCCCACGTTGTCAGAACTACGTAACGGTCCTTTTTCCCAACAGAGATGGATCCCTACTGAGATGAACTTCCGCTTCTTAGGTGGGGCTCTATCAGAGCGCACATCTCCAGAGGAATTTTTCTGGGCCTTCCGGTCTCAATGTCTACGAGCACCCACTCCGTTTCACCATCAGCGACCTGAAGGTCTCCGACCTCAAATTGATAGCCCCTGTGGGATCGCGCGCCCCTCAATGAGGAAATCCATGTCTTCAGGGTCAGGCGATCCCCCTNAAGGACCGGTCGAAGATATTCAATCCGATGCGACCGGGCCACCCAGAACGCNCCCAGTAATGCTATGACGTCAGGCCCTCCGAGGGCTTCGAAATGCAACTGGGCAATTTCATTCATCCATTGCAGGTAGGCGACGTTGTTTACGTGACCGTTCTCATCTATGGCCTCAGCGGGCACCTCAATGNAGCACTGGTATACTTTGCCANGAAGCATACCCGGAAGCGGATCACTCATAAAATTCAGATCCTAGGGCCATCGAACCAGAATACCAGACCCTCTCTTCCCACAATTCAGGTTGACCGGAAGCCCGAGAGGGCCTATTACCCGCCCCCCCACGGGGATTTCCCTGACAGAACTCCATTCCGATATGCGCACGAAGAGAAAGTTCATGAAGACGCATCTTACCCGCCCTCGAAAGGGTGGGGCTGCGAGGCGTCGCCGTCAGGCGGATCATCGCAAGCGCCTCGTNGCCCTCGGCGTCGATCAGGTAGCCGTGGATGGAATGAACCAAAAAGAGGTTCGTACCATGCTCAAGTATCCTGCTAAGATCGGGAAAAGCTGAGCAAGCTTGCCCTTGAATCAGTCAGCTCTCGGAGGGTCTCACTGCTTTCAATTGTCCGCATCTGAGATGCGGACTTTTTTTTAGCTGAATTAGTCATGATCGAGAAACAGGCGTGGCCCATNATCTGANCTCTGCAAGTCTCGGTTTCCTCACCACAAAACAGGCGAGGAAAAGCCCCATCATGAAGCCGCCAAGGTGTGCCCCATACGCAATATTGACTTCAGCACGCTCCATGAGGCGATAGTAATCAAATGAGATCCCGACTACGGTCAGGATCCCAAGATTGGCCGGGGGAACAGGNCGNGCCAGCGGGAAGACACATGGATCGGGCAAACGCCAGCGCACCGCCATTCCGAGATATAGCCCCTCGAAACCCATTACCACTCCAGAGGCGCCAAGTAAGTAGTGCCGCTCAAGCGGATTAAGAAAAACATGACCCAACGATCCTGCGACCGCTGTCAGGAGGCACACTGCCACCATCCAGCGAGATCCTAGAAGCTCNACCGCCAACGCCGCAAAGATCCAGAGGAACAATAGATTGAATACTAAATGCCCGACATCTCCATGCATCATGGCATTGGTGACCAAGGTGGAGAAGGTTGATACGTCGCTGATTGTTACCTCTCCGGAGCGAACTGCCTGCCAGCTCGNAGTGATCTCCTTCGGAACAACCATGAAGCGCTCATCAGATCCATCTGGACCGAAAGTCTGAAGGCCCAGGATCAGACACATTACGAGCATCAGAAGCAAAAGCAGCCACTGCTCCCGGACTACCTTGTGCTGATACCATTTCATCCTGAGGGACCTTACCCCAGACACCTCGATTTGACGAGCGGGCAAGGAAGCATTTCATCTCCCCTCTCTCTACCCCGACCACCTCATTTCCTTTAGGCGAGTGCTTCAATCCGTAACCATGAAATGCGCATCGGAGCATTCAACGAGCACGGAGCCCTTCCCTTGAGGCCCCAACTGACTTGTTCTCCCCCAGCTCAGATCTGCCTTACTCAAAAAGACCAGCCCGACGCAAGGAGAGACAAAATTTCAGGCTTTAACCCCCGCCGCAGAACTTCGAAAGGGACTCAACCCTCCTCATTCCAGAGTGAACAGCGAACGTCCTCCAGCTGGAATGGTGCCATTCCAGCGCAGAATCAGGGTNTCATGACGCTCCCAGCATAGATTATAGGATGAAGAATTTGCGATCCTGCCATCGATCCTTACATCGGGCAGTCCCACAACCCCGGGTGATACGAACTTTATCACGGGATCAGCACGATCATAGGCCCCAGCACGGAACTCTACCGCTCTTGCTCCCCGCACTACATGACACCCCTCACCTTCGTTAAAACCATCAGAATTGAGGTCCCCCGGATCATCGATAACTAGATTTCCACTCTGAGCAGTCAGCTTCGCCGGATCCTGATAAGCACCTCGGTATTTCTCCGCGAGATCAGGTTTCTCAAGAAAGGATGGCGTGATCCGGAGCTGCACAGCCATCCTGCCACCCTTCCCGCTTTGTTCACAGGAAACTCTCCTGCGTATGGNGAGTCTCGGATCGAGAGGGACATGAGTAATAAGACGCGCTCCTGCCTGACCTGGCAACAGGAGCAAGTCATCTGGAACCAACCAATAACTCTCGGGAAGGGGCACCCTCGATAACAGTAGGTGCCGCCCCTCGAAAGTGGCCCCGGGCTTCACTGGCAGATTCCCTTCGGGGCTTATGACCCGCCAACCATTGGGATTGCCAAAGAAAGGAGTGGTGAGCAGAAGTGCCATTCCAGGTTTGGGCGGCCCTNCCTCCTCTGCCCTGATGAAAACGAAAATCTGGCCATTAGGATAAACCGTGTATTCCTCCAGCCTTGGGGAAGGGAGAGACAAATTGCGCCGCTGAAAACGAACCCGCGCAGACGAGCTCTCAAGAAGCTCAATCATTGCCGGGACAGGCACAGGAATTCCTGAGGAATCAATGACTTCCAGAAGAGACCCGCCTTGCAGTAAGTTCACAGTCCTGAAAGGGTCCTTTTGGAGATTGAACCAGTGGGTNACTACCTGCCCCTTCTCCGCAAAGCGCAGTTTATCCTCACCTTTGCTTGCAGAGATTCGGAGTTCAAAGCACCCGGTCGATTCCACAGAGAGGCAAGCCGGCTCATCCCGGACAATCAGGCCCGTCACACTACTCTGACCCAAGTCCCGGCCCTCTATGAAAGCCTCCGCCACCTTAAAATGCCGGGAATCTAGCTGAGGGTCGTGCCGGATCTCCTCCAGCAGGCTCACCGCCCAGTCCCGCTCACCAATCCCCAGGTATATTTTTGCCAGCTGAGCCTTCTGATAGGCCCGCAGACCTGCCCACTCTACTGAACGCAATTCCGGTAAACTCTCAGTGAGAATCTTGATGGCTTGCCGTCCTTGGCCTGCCCCCGACAGCAGCTCAGCCATTGCGAGGCGCACTTGGGCTCGCAGCCGGACATAACCATTTCTGGCATCAATAATCTTGAGAGCCTCCCTCAGTTGACGAATCGATTCTTNCCTACTTTTCTCCTCGGGCGGTATTTTCGCATATTCTAGAGCAATGGCAGCCAACCAGAACTCGCGGTTCCGCGCCAAGAGCTCGTTATCGTCTACTAGAGAGGCAAGGAGACGTAAGGATGCGGCACCTTCACCGAGACCAGCGGAAGCCCTCAAAAATCCAAGCATCGCGTGGGGCCGCAAATAGTCCGGCCCAGTCTCAACAACAATCTTGTAGAGACTCCGAGCCTTCCCCCACTGGCGCTCCTCCAGCTTNT
Source organism: Roseibacillus sp. (assembly GCA_002729275.1). Lineage (GTDB taxonomy): Bacteria > Verrucomicrobiota > Verrucomicrobiia > Verrucomicrobiales > Akkermansiaceae > Roseibacillus_B. Next base: position 14,980 of record PBTP01000096.1, on the reverse strand, counting down.
GTTCAGCTGCAAGATATCCTCCCAACCCCTGGGCCTCCCCCAAGCTACAGCTGAGTAAGACACATAGCCAAANTACTACCCCTCTTCTTTTGGCCATCTCAGACATCCTTCTCTCGCGGGAGTNTTACGGATTTTTTTCCACNATGATTGACTGAAGAAGTGCCAGCGTCGCCCAACTTCCGGCCGCCATNGAGATGAACTGGTCCTTCCCGTGAGGATAACCGCTCTCATAATATTTCTGAAATGGCTTGCTGCGGCTCTTAACGTGCCATGACCCGTCATCATGCTGGGTATCGAGGAGGAATCGAACCCCTCGTCGATAGCTTTTATCCATATCCGTGAAAACCCCTTCACGTCGCAGGGCAAAGAGAACAGACCCCGTGGCGTATGGGTCGCTTTTCCTTTCCTCCCCGGGTAATTGCGCCCATCCACCATCGTTTCGCTGCAATTTAAGCAAGTCCTTAGCCGCTTGGGCGGCCTGCCCCGTCGCCCCTAAATGCCCCAGACCAAGGATTTGGAAGACCCGTTCTTCCGTCTCCCTTGGATTTGTCTGCAACAGCCATTCCCTAGCTTTTTTCTGCCTTTCCGCTATTCGGCGAGCTTGCTCCTTCGTTCCGAATCGATCAATAGCCTCGAGAGCGAGATAGGTCGCGGTNAACGGGCTGAACTCCGTGGGAGGACGGTTCGTATTACTCTTCCAATGATCTGCCTTCTCGTCTCGCACAAGATAACCACTCACGATCCCGGTAATTTCATTCGGCCTCCACCCTGCCTCCCGGAGCATCCAAAGCGCATNCCCCGCCCTCGTATATCCGCCTCCCTGACCTCTTCCATCAAGATAGCGTTCCTTCCCCACTTTTAAATCGGCCAAGGTGTGCTCCAGCTGCTCCCGGATGTTATTCTCATCGATAATGAATCCGCGTCGGCGAGCCTCAACAAGAGCAACCACCGGCATAGCGTGCCCATGGCAGGTAAAGCAGCCCCGGTGCTCACTGGTTCCGATTGTAGTTTTTTCAAGGAGCGGGATGGACTTCTTGATCGCGGATCTNACTTCTTCCACAGGNAGCTCGCTTTCTGCACCTGCCAGCCCACACCCAAGCGAGAAGGCCAGCAGAGACATTCGAAATCGCGCTCTTATTCTCATCTCATTTTCTGTGGAAAGCGGTAACTGCCCAGCTCCTTCCCAAGGACTCCGCCGTTTTACCAATCGAAGTTCTTCCTCCAGATCATATCGCTCAGGAGCCCACCTGTCACCACGCAACCTGTCGAATTACAGAACTTCCATCCTTGTCGCTCAGGAGGGACCTACTGCGCTTGTCCAAACCCGAATGGTCTGCTCTGCTGCACGAAGTCATGAACAATTCTCTCCTCTGCCTTCTCTCCACTGGGCTTCTCCTGCTGCCATCTGCTGTGGCCGGNAAAAGACCCAACATCATCTTCATGTTTTCAGATGATCATGCCTGCAATGCTATCTCGGCCTATCCGGGAGGTCTTTTCGACAAGATCGCTCCCACCCCGAATATCGATNNGATCGCTAAAGAAGGCATGCTTTTTGAGAATTCGTTCTGTGCCAACTCAATCTGCGGCCCCTCACGGGCCAATATCCTGACCGGCAAGCACAGCCATCTCAATGGATTCCTCGATAACAACTCGTCCTATTTTGACGGCAAACAACAAACCTTTCCCCAGTTGTTACGAAACACCGGTTACGAGGTTGCGATGATCGGGAAGTGGCACCTTCACTCACACCCGGTTGGATTCGACTTCTGGCGCATTCTCCCCGGCCAGGGCGCTTACTACAACCCCGACTTTATCGAGATGGATGGAAGTCGTCAGCGTTACGTGGGCCACTGCAACGACCTTGTCACGGACTTTGGCCTCAAGTGGATGGCTGAGGATCGCGACAGGNAAAAGCCGTTCGTGGCAATGATTCAGTTCAAGGCCCCTCACCGCAACTGGTCTGCGGCCGAGCGTCATCTCAACCTTTTCAAGGGGGTAGAGATGCCAGAGCCTGAAACACTCTTCGATGACTACGCTAATCGGAGCAAGGTCCTCGCCGAGCACGCCATGGGAATCGACAAGCACATGTACTGGGGACACGACATGAAATTTCATGGCGACAACCTGTTCCCTGACCATTTCTCCAGTGGGATCGTCAATCGTCAGTATCAGAGAATGAATACGGCTCAGAAAAAAGCCTGGGACGAGGCCTACCAGCCTGAGAACGATAAGTTCATCGCCGATATGAAGGCGGGGAAGCTCAACAAGAAGGACATCGTTCGCTGGAAATACCAACGCTATGTGAAGGACTACCTCAAGAGTATCGCAAGCGTCGACGAAGGCGTAGGTCGAGTACTGAAATACCTTGATAGCAGCGGCCTCGCGGAAAACACCATCGTCATATATTCAAGTGATCAGGGTTTCTACCTCGGAGAGCATGGCTGGTATGACAAGCGCTGGATGTTCGAGGAAAGCTTCAAGATGCCCTTCGTCATTCGCTGGCCCGGAATCATCAAGCCGGGCTCGAGGAGCAAGGCACTCATTCAGAATATAGACTACGGCCCAACCTTCTTAAATATCTGTGGGGCCGAAATTCCCGATGATATGCAGGGTCGAAGCATTGTTCCTCTTCTTGAAAATAGTGCTAAGAAACCTGCAAANTGGCGCGAGGCAGTATATTACACTTACTACGGCGAACAAACTCATCAGGTTGCTCGCCATGATGGAATCCGTACGGAACGTTATACCCTTTTCTACGTCCCCAAGTATCAGGAATGGCAACTCTTCGATAATGAGAAGGATCCACAACAGATGAAAAGCGTTCACGATGATCCAGAGTATGCTGACATTCTCGCAGGACTGAAAAAGAAATACGAGGGCCTGAAGAAGGACTACCGTGCCCATGTTGCCTTGCTTCCCGATGAAAGACTGGCTGAGGAGTGGTGGAAAACGCGCCACTCCGAAATGAATCGTAAAGCCAGCGCCCGCTCTCACGATCTTCTCTTTATTGGAGATTCCATCACTCAGGGATGGGAAGGAGCAGGGAAGAAAAGCTGGGAGAAGTATTACGGAAAGCGTAAGGCCCTCAATCTGGGCATTTCAGGAGACCGCACGGAGCATGTCATCTGGCGACTCAACAATGGCAATCTCCGCAAACAGCAAAAAGCCAAAGTCGCCGTTGTCATGATCGGAACCAACAACACGGGGCATCGGGACCAGGATCCAGAGGAGACCGCCGACGGAGTAGCGCGAATCTTATCAATTCTTCGTGCGCGATGCCCGAATGCCAAGGTCCTCCTTCTTGGAGTCTTTCCCCGCGATGCAAAGCCTGAAGGCCCCAAGCGACGTATCAATGATGCCCTTAATAAGCGCCTCTCAAAGTTTCACGATGGAGAGCGCGTTCACTTCCTTGATATTGGCCACCACTTTCTCACCCAAACCGGAGATCTGCCGAAGGAGATCATGCCNGACTACCTTCATCTCCGGGAAGAGGGCTATGAGATCTGGGCCGGAGCAATCGAGCCCAAGCTTCTGGAACTGGGACTTTAAACCGTCATCAAAGCCTGACTACGGGGACCCGGTTCATCTTCACTCCGGCACGATAAGAGAGTCTTTTGGATAGCCGTTGTAGCCATTTCTTAGATCCGAAAGAGCCCCTCTTGCTGGACTTCCCACTCACTTCAGTGGTAACACGCCACCACCATGAGGTGCTCCATCCTGATTTTTCTTTTAACCAGCCCCTTTACCATCCTGTCTGGCATCGCCTCAGCAGAGAGTCCCTCCCCCGCAAAGGGCCANGAGGCCTTCATCGAGGGGTTACGGGAGGGAACAGAGCNGGGCGCAAAAAAANCCAGCAGCACACGCACCTTGAGCCCGGTAGTTTCCCGGTTCAAGGGTTGGTTTATCGACGTTACGGAGCGNGCTAAAGCGGGCAAAGTAGGCGANGTTGAGGTAGTTGACGGAATCTCCCTGGCGAGCAAGGCCCTGGCCTCTTCAGGATGGCAGTTTGTCGAAACCGAAAAGGGGTATCTCGTCAGGGCGGCAGGAGGAAAATATGAGGGATGGGTGATTGCCCGTGACGATAGCGCCAAAACCCGGCCAGAAGGACCAAACCTTACAGTAACGCCTGCTCTCCGGCTCGCTAGGAAGACGACCGACAATTGTCATTGGAAGCTCATCCTCACTGATAGGGGTCTCGTTCTGGAGGCGCTCTCGGGAAAATACAAAGGATGGTTCTGGGACTTTGGCGGGGGTGACCCTTCCCACAGGGAGTCTGGGCGAGAAGTGGCTATCAATGTTCTCCTTGCCGAGAAGGTCGTGGCCGGGTCTTACTTTGCGGTGCGATCTGCCAAATAACTTTCCTCCTCACAGAGTGCTGTATTCTGTGCTCCGCTGAACCACTTTCCCTCCAGTGAGAACCCATTTTATCCACCTCCACAGGATCGTCCTCTTTCATGCGGTTCTTCCGCTGGCCGCGTTTGGAGGCGAGAAATCCGGAGTCCGCACCGAAGATGATGCAAGCCCGCCACGGCATGGAATCGAGTCCACGGTATTACAGCGCCCTCTACTCAAGACCGCATTCCGGTCGACTATTGGTTCCATTATCCGACACCCGATCACCACTTATCACCTTGGCGTTACTCTGTCCCGACGGCGGGGCGCGACCTTTTTCGAAAACGATCTACCATCCCTGCGATCAGTAAAATTACTGCCTGAGCAACCTCCCCGTCCGGGTTCTCCGGAATTCGAAGTCCACCTCAACAAGGCAGGCCTGCCGGATCAGATCCGCGGAGAACTTCGCTACCATCTTGGCGGTCGGAAATTTTTCACTGCCTTTGAAAAGGAACTGGCTCGGGCACGCCTCTCCGTGNANAGTCAGGTCTATATTTTCGATAATGACGATATCGGTGTCNACTGCGCGGATCTTTTCCGTGCCAAAGCACAAAACATTCCTGTCCGTGTTATTTTTGACGACCTTGGAAGCACGATGGCCCACGGAAAACTGCCCCCCTCGGGCCTTCCGCAGGGATTCAAGCAGCCTGCAGACATCGGCGCGTATCTNGTCGGGGGAGATTCCAATGTCCTGCTTCGTGAGACACTGAATCCATGGCTNATTACCGATCATACCAAGCTCCATATCTTTGATCGAAAAGTCGCATTCCTTGGCGGCATGAATCTTGGTCGAGAATCCCGCCATGAGTGGCATGACCTAATGGTTAGTGTAAGGGGGCCCGTTGTGGAGGCCTTGAGCAGGGATTTTGATCAGACATGGAGGCGGAATGGGGCCCTCGGCGACTTCGCCCTGTTTGTAAGGCAAAAGGATATGAAACCCGATGAAGGCCCGGGGGCTCCTCTTCGGCTGCTCCGCACCGATGTCCTGACCGCTCGCAATGAGATTCTTCTCGCCATGCAGCAGGCCATCCGTGGCGCCCGCACCCGTGTCTGGATCGAAATGCCTTACTTCTCCTCGGACACCATCGAGGGCGAACTCAAGGCCGCGGCGAGCCGCGGGATCGANGTCCGGCTTATCCTGCCAGAAAAGGCAAATCACCAAATNATGGATGCGGGCAACTCNGTCATTGCCCGAAACCTTCTCAAGGCAGGAGTCAGAGTTTATCACTATCCGGGAATGACGCACCTTAAAGCCATGGTGTGTGATGGGTGGGCTACGGTAGGATCCGCCAACCTCGACACTATCAGCCTCCATATCAACCGGGAACTGAACCTCTCGTTTTCTGACTCCACACTGGTGTCCGAACTCGTCACCCGGGTATTTGAACCAGACTTCCAGAAATCCATCCCTCTTACTATCGAGGATATTGACCTGAAGTTCGCACCGTTGATTGAATCCATCACGGACCAGCTTTAGTTCGGTCTGGAGGAGGATTCCTCCGCTCACNAGATGATGAAAAATTATCATTNCTTTCACTCCTTACCTGATGAAACGCCGTCATTTTCTTAAATCCTCCACCGCAGCCTCAGGGAGCGCTCTTTCCTCAACAGGCGCAGCCCAGGCCCTCTCGAANGATTCTATCCGAAAGCCGAATCTTGTCATCATCCACTGCGATGAGCTGAATTTTCGCACGATCGGCTGCTACCGCAAGACCCTCCACCCGGAGCAGGCCTACATGTGGGGAAGAGCGAAGGGCGCAGTATGCGAAACTCCCCATATTGACCNAATTGCCAGAGAGGGAGCACTCTGCACCAAATTCTATGCCGCAACTCCTGTCTGCTCCCCCTCCCGNTCCTCATTTATCAGCGGCCAATATCCTCAGAATACACCGGTCACTAATAACAGNATTCAAATTGGAGATGANGTGNTTTCATTTGCGGAAATTCTGGGAAAAGCGGGCTACTCCACTGGCTATGGCGGNAAATGGCATCTCGATGGACAGGGCAAACCCCAGTGGGCTCCGGCCCGCAAATTCGGCTTCGATGATAACCGCTACATGTTTAACCGGGGACACTGGAAGCAGTTCGAGGACACCCCGAAAGGACCACGCGTAAAGGCCCGCCAGAATGGAAAACCGAGCTACGCGATCGCCGGAGCNGACGAGCAATCCTTTGCAACAGACTTTCTCACCTCCAAGGCCATGGATTTTATNACCGTGAACAGGGAAAATCCGTTCTGTTATATGCTCAGCATCCCGGATCCACATGGTCCGGACACAGTTCGGGCACCCTATGATTCGATGTTTGACGACGCGGTTGNCACGAAACCCCGCACCTATGANAAAAAAGCTGAAATGGCGCCCTCGTGGGCTAAGCCTACGCCCAAGTGCCATTACCGAATGGCCCAGTACCACGGTATGATGAAATGTATCGATGACAACGTAGGNCGCNTGTTCCGGCATCTGGAGAAGCTTGGTCTNATGGAAGATACCATTTTCGTTTTTACTGCTGACCATGGAGACATGCGCGGCGAGCACCATCGCCAGAACAAGGGTGTTCCTCTTGAAGCCTCTGCCAAAGTCCCCTTCATAATCCGCTATCCGAGTGCGATTCCCCGGGGCCAGCGAGTAAATCAGGCAATCAACACAGTCGACTTTCTTCCAACAATGCTCAGCCTCATGAAGGTTAAATCAGCTGGCAGAGAGGACGGCCGTGACTGCACGAGGATTCTTAAGACCGGAAAAACCCCNAAGGGTTGGCGCGATATTACATTTCTCCGTTCAACTAGCCGCGCCGACAGCGATCAAGTCGGATGGATCGCAGCAGTCACCCCGAGATACAAACTGGTCCTTTCCAGCTCCGATGAGCCTTGGCTCCTGGACCTGAAAGAAGACCCCGACGAATTAGCTAATTTTATTGATGATCCTCGCTGTAAGGATATCGCCATCTCCCTCGCCCGTGAACTGATGACTTACGGAAAGAAGTTCAAAGATCCTTACTGCACCAATTCAGTAGTTAGGTCCCACCTCAGTGACCTNTCTGCCTGAACTGAATNTCCTCCTCGCNAAAAGAGCACATCCACAAAGCTTGGTGGCAGTGAANATCTACTTCGCGCCNCCTACGGGATAACCGGTCNCTGCAATCCTANGCTCACGTCCAATNTCACCAATGCTGTATTGCCAGCCACCTGCGAACCGATTATGANTAGAAAACNTCACCCCCAGCAGGGAATCAAAACAGCACCACCCATGAAATTTTTACCAACCATTATTACGAGCGCTTTCTTCATCTCAGCCATTCTTCCCTCACTCGGAGAAGGTCACCGGGAAGTGGACGAGGATCTTGATCGACGAACCAACGCAGAGATCGCCATTTTTCTTGAGGAGCATTTCCCGGAGGCTCTGGACGATATTAACGANGCGTCAGAGGCCGAGNATGAGGAGACCGAACACGAAAGGTGGCACATGGCCCGGGAGCTGACCGGGGAATTCTTCCTTCTGTTCGAAGACATCGGTCGCGAGGCTGCAGAGGCCTTTATTTCCATTCATAGAAACGAACTGATTGCTGACCGNATCGTCGGGGAACTCCATGATGGAGAAGAGGAAGAGGNCCTTCACCTCGAACTCGAGGAAGCGATCGCCAATCATCTCGAAGGAATTCTTGATCTCGAGAGAATGAAACTGGCCCGGGAAATGGAAGAGATCGAGGAGCGGGCACAAGAATTGGAGGAGCGGGAACGAGAGCTTGAGGAAGTCGAACAGAACCGNGAGGAGGCAATCCGCGAGCAAATTGAAGACCTTCTGAGGGAAGAGCACGAAGAGCACGAAGAGCACGAAGAGCACGAAGAGCACGAAGAGCACGAGGAGCACGAGGAGCACGAGGAGGACTAACAGCTCTCCCTCTGAGCTCTCCCCTTCNTTCTCTCTCGATCAGGCTACGTAAAGCAGCTCGACCCNCTGATCGGGAGAAGCTTACATGGTGACAACCCATCCCGGGCGCTCTACCAGCGCGCTCCCNATGTCTCATACCCAGTCCTTTCAGCTACATCCAGACGACAATGTCGTCGTGGCAAGTGGAGTTCTGGAAGCAGGCCAACCCGTGCATGGTTGCAANGTCGAACCTCGCAGCCGGATCCCCGGAGGACATAAAATGGCGATCTCCAANATCCCTGCCGGCCANAACGTCTTTAAGTTTGGACAGATAATCGGTCAGGCAAGNTGTCCGATTCTTCCGGGAGATCACGTCCACGAGCATAATCTCGCGATGGCGGAATATTCCAATGACTATNCCTTTGCCGAGGACGCCTCTGTCACAGAGGTTATCCCGGAGAATCAACGGTCTACCTTCATGGGATACCGCCGTGAGGACGGGAGAGTAGGCACCCGTAACTATGTCGGNATTCTGACCTCCGTTAATTGCTCTGCTACTGTGGCATCACTCATCGCNAAAGAGGTCGAAAAGCGTGCAGTCCTTGATGATTTCCCGAACGTNGATGGCGTGGTAGCTCTGACTCATGGNGCTGGTTGCGCGGTCAGCACGAGNAACGAGGGNTTCCGNATGCTGCAACGCACTATCTGGGGGCATGNCCGNCACCCNAATTTCGGATCGGTTCTCATGGTGGGACTGGGTTGTGAAGCCAATCAGATTCCACTCATGGTGGAGCACTTCGGAAAACCTCCTGAAGGAAGCTTCCACCTTGAAACCATTCAACATCACGGTGGGACCCGCCGGACGATCGNCTCATGTCTTGACCGTCTGCACAATGAAATCCTGCCCCATGCCGATAAGGCGCGGCGCGAGCCGGTTCCTGTTAGCGAAATTTGTCTAGCTCTGCAGTGTGGAGGTTCAGATGGGCTNTCGGGAATCACTGCCAACCCGGCTCTGGGTCTGGCAGTAGACCAGCTCATCAGGCAGGGCGGCTCCGCTATCCTTGCCGAAACCCCAGAAGTCTACGGCGCGGAACATCTTCTTACCAGAAGGTCGGCGAGCCCGGAGGTTGGCAAAAAACTGGTCTCCCTCATCCGGTGGTGGGAAGATTATGTCGCCAAGCTCGACGGTCACCTGAGTAATAATCCTGCTCCAGGCAATAAACTCGGGGGCCTCACTACCATCCTTGAGAAATCTCTGGGAGCGATCAGCAAGGGTGGAACAACCACTATGCAGTCCGTCCTTCGATACGCTGAACCTGCAGTTGGGCCCGGGCTCCACTTNATGGACAGTCCCGGATACGACCCGATGTCAATCACTGGAGAAGTTGCATCCGGCGCCAACCTGATCTGCTTCACCACGGGCCGCGGCTCAGTCTATGGGAACAAACCCTGCCCCTCGATTAAGATTGCGAGCAACTCTACCATGTTCCGGCGAATGGAGGATGATATGGACCTCAATGCAGGAACCATTGCNGATGGCAATAGAACCCACTCAGAAGTGGCTAGCCAAATTCTCGAGAGANTTGTTGAGGTAGCAGGAGGATCTCGGACCAAATCTGAAATNCAGGGTTTTGGAGATCATGAATTCGTCCCCTGGAGCACCTCTGCTATCACCTGACGAGAGATTGCAATGCGGACGGATTGAGACTTCCCGACCGATCAACTTGGGTTACCCTTCGCCCCATGTCCAACTACTCCCTCTCCGGCCACGTTGCACTTGTCACCGGAAGCAGTAAGGGCCTCGGAGCCTCAATTGTCAGAAACCTCGCTTCGGCGGGAGCATCGGTTGCAGTTAACGCCTTCAATAACATTGATCGCGCTCAGAAACTCGCGGATGAAATCAACGAGGAAGGAGGAAAAGCAATCGCAGTCGCGGCAGATGTTACAAATGCCCGACAAATAGAAGCGCTGGTCGAGGAGGTAGCCACCAGAATTGGCCCCATTGATATTGTTGTCCCGAATGCGACCGGCCCACAACCCCACAAGCCGATTGAAGAATACGACGAAGCGTTTTACCAGGAGATGTATGAGTTCTTCATCAAGAGTCCATTCCTTCTTGCGCAGGCCACCCTCCCCTTCATGAAGGAGAAGCGATGGGGAAGATTCGTCAACATCATCAGTGAAGTATTCTCCGCCTCCGTTCCCGACTTTTCTGCATATGTCGCCGCAAAAGGAGGACAGATTGGCTGGTCNCGTTCCATGGCCCGNGAACTGGCACCCTTTGGAATTACCGTCAACATGGTTGGCCCCGGATGGATNCCCGTGGAGCGCCATGCCGATGATCCACAGGACAAGAAAGACGCCTATCTTTCGCAGATTCCTGTCGGCCGTTGGGGCGTTCCCGACGATGTTGCCCATGCCGTTCGGTTTTTCTGCTTGGAGGAGGCCTCCTTCATCACCGGACAGACCCTTTATGTGAACGGCGGCATGACGCCTTGGTAACCCGCCCCATNATGCCTCTTTCTCAGATGAGGCCNCATTGGGTTTAANGCTAAAATATACGTTAGTAACCATCTGCAGGGCTGATCCGTTCACGCTGCTGATTTTGCTCGCCAACCCGCCCCGGCCTCTGAAAGATTCTCATTCCAAACAGAAACCACCTTATGAGTAAAAAGCTTTGCCTCACCCTCCTCGGGCTCATTCCAGTCATCATTCTGACCGGCCTCCTTAATAGTTGTGGAAAGAAAAGTAGCAGCGGAAAAGTGCGCCTTGCTTTCGTTACCAATGCTTCTGCAGACTTCTGGGCCTATGCTCAGGCAGGAGTTCAGAAGGCAGAGAGCGAGTTCGACGATATTGAGGTCGAGTTCAAGGTGGGCGACGGCACACCNGCCAAGCAGCGTGAACTCATTGAGGCTCTTCTGGTGCGTGGCGTAAAAGGAATCGCCATAAGCCCCACCAACCCTAGTGGCCAAAAGGAAATGCTCAATGAGTGGGCCGAAAAAGCTTCACTAATCACGGTAGATAGTGACGCCGTTGACTCCGACCGCAAATTTTACCTTGGAACTGACAACGTTGCAGCCGGCCGAAAAGCTGGCGAGCTCCTCAAGGAAGCCCTTCCGAATGGCGGCAAAGTCATGGCCTTTGTCGGGCTCGGTGATCAGGCTAATGCCGTAGAGCGTTATCAGGGATTACGTGAGGCCGTGGAGGGAACCGAGATTGAAATCCTTGANCTCCGGACCGATGAAGTTGACTTCGGAAAGGCTCGCCGTAACGCAGAGGATACCCTCACCAAGCACCCCGATATTGCCGGCATGGTCGGCCTCTGGTCCTACAATGCGCCCCTCATTCTGGAAGCCGTGAGGGACAAGGGCGTTCTCGATAAGGTCAAGATCATTGGCTTCGACGAAGACCCTCGCACCCTCAAGGCTATTGATGCTGGTGAAATCCATGGGACCATTGTCCAGAAGCCCTACGAGTTCGGCTATCAGGCCGTGGTCGCTTTACGCGCCATGATTGTGGGAAATAAGACCCCCAAGGACCTGGAAGTTCCTGACACCAATCAGAAATTTATTGAGACTCTTACCATTCGCAAGGGAGAGGGCCTTAAGTATTTGGAGAAGTGTAACGCTTGGAAGAACGCGATCAGTAAATAGCACATCCGCTCTACCTCGAGCTGCAATGCAAGACCCCGCCAAGCGCGCGAAGGTTCTCCACATGGAGAATATTACGAAGCGCTTTCCCGGGGTGACCGCACTCAACCAAGTCAACTTTGACATCATGGAGGGCGAAGTTGTCGCCCTCATAGGGGAAAATGGTGCTGGCAAGTCGACGTTAATGAAAGTTCTCGGAGGCGTCCATCAACCGGATGAGGGTACGATTACAGCTTCTGGTTCGCCTGCCGTCATCCGCTCCGTTGCAGATGCTGATTCGCTGGGCGTAGGGTTCGTGCATCAGGAGCTCAACGTTCTGGACAACCTTGATGTCGGGGCAAACGTCTTCCTCGGCCGGGAACCGCACCGCTTCGGCCTGATTAACCGCCGCAAGATAAAGGCAGACACGCAACCGTTTCTCGACACTCTTGGCCTCGATGCTTCTCCCGACACCCCGCTTTCCAAGCTTTCCATCGGCCAACAACAGATGGTCGAAATCGCCAAGGCCCTTTCAAAGGAGGCGAAGATCATCATCATGGATGAGCCTACCTCAAGTCTCACCCTCTCGGAAACCGAAAGACTCTTGAAGGTAATAGGCGACTTATCCGAACAAGGCATCGCAGTTATCTACATCTCCCACCGTCTTGGTGAGGTAACCCAGTGCGCCCACCGTGTTGTTGCTCTGCGTGACGGTAAAAATGCAGGCGAGCTTAAGCGCGGCGAAATCAATCACGACGCCATGGTCAGCCTGATGGTCGGTCGAGACCTTAAGCGCACTCCCCTTGCCACAAGCGGTCATGAGACGGTTCCACGGCGTCTTGTGGTCTCCAATCTTCGCACCGCGCTCTATCCGGAATGTCAATCCAGCCTTGAAATCTCGGGAGGCGAAATCCTGGGGATGGCAGGGCTTGTCGGGGCAGGGCGATCTGAACTTGCCCAAGCTACTTTCGGAGTCGACCCTTCTCTCGGCGGATCAGTATCTGTTGATGGCATCACGATAAAAAGAGGAGCAGCCAGGCAATCTATCAAAGCTGGCATTTATCTCGCTCCCGAGGACCGGAAACTCACCGGACTCGTTCTGGAATTTGATATCACACAAAATGTCTCTCTCGCCGATCTTTGGAACCACTCTTCCCGTATCGGCCTGATTGATCGCCATGCGGAACGCAAAGTTGCTGAGCAGCAGATCGAGCGTCTTAAAATCAAGACTCCATCTGCATCAACTGCGGCTATCACCTTGAGTGGAGGGAACCAGCAAAAGGTGGTCCTGGGAAAATGGCTCTCCATGAAACCCAAGATCATCATCTTTGATGAACCCACCCGCGGAATCGATGTAGGGGCCAAGGCGGAAATCTATAAACTGATGCAGGAACTAGCCCGGAATGGAGTCGCCATCTGGATGATATCCAGCGATATGGAAGAGGTTCTTGGTATCAGTGACCGCATTGTCGTGATGCACGAAGGACGGATTACCGGAGAACTCCAACGCGATGAATTTGGTGAGGAGGCAATTATGCATCTCGCCGTAGGGAATTCCAAAACCGAAGCCAACTAATACAAAACTTCTATGGCCAATCCCCTCATACGCTACGCCGGCCGACACCGCCGTGAAACAGGCATGCTCGGTCTCTTGTTCATTCTCGTCGTCATAACCAGCCTTGGCACGATCGAGGAGGGCATCGATGGCCTCTTCGGCAGCAAGTTCCTTACCCCGGATAACCTTAAGAATGTAGCCCGAACGATCGGCATCTATGGCATTTTCAGCATTGGCGTTGGCATTGTTATCATCACTGCCGGCATCGACCTTTCGGTAGGTTCTCTCATGGCGCTTCTCGGTGTCTTTTTCCTCTTTCTTGTCACCCCGCCCGGCATGAGGCCCGACTCTGCCCTCGCTCGAGGTATTCCCGAGGTTAGCTGGCCCATGGCCATATTATGGGTCCTACTCCTTGGAACCCTGCTGGGGTTGCTCCACGGCGTCCTAGTTGGAAAACTCAAGCTCCAGCCTTTCGTTGTCACCCTCTGCGGACTTCTCTCCTACCGGGGTCTCGCTCGGTTCTACGCAAACGATACAACCGTCAACGTCGGGGATGCCTCTCAGGATTTGAGCTTTGCACGCAAACTTGGAGACGGAACCCTCGGAGATGTCCTCATCGGCGACGGGGAGAAAGGCATCCTGCATAGCGTTCCGATGACGTTTATCTATCTGATCATCCTTGCCGTGATCACAACCATAATTCTTCACCGGTCTATCCTGGGACGCTATATTTTCGCAGCGGGGCGCAACGAACTTGCTACCAAATACTCAGGCATCAACACAGGGCTGGTTATTGCGATCGCCTACCTTATCGCTGGTTTCTGCACTGCCTTCTCAGCCATTCCCTTCTGTATCTATACAGGCTCTGTTCAACCCACCAGTCACGGAGCTTTTTTTGAGCTTTACGCCATTGCTGCTGCGGTTCTCGGGGGTTGTAGCCTGCGGGGAGGTGAAGGCTCCATTCCAGGGATCCTCATCGGCACCGCTATTCTGATTGTCCTCCGAAACATGGTAAATCTTCTCGGCTATCCTACACCACTGAGTGATGCAATTACAGGTGGGGTGATCTTTGTGGGTGTAATTATAGACCAGCACGGAGCCACCGGCTTGAAGAAGATCTTCAAACGCAAGGTAACAACAACGTAGGCAGGGCTCTTTCGGGCAGGGTCATCGATATTGTCCTAAGAGGGTAACTTCTCCTCCGTTCTCCTACCCAAATGGAGACCCTGCTCTTTCCGGCAACCACCCTGACCTGCTGCGATCCGGAAGCTACCTTATTGGGCTCCATAAACTCCTCGATAGGCAAAACGGGCGTGAAGCCCTGATCAGCCAGCGGAGCTTAACTATCCCTCCTGACCTAGGCGTGGCGCTGGCCCAGCCAGATTCCACCCAAGAGCCCCACAAGGTGAGCCTCCCAAGAGATATGATCCCCTTCCGGGAAAATCCCTCCAATCATTCCCCCATAAACTAAAGCTACCACAACACCCACCACGGCCCATACCAGACGACGCCCCCAAATTGCCCGCGCAAGAATA
>PBTP01000095.1 GCA_002729275.1 Roseibacillus sp. | reverse complement strand
GAGAGCCAGTCCGCTGAAGCCCATGAAGCCCCTCCGCGACAGAGACAGAAGAGATGATCCGTCCTCGCCTGCTCGCATAGGGGCATTCCCGGAGGGGAAATTGGATGCTGGGGGGAAGGAGTTCATTTTAGATAGCTGAAGTTGTCCGAGGAGAAGAGTCCCAGGACGACCCTTGCCCAAGAAGCGGTTTCGCCAAGGTCCTGCACGATTCGGCAGTGGTCGAGATAGGTGAAGGTCTGCTCCATCAGGAGGGGGCCGGGGGAGTGTCCGAGAATCATGCGGAAGGCGATGGTGACTCGCTGTTCGTCATTTAAGTCCGGCAGGGAGAGCAGGTGTTCGGCTAGCTTGGACGCGTAGTAGCGGGGAAGTTTGTTGTTGAGCCAGAAAAGAGATTGCGAAGTATTGACCGTGCTATCCCTCTGGTGGACTGGAACTCCTGATGGATCGTATCCAAAGAGATGCAACATCTTCCGGATTTCGATTCCCATCCCAAGTGGAGAGCGTCCCGAGGTGAGAATATACATCGCTCGATCCTTGGACTTGCTGTTGTCAAGAGGCTGACCGCTGGGCTGCCGGGGTACTTTCCCCGCGAGGCTCAGCATTGAGTCATACAGGGCCTCGGCTTCCAGCCGGCGTCGTGGGTAGCGCCAGAGGAGTTTGTTGTCGGGGTCCGGATTAGTCTTGGTCGGAGCTGTTGAGCTGCTTTGCCTGTAGGTGGCCGAAGTAACGATGAGGCGGTGGAGGTCCTTCAAAGACCAATCCATCGCGATGAGNCTGGCAGCAAGNNAGTCGAGNAGNGNCTGNTTAGTNGGGNNTGCACCTTGNATNCCAAAATCACCNGATGTCGCGACNATGCCCNTNCCAAAGTGNCCCTGCCAGAGNCGATTGGCNATGACGCGNGNGGTNAGGGGATTTCCGGGNTCGACGATCCATTGNGCCAGCTGCAGNCGNCCACTGGANTNTTCCGGGATNGCNNGGNTCTNCACGAGGTGNTTTGCNAGNGAGGGAACNGCNCGNGGNACGGGNTNNTTCTCNANATTGTANGTGTCTCCNCCGATATGCACCGGNTCGTCACGGGCNCCTTGGGCATCCGTNACGGCGAGCATNNGAGGGAGAGGAGCATNGAGGGNNCGNCGNTTCTCAATTTCGGTGTCGATTCGAGAGNNAGCCTCAGGNACAANGAAGCGCTCGAGGTCAGCGATTCCCGGGGGCCAGGCGTGGGGAACGAATTGAAGTTGAGAGAGAATCTCTTTGCGGAGCCCCCACTTCTTGGATGCTTCGTTCATCCACTTGCCGCGGTGTGGAGGCGTCCTGACAAAGCGTAGCTTGTCGATCCGGGGGAGATAGGAATGGTCCTCGGCCCAGAGGCGGACGTCATTCTTTCCACTTCGGAGCAGATAGTGGCCGAGGCTGACCCATCGGAAATGNCTGCTCTCCCNCCCGCCGCTCGCCGGNAGGGCGAACTCACTTACTACCGATTTGCCGTCGATTTTCAGCTCGACGCGGTAGGACTCCGGGGCCGCGCAGCGGAGAAGGATGGTGTAGGTGCCGGCTTCCGGGAGTTCCGGTCGCCATCCGACCCACTGTAGTCGCTCCCGCTGGGTTTCTACGACGGTTTCCCCATCTACCTCGACGCGGCGCACGTTGTTCTGTCCCTGGTAGTCTTCAGCTTCGATCTCAACCGCGGGCATGGGGGGAAGATCCTTGAGGGCGCTTTTGTAGTGGGCATCCTTTTGGCGGAGTTCCCGTTTGAGNAGATCCTCCCGGGCCTCAGCGAGAGCGTTCCAGCGGTCCCGGCGCAGAGAGTCTACCAGCTCTTCGTTTGCTTCATACGCACGAATTTGCTTCTGNGATGCCTCCGGTCGTGTCAGCCGGTANCGACCGTCTCTCCAGTTGCTACTATTCTTCTTGAGGATTCGCGTGCTGCCGAAAATGCCNGCTAGAGCATAATAGTCGCGGGTCGGGACAGGGTCGAAGAAGTGGTCGTGNCAGCGTGCGCAGGCAAAGTTGAGACCAAGAAAAGCCTGAGTGGTTGTTGAGATCTGCTCATCAATGATGTCCATCCGCAGGGTGTTAGGATCGGCACAGTCNGCGAACCATGGGCCGATGGAGAGAAATCCCGGAGCAGCCAGAAGATCGAGCTGGTCCTCGTGCGACTCTCCGGAGCTCGCTCCTGCGAGAATGTCGCCCGCAATCTGCTCGACGACAAATTGGTCGAACGGCTTGTTGGTATTCAGAGCTCGTACCACGTAGTCCCGGTAGGGTTCTGCCATGTCGATCCGGTCTACAGCCGCTACCTTGGTTTTTCCCTGGATGTAGCGGCTGACGTCGAGCCAGTGACGGCCCCAGCGTTCTCCGTAATGGGGGGAGGCCAGTAACCTCTCAACGATTTCGAGGTAGGCTTCATCGGAACCTTCGCTGGTGACAGCAGCTTCAAAGCTCTCAAGCTCCTCCAATGTGGGGGGAAGGCCGGTAAGGTCGAGGGTGAGGCGNCGAAGAAGGGTGGCGGGNTCCGCCTGAGGGCTTGGGTGTAGGCCTGCATCGCTCAGGGACTTTAGAACAAAGAGATCGACCGGGTTGATACTCCAGNCGTCTTGCAGGTTGGCGGGCNGTGATGGCTCTTGGAGAGGTTGGAACGCCCAGTGACCTTTNTTTTCNCCCATCATGATACCCGCTGATGCTGCCAGCAGGCATAGGAANACGATTGGNGTTGGTAAGCTCATGGGAGGGGAACGGACTAGCCTGCGTNCGACTGCACNGGTATTATACAGCTTCCAGTNGCANTTGTCTTCAATCGNCTATTTTCCTGCAATTCGCCGGAAAAGNCCCGCAAAGGACTTAAAACCAATAAAGTGAGCGATTTAGGGCGTTCGAATCGGGGTGCTCCAAAGTCCTAAAAATGTAAAAATCTTCGGGAGCGCTACAATTTTTGAATAGTCTGAAGGGTAGTTGCGCCTAACGGTTGTGAGTNACAACCGCGTCGTTGTTGCCAGCAGCGTAGTGTTCCAGTATACTCCGCGGCCCCCGAAAGTTCACCTGCCCTTACTATGTCGCATACAATGCTTCCCCAGATTGCTCCTTGCTTCGTCAGCCACAACATGGCGCTCGGAGGAGCCCAGACTGCAGTTCTAAGATACATAGAGACGTTGCCTGAATGGGTCAGGGAACGCACTACACTCTACTGCCAGTCAAATGATACCCCTCTCCTCGACAGGGCGATGGAGAATGGGTTCAGCTGCGGGGAGGTTACCCGGGTTGCCCCCAACGATCCTAGTTCATGGTTCTTGAGTTACGGCAAGCTCGACGGGCTTCCTGAACGCCCAACCTCTTTGGTGCTTCACTCTTGGGATGACGCTGGATGGCGCTATTTCAGTAAAGCTTACGAGGGGCAGCGGGGAATGACGGTAGCCGGTGTTTCGCAGAAGGTCATGGACCGTTATGCCAACTGGATTCAGGATAACGGTCACGTGAATGGAGGAGTTCTTCCTCCTCCCGTGACGGAATTCTGTATGGCGAAAGGGCAAAGCGACCCGCAGGGGCGGATCGTGGTTGGATGGATGGGGCGCCCTCTTGAGGATAAGGGGCTCATGACCCTGCCATATCTTCTTGCGGAAAATCCCCGATTTATCGTCCGGGCTTGGACCGGAGCAGAAACTGCCGGCCTGGACTACACCCAGCGAGTGCAGGGAGAGGCAATGGAAGCAGTCACGAAGCTTGCCCGGAAGCTCGGAGTGGAGGATCGCTTGGATATCCGGCCCCTCGACTTCAACGCAATGAGTTACCGGCACCGTCTGGAAGGGTGTCATGTTCTGTTGGGTAACAGCCGGAAGGAAGGATTTCTGCTTACTGCCGCTGAGGCTCTCAGCTGTGGAATTCCGGTTGTTGTCACCAAGACGTGTGGAATCGCAGATTTTATCAGGAATGGGCACAATGGGTATCTCATCGATTGGAATGATAATCCCAAGCGGCTGGCTAAGATCGCTCACCGGGCAATCCTTAAGGCCGCCAAGCTCGACCCAGTCAAGTGTCTGGCATCAGTGGACCGGCTTTCTCTCGGCTCTAACTACGCGAGTGCTTATCGCCCTGTGCTGGCAAACCTGACTCATACAGGGCTTCAACATGAGAATGCGCGTGTCACGGTCGGGGTGCGTATTCACGAGGGCGTTGATGCTTCCTTCCTTGATGATGCGATCAACAGTATCGCGGCCCAGACCTACAGGAATTTCAGGACAGTTCTCCTTGTGGATGGGTCGTGGTCCTTTGGGGAAAAGCTGGCTGAGCGTTATGATCTGCCCCTGATTTGCACGGGTCTCAAGCCGGATATCGAGCACTGTTCCTGGTTACATCGACAGGCCCTGGCGCAATGTGAAACAGAGTTCTATAAGCCTCTTGATTACGACGATCAGATCCTGCCCAATTATCTCGAAAGGGCTGTTCAGTCTCTCGACGAGAGAGGAGTAGATGTTTACGGATGCCTGCTGAACACCTTGCAGGATGGAGAGATTACTGCCCGGCTCCACTGGCCCAATAAGTCGCTCGATACGATGTTTACGGGGAACTCGGATGACAACATGCTTCCACATTCATCGGTAACGATGCGGACGAGAGTTGCTCTCAAGGCGGGTAATTATCAAGAGAGAGCTGTTGGATTGGGGGCAGATGACTACCACCTCTGGTACCGGATTTTCAAGGTAGGCGGTGAGTTTTTCCGAGACGACGAAGTGCGCAATGTTGTCTATCGGGTTCACGAAAAAAATTCACTCGTCATTCGCAGGGAGCGCTTTGGGCACTCCAATAAGAGGAAGCAGCTCCTTGCTGGTGCTGCAGCGGCAGGTATCGCTGCCATGCCATTGGCCGCCCAGGTAGAGGGTGAAAAAGTCCAGAAGGCTCCCGTAGTGGTGTCCTCGAGCGGAGACACGCTCGACCCCCCTCACTCCTAAGAGCGTCCAGATGGGAATGGTTTTCAAGTGGAAGGTGGAACCTGTGTTTCCACCGGACAGGATTGATTAGTGCCGATGAAGTCATGGGATTTCACGACCGTTGGTTCGACGATGTTGAGCCTGACTACTGATCCAGGTGTGCCTTTCCTCTCGAGTGTGGGGCTCCGGCTTGATGTGGCAGGGGCGGAGTCGAACTGTGCGATTGCACTCGCACGTCTCGGCAAGCGTGCCTCCTGGCATTCAAAAGTAGCGTCAGGAACCCTTGGCGAACGGGTGATCTCGGGTATTCGGGCGCACGGGGTGGATGTTGCTTCTGTAATTAGAAGTGACGAAGGCCGAACGGAGCAGATGTGGGTGGAGGCCGGAGGGGGAGATAATCCCACGACAATCAGCTATGACCGGGAAGGTGCCTCGGTAGAGAGTTTACGGATCGATGAAATCGATCTGCGCTCTCTTCACGACAGTCAATATTTTCATGCTACCGGAATTACGCCAGCCCTCTCGGAGGATAGTCGCAATGCCGTGCTTGATGCGGTACAGCTGGCATGCAAAGCCGGGACCAAGGTGTCGTTTGATGTTAATTACCGCTCGAAACTCTGGCAGCCATCGCGTGCGCAGGAGGTTCTCTCGACGATCATTCCCGGAATTCATATTCTTTTTATCAAGGAAACGGATCTGGAATTGCTTTGGTTCCGCCAGGGGAACGCGGAGACGCAAATGCGTAGATTGCAGGAAGAGTTTGGGATTCCTAATATTGTCCTCACGCAGAGCAGAGAAGGAGCTAGCGCTCTACTGGGCGATCATTTTGAGAGTCATCCTGCCTTCAGGGGTGAGGCGGTAAGTCCGATCGGGGCTGGTGATGCACTCGTGGCAGGAGTGCTTTACTCCCTGATGGAAGACGAGGAGGAGCTTGCCCTCAAAAGAGGATGTGCCATGGCCGCTCTGGCCCGGCAGTCGAGAGGTGACTATGTGGTCGGAGGAAGGCAGGCGCTGGATGCCAGGATACAGGGGGAGAAGAGCTGCGGAGTGTTGCGCTAGGGTCCGGATTCTCCAGATCTTCATTGGTAGGTGCTCAAGGCCTTGACCCAGGCTTGTGAAAATCGTCGGATGGCAGGGATGAAAACCTTAATCTCCCGTCGTCGCTTTCTTCAGAGTTCCTCTCTTATCGCAGGTTCTGGAGTTCTGCCCGCTGGAATGGTATCCGGACGAAAGGTTTCAGCGAACGACAAGCTCAATATCGGGGTGATTGGAGCTGGGGGAAAGGGGACAGCGGACAGCGAAGGAGTCATGAGCGAAAATATCGTCGCGCTTTGTGACGTCGATGAGAGAACTCTGCGAGCGAGGCAGGCGCGCTTTCCCAAGGCCAAAATTTTCAAGGATTACCGAGTCATGCTTGAGCAGGTTGGTGATCAGCTCGATGCGGTGACAGTGAGCACTCCGGATCACCATCACTTTCCAGCCAGTATGCTGGCCATGGATTTAGGCCTCCATGTCTATGTACAGAAACCTCTTTCCCATACGGTGTGGCAGGCTCGCGAAATGCTGAAGCGTTCCCGCGACAAAAAAATTGTCACCCAGATGGGAAACCAGGGGCATTCCTACAGCAGCACCCGCAAACTAGTTGAAGTAGTGCGGGCGGGCATCATCGGGGAGGTGAGGGAGGTTCATGTCTGGACTGACCGCCCGATCTGGCCACAGGGAATAGGTCGACCCAAGGGTTCAAAGCCGGTCCCGGATTATCTCGACTGGGATCTATGGCTGGGCCCTGCTCCGGAACGGCCCTATCATGACGGTTACCATCCCTTCAAATGGCGTGGTTTCTGGGATTTTGGGACTGGGGCTCTCGGTGACATGGGATGCCATAACATGGATGCGGCCTTTTGGGCTTTGGGGCTTGGTGCGCCCACCAGTATCGAGGCGGATGTCTCCGGGGTAAGTGAGGATACTGCGCCGAAATGGAGCGTAATCCGCTATGAATTTCCCGCCCGAGGGGACCTCCCGCCCGTTAGCCTCACCTGGTATGACGGAGGGAAGCAACCCAGTGCGGATATTATTGGTGAGAAGAGCCTGCCCAAAAATGGGAGCCTTATCGTTGGTTCGAAGGCCACTATTGCCTTCAGGGAGTGGAATCCCAACGGCTTTCGAGTTCTCTCCGAGGGGCAGGAAGTCCAGTATGCTGACCCTGACCCTGTATTTCCGAGAGTTGGAGATAACCCGTACAAGGAATGGATTGAGGCCTGTAAAGGAGGCTCTCCCTGCCTCTCGAACTTCGAATACTCTGTGCCGCTGACGGAGATGGTTCTCCTCGGAAATGTTGCGCTGCGGGCAGGTGAGAAAGTCGAGTGGGACGCCAAGGCGCTGAGGGCCAGGGGGAACCCACTTGCGGATAAGTTGATCCGCACCGCCCCTCGAAAAGGCTGGGGGGTCTGAAATTCTCCAGATTCCCGCCCTTTCGGGCTAATTTCAGGGTTTAATTTCTGAAGTTGAGATTAAGGCAGGTCATCTTGCTGCTGCCTTGAGGTGTGGCAGATCTTTCTGTAGGGTCTCGGCCGTATCCTACCCACTAACCCATGGCTGGTACTGATACAGACGATGACCTACCCGACATACCCATGTCGGACACCCTCAAACAGTCCTCCGCTGATCGGTTGGGCGATGTGGGTGAGGAGCTGGATGGGAACAAAGATGAGGCAGCGCGTAGTGACGGGACCCGGCGAAGAGAGTTTTTCAGTATAGCGCTCGGCAGCGCGATTGTAGCGGCGCCAACCGTAGTCGGTCTGCGGGTGGTCCTCAGCCCATTGTTCAGTAGTGCATCCGGAGGAATTCTAGCGCGCCTGACGACCCTCGATAGTCTTGCAGTTGGCGGGCCACCACAGGCCTTCAAGGTCGTTGCCGACAAGACCGACGCCTGGACGACCTACAAGGACCTTCCTCTTGGTCTGGTATATGTGCAGAGAGTCGCGGAGCGCGATGTTCTAGTGTTTAGTGCGAGTTGCCCGCATGCCGGGTGTGCGGTGGAATACCGTAACGAGGGTGATCGTGGGGAGCACTATTATTGTCCGTGCCACGAGAGCAGTTTCAAGACTGATGGTAGTCTGGCCCCGGACAATACTCAGGCAAAGAGGGGGCTAGATACCCTGGAGGTTATTGGGGAAAAGCTGCAAGAAGGCGAAATATGGATTCGCTTCCAGAAGTTCAAGGCAGGCATTTCGGAAAAGAAAGCAGTCTCATGATCGGTGCAAAACCTTCTCTCCTGAGACTATGAAACCTCTTCTGAATTGGATCGATAACCGGACGGGAATCAGACGGTTTACGCAGGAGACACTCTTCGAGAATATTCCGGGAGGTGCGCGGTGGCGTTACGTCTGGGGGAGTACCCTCACGTTTGCGATCATGGTCCAGTTCATCACAGGAATCATGCTGTGGATGTTCTATAGTCCGAGTGCGAATTCAGCGTGGGAAAGCGTTCATCATCTTCAGGAGCATGTAAAAGGTGGTGCCTTGCTTCGGGGGATCCACCACTGGACCTCGCAGTTCATGATCGTCCTGCTGGTCCTGCACCTCGTCCAGGTGGTAGTGGATGGAGCATACAAGGCCCCCCGTGAGTTCAATTTCTGGTTCGGTCTTGCTTTGCTGGGTGTCACAATGGGACTTGGACTCACTGGCTATCTGCTGCCTTGGGACCAGAAAGGATATTGGGCCACGGAGGTGGCAACCAACATCGTCGGCAATACGCCGGTTATCGGGGATTATCTGAAACAGATCCTGATTGGAGGCAATGAGGCCGGGCATCATACTCTCACCCGATTTTTTGCACTGCACGCCGGAGTCCTTCCTGCCCTCCTGATCGGTCTTATCGTGCTTCATATCTACCTGTTTCGAAAACACGGCATCACTCCGGCGCCTCCCAAGACCGCTTCCTCTGCTCGTCATTTCTGGTGGGTGGCTCTTTTCGTCATGGCCTTCGCGATGGTTCTGATTGGGATCAACTGGAAGTCGTTTCCCGCAGCATCGCGGCCACTCGTCGGTATTGCTCCCGCAATCCTCACAGGTCTCTGCCTGATGCGGGTTGTCTACCTGTATGTCCGGAAGAAACGGCTGGAAGAGGCCGATCACCGACCACGTCCAGGAGACGTTTATTTCTGGCCGGACCAAGTCCTTCGGGATGCGATTGCTTGTGCAGTCGTGTTGGGCGGAATTCTCTTTTTTGTCTGGCAGGTTGGGACGGAACTTAGTGCGCCTGCAGATCCGTCGGAGAACTATTCAGCAGCTCGTCCAGATTGGTATTTCATGTCTCTCTTCGCCCTGTTGAAAGACTTTGATCTGATTACCGGGGCATTTGTCATACCCGGCATTGTGGCCGCAATTGTGTTTCTGATGCCTTTTATCGGGCGAAAGCGAATCGGTCATATGTTCAACCTCGTCTTTCTGGTTATCGTTCTTGGGGGCTTTGTTCATTACACGCTGGTGGCCTACACTCACGACTGGACGAGTGAGGAACATCAGGCAGCAGTGAAAGCAGCGCACCGGGATGCTGACAGGATCAAGGCCCTGGCCACAGGGCCAGGGGGAATTCCGCCGGAGGGTGCGATCACGCTTCTACGGAATGATGCGCTGACCCAAGGACCTCGCCTCTTTTCTCAGAACTGTGCTTCATGCCATTCCTTTGATGGTCATGACGGGATGGGAAAACCTCGCAAAGATCCCCAAAGTGCTTCCGACTTGAAGGGATTCGCTTCACGAAAGTGGTCTGCGGGAATCTTGAATGCAGAGTCCTTTGCTCACCCAGATTATTTCGGGGGAACCAAGCTAATCGTGAAGAGCAGGATGCTGAAGTATCTCAAGAGTGATATCTTCCTGGATCTCCCATCTGAGGAAGTTCATTCGATGGCAGTGGCTCTTTCGGCAGAGGCCGAGCTTAAGAATCAGGCAGCTCTCGATGCCGCTGATCGAAGCCTGATCGAGGAGGGGCGCGAGCTCCTTGCGATCGAATGTACGGAGTGCCATACCTACCATGAAGAGGGTGAGGGAATCGATCTGACGGGCTATGGGAGCAGGGAGTGGCAACTCGCCTTTGTGAGGGATCCTTCTCACGAGCGTTTTTATGGTAAGCGTAACGACCGGATGTCTGTCTTCGGCCCGAAGTACGGGGAAGATGGGGAATTGGAACGCCCCGCACAGCTAACGGACCGGGAAATCGGGTTCATTGTCGATTGGCTTCGTGGGGATTGGTATGAGCCGTCGGCATGGGATGAGTCGCCTGCAGAGGGTTCGGCGACCACCGGAGAAAAGCAGGAGGAGAGTTTACCTGCGGAATAAACCGGGAGAGCGGTTTTTCTGCTCGGAAGCGTCGACAGGACGCGGGATTCGTGCAGAAATGAATTATGTCCGATGATAAGCAAGAGCGTTCTCTCGGGTTCCTGAAGACTACCCT
>PBTP01000094.1 GCA_002729275.1 Roseibacillus sp. | reverse complement strand
TGGCTTTTATCTGGTGGGGCTGCTCTCACTCGGAGTGGTCAGCCTCCTCCGGAGCAGGCGCGCCACGAGCGCCGAAACGGATTACTATCTCGCGGGTCGAGGCCAGGGCGTGATCGTGACTTCTCTCACCATCATGGCGACGTTCTTCTCAAGCTTCGCCATCCTTACTTTCCCAGGCTGGGTATACGAAGGAGGAATCGCCCCCATGCTCTACGCTCTCAACCTTCCCGTGGCAGCCGCCGCAATCTACCTGCTCGGAAATCGTATCCGGCGGATTGGCCGAAAACGTGGCTACATCACCCCTGCAGACATGGTGACCGACTACTACGGAGATTGCCCTACTCTCCGTATCATGATCGCTCTTACCGGAGCCCTTTACGTTATTCCCTACGTCGTCATCCAGATCAAGGGAGGCGGCCTGCTCGCTGATGGCCTATTCCGGGAAATCGAGCACGTCTCCATTTTTGGCTGGCAGATTACTATGGAGGACGCCGGGGTGGCGGCCCTCTCCCTCGTCACCATGATCTACGTGATTATTGGCGGAATGCGGTCAGTCGCGTGGACCGATGTCATGCAGGGGATTATTCTGCTGAGTGCCATGGTCCTGTCCGGGGTGGCCGTCATTTATGCTCTTGAGGGCCCCTCCAACTTCTTTGCCCGCGTTTCATCGGAGCTAGACGGGAGCCTTCTCACCGTTCCGGACCCGGGAGACACCAATCCCCACAACGTCTGGAAGATTCTCACCTTCTGTGCCTTTGCATCGTTAGCCAGCATTATCCAGCCCGCTCAGTGGATGCGCTTTTATGCCGCCCGCGACTCCAAGACCCTTCGTCGGGCGGCAATCGCTTTCTCCACCATTCTCCCCGTGTGCTTCATCTTTGGAGTCTTCCTTGTCGGCCTCGGCGGCCGGGTTCTCTACGAACCAGAAATGATTGATGGCGTAGTTCACCTCCCAGACGGATCAAAGACGGACCAGATTCTGATTCATGTCATCCAGGATTACTTCCCTGAAATGTTCGGCACCATTGGGCTTGTCCTCGTCTCACTGATCCTCGTGGCGGTCATGGCAGCATCGATGTCTACTGCTGACTCGAACCTTCATGCCGTGAGCGCGATCGTGACTCGGGACCTTTATCACCCTTATAGGAAAAAGTCCTCAGAGCGGGAACGGACTTGGATCGGCCGGCTGGTTATCATCGTGGCCACTATTGCTGCCGCAACCATCACATTTGCCGGCAAGGACCTGCGAGGGCTTCTCGATACTATCACAGCCTTCTTCTTCCTCGCCATGGCCTTCTCGGCCCAGCTCGTTCCCATCACCTTCGACATGATTTTCCTGCGCCGTGGAAGCCGAAGGGGTGCAATCGCAGGTCTCGCCGCTGGCCTTCTGACCGTCTGTCTCTTCCCGCCCCTCGGACAGCTTTTGCTTGGAGGCGAGGGCTGGGTCCTGAAAGGAACCACAACCCTCAAGGGCCTTCTTGATGTAGGGATGTGCGGTATCATTGTGAATGTCGCGGTGTTTATTCTGGTCAGCTTCTTCAGCCCCCGGCCGGAGAAGAGTCACCGGGAGGAATTTGCGCGTGACCTTAAGGAAGTATCGTAACTTGCAAGTTCATACGGTCCGCTCAAGACTTACTCCTCAGGCAGAAATCTACTGGTCAACATGAACACTATCACTCCTCTGCCCGAGAATCCGGGTATCCTGACTACCACGGTGGGATCGTACCCCGTCCCCGACTGGTTGAGCGCGCTTCCGTCTGAGCAAGCTGTCAACGATGCCACGAGGGTCATCTTTGACACCCAGCGACAGGCCGGGATCGACCTCCCCACAGACGGGGAGCTCTACCGCTTCGACATCAACCACCCCGACACCAACGGAATGATTGAGTATTTCGTTGCGCCGATGGGTGGCTGCGATACCTCCATTGGACGGAAGGACGCAGAGGCTTTCCGCTCCATGCACAGCATGGGTTTCCGGGCCAAACCAGCCGCTGTGGTCCGCGAAGCACTCCATGGAGGTGGCCTCAACCTGATCGAGGACTGCCAGCGAGCGGCCAAGGTTGCCGGTGGCCCATTCAAGTTCACCGTCACCAGCCCCTATATGCTGGCCCGTACACTTCTGGACCAGCACTACCATGACTTTGCGGCCCTGACCCTCGCCCTCGCAGACGTCATGGCCGAACAGGTTTCGGGGTGTCCGTGCTCCTGCCTGCAGGTAGATGAGGCCAACATTCCCGGTAATCCGTCGGACGGTCCACTTGCGGCCAAAGCTATCAACAAGGTTCTGGATGCCTTCGATGGACCTACTGCTGTCCACTTCTGCTTCGGCAACTATGGCGGTCAGACCATTCAGGCCGGTGCGTGGCAACCTCTCCTTGAGTTCCTGAACTCCCTGCACGCCAACCACCTCGTCCTCGAACTTGCTCATCGCCCCAAGGATGACCTCCAAGCTCTCAAGGACCTCAATCAAACGGTCGGCATTGGTCTGGGCGTGGTCGACATCAAGGTCAACGAAGTGGAAACCGCGGAAGATATCGCGCAATCGATCGAGGATGCCGAAAAGGTGATTGGGGCCGGACGGGTCCAGTATATTCATCCCGATTGCGGCTTCTGGATGCTCAAGCGCTCGGTAGCTGATCGTAAGATCGCCGCCCTCGCAATGGGAAGGGATCTCTACCTTGGCAGATGACCACCATGCGCGTCTTACTTCTTATTCTCACCTCTATCCTCGTCCTGTCCTCGGGCCTCATCGCGAGGAATTCAGGGAAAGAGGCCAAGCCCAACTTCCTCTTTCTCCTGGTCGACGACCTTGGCTGGGCTGATCTTGCCTGCTACGGGTCAACATTCCATGAAACCCCTCATCTCGACCGTCTGGCCAGAGAGGGCGTTCGTTTCACTGATGCCTACACCGCAGCATCAATATGCTCACCAACCCGGGCCTCCCTCATGACCGGCAAGCATCCGGTCCGGGTCAATATCACTGACTGGATTCCCGGGAGCAGCGGAAAGGGCCGCAAGTTAAGAACCCCTCTGGACGATCACCATCTCGCACTGGAAGAGGTCACAATCGCCGAGGCCTTGAGAGAGGGGGGATACTCTACTTTCTATACCGGCAAATGGCATCTGGGAGGCGCTCAGTTCAGCCCCGACAAGCAGGGGTTTGAGCAGTATTACGATCCCCACGAGAATCCCTCCAAGGGTTCTCCGGGGAGTGGGACTACCACTGGCAGAAAACACGGCACAATCGACCTCACTCGAGAGACAAAAAAGTTCATCACCGAAAGAAGGAATGCGCCGTTCCTTGCCTTCCTTTCTTATTACGACATCCACACTCCCATCATTCCAGAGGACAAATATCATGCTCATTACCGGGATAAGGCCGCACAGCTCGGTCCCTCTCCAACAGCAATCAGGGAGCATGATGGTCGGAGCCGGCCTCGGCAGGACAATGCGGCACTCGCGACCATGGTCCAATCCGTAGATGATTCTGTTGGATCGCTCGTCACGCACCTGGCTTCGCTGGGTATTCTGGAGAACACATATATCTTTTTCTTCTCGGACAACGGCGGTCTCGCCACCAAACATGGCATGGGACCCGGATGTAACCTCCCATTACGCGCCAGCAAAGGATGGCTTTACGAGGGAGGAATCCGCGTTCCTTTGATTGTAAGAATGCCAGACCGAAGAAACGCAGGACTCGAGCCCAATACTCCTGTGGTTAGTACAGACATTTATCCCACTCTCCTCTCACTCGCTGGTCTTCCCCTCCGCCCAGAACAACACAGGGACGGCCAGAGTTTTGTCGGTCTCATGAATGGGACTGGTAGGGACAGCGCGCCCCGTAAGCTTTACTGGCATTACCCCCACTACCACGGCTCCATGTGGACTCCAGGGGCCGCAATACGAAAAGGCGACTGGAAGCTCATCCAGTTCTACCACTTCGACAAGCTTGAGCTCTACAACCTCCAGGAGGACCTTGGGGAATCAACAGACCTCTCCGCAGCTCACCCGGAGGTCACCCAAACCTTGCTCGCAGAGTTGCTGAAATGGCAGGAGAAACTCGGCGCCTCCATACCCGTTGTCAGGGAGGTAAAGTGATCTACAGGGAATCCTCGTAGACGCGCAGGAAGAGTTGCCGCTCGTTAACGAGGCCGGCAGGCACTGGTACGGTAACAGGGGACTCGGTAATCCCTGCCGCCACCACCTCAGGCAAGATGTTCACGTCCGCGGAGATCGCAGCAAGGTCCGTTGCCGTTCCGAGTTCAATGAGGAATGGTCCGGGGATGGTGGCATCCCATGCTACGGTAAATTCGTTTCGTTCCTCGTCGTAGCTGATGCTGGTAATTTGAATAGAGGACGACCCGCCGCCACCGACGGGGTTGCCCACCTCGAGCCGATACCAGTCAAGGCCGCCGACAGAAAGGAATCCAGTCTCAAGACCATTGGGNTGAGTAAGCGTATAGGANCCACCNNCGCCTCCGAGTACCACCCNGAAGTCCANATCAAACTGCGTGTCGTAGGAACCTACCGCCANAAAATAAAAGCCTTCCGCCAAACCCGACGGAAAATTCAGCTGACTCTGGAGAGGACCANTACCAACATCGTCGTTNTCTAGCACAAGGGTTCCGGCCGTATTATAGAGCCCAAGCTCCGTATCAATGGTNGTCCCTGTTAGGGTATTCAATTCAAACGGGAAACATGCATCCGCTACCTTGCCGATGTCCTGAAAACTCGACGGCCAAGCCCCAAAGCCCTCAATTTGAAACACAAACCAGACCGTCTCGNAAACCTCCGCCCCCGGCAACGTAGTCGTAATCTGCGTTCCAATACCATTGATCGCGTCGGGATCGGTACAGTTCAGCGTATGGTTAAAGACAACGCTTCCGGTAGCGCCTCCGACCCCGGTCACAGGCCCAGCTTCAAAGGTGGCACCGGCACCGGCGACCACCGCTATGTATCTTCCCCCGGGGAGCCCATCAGGGAGGGCAACCCTGCTCTGGGTCCCATCCCCAAGTCCGCCATCCTCAGGGTCGTTATCGTTCTCCTGAATCAGCTCTCCCGTATCGTTGGAGAAAATCGCAAGCCGGGTGTCATAATCTGAGCCAAGGGTATCAAAGCTGAGGGGAGTCGCCTCTGTCCCAATTACTCCCAAGTCAACACTCACCTCATCCGGGAACAGGGCAGGAACCACTTCTATATCAATCGAGAATGTTGAGTCCTGCAGGGTCTGGGCCGTATCGGGGCCGCTGTAGGATTCCACGACGAGATAGTAGGTTCCTGGCCGGAGGGTAACCGTTTCGGGGACGGGGTCCGTCCCATCAAAAAAAGCATACCAAAGCCCCTCGGTCGCAACAGTCTTGCCTGGCACAATGTCGGAGTCGGTGGTCAGGCCCTCCAGCAAAAAGAAATCTGCGTCTCCTACCACATTGGCGTTGTTGGCCGCGAAGTTGATGACTGAGGGGGCGTCCACCGTGAACTGATGAACCAGTTCGTTACCCCAACTCAGGCCTTCGTTGATATTGAAGAGAACCAGTGCATTCTCTGAACCCCTTACATTGTCGGCATTATTTCTGCCTCCAACTGTAATTTTCAGCTCAGGATCAAGTGGGTCGTTGGTAACAATCTCCGCCGTTGTTCCGGAAAGGCTGGTGATCCCCTCTGGAAGTGACCCAAGGTCGAGATCAACCACGTAATCTGCGTGGGTTAGGAGCACTGATGCTGTCAGCGTAGCGAAAAGAACAGCCGAAGCTCGGAGGAAAACATTCATCGTCAATACTTTAGGGTAGCATATTACCGCACAAGGTGTGGCCTGCTTTGCGTTCAAGCAAGGAGACTTTTGCTGACACCAATTGATTGTATTGGTGTTACACTTTCGGGTTTACCCCTGAACAAGACACCCTAATCCCTGATCTTGTGAATAGAATTGTGAATTTCCCTGACAACCTGCACCCCTCCCTCACCTTTCGTATTGCAGCGGATTGACATGCCCCAGGTAGGCTCAAGATCAGGAACATCCAAGGTGACGACCCGACCATCGGCGCTCAGGGTCACCCCCGTGACCTGCCAAGGCCGCTGGTTATAATGGCGTGATCCATAGTTTCTGGTCCGCTTGAGGTCCCAAGCCTCAATCTCCCAGTTCCCTGTCTTCTCCGTGGACTCCCGGTCCAGCGGGTCGCTGAACGACACTTTCAACTGACGTGAGACGGCCTCCAGGCCGACCGGAGCATGAGCGGGTTTTCCTGTTGCCCGCACCCGGTAAAATCCTCCCGGCTGCTGCTGGCTACCAGCCCACGCAAACATCCCGCAGGCGTATAGCTGACCATCCCCGGAATGAAAGCGTCCCCGCATCACACCGGTCGGCAACTGGTCGAAAGGTAGTTGGCACATTCCCCCCTGCACCTGACCTCCAACTTTCTCATGAGGAACAACGTATATCTTCCCATATCCGTATGAAAGATTCAGAAGAGATCCCCGCAGGGACTTCCACGCGGAATCTTCCGGCACCCAGAGCAACTCTGCCGGGGAACGGTCGAACTGATTTGTAATCCAGCAAAGCGGGGGATTCATGGCCGTGTCGGAAGAATCCGTGATCCCATGATAACCAAACATGTTTCCGTAAAAGTCCTGCTCTCCCTTTCCTTCGACCCAGTTGATCCGATTCTTAGGATTCCAGTGCCCCTCCTGATCGGTAACGATGAAGCTCCCATCCGGGTTGAGGCAAACCCCATTGGCTGCCCGGAACCCCGTTGCCAGAATATCCGTACGGCTACCGTCTTTCTTCACCCGGAGCAGGGTGCCATGATGCGGAACCACCGCGGTAAGAGCATGGCGCGCCGATTTCGCGTAATAAAAATTACCTTCATCATCGGTCTGAAGGCCCATTGCAAACTCATGGAAATGCTCCGTGACCTGATGGTCATTGTTAAAGACCTCTACGTAGTCCGTCTCACGGTCTCCATTTTCATCGTGAAGAAGAGCGATCATATCCCTGCACCCAACATAAATCTCTCCGTCCACGATCCGTAATCCCAGCGGCTGGAATAGCCCTGAGCAAATCCGCTGCCATTCCAACACTCCCTCACGACGGTCAATTCCGTCAACAATCCAGACGTCTCCGTTCCACGTACAGATCGCGGCACTCTTTCCTCCCTCAAAAAAATCAAACCCCGACGTTCTCATCCACGACTGCCACGGGTTCTCTGCAGGCGGAGGAGTTGGTAGAACATCAATCGCGAATGGCCCCTTTTCTTCCCCCGGCACAATATTCGTCACCAGCCGACCCGGGAACCTCCGCCCCGGCTCAGGATCAAACCGTGTCTCGTCTCCCGGCTCAGCAGCTTCCACTGTCACTTTGCCCTGTATGATAATCCTGTAGACCTGCGACTTCTCATGCGGGGGAAAGATGTGCTCTGTCCCAGTGTCGAGCTTCATCCGAAGAGGCTCCTTTCCGGCTCCTACCCTCATGATTCGCACAAACGCCCCGGTTGCCGCATTCCATTGGGGGACTTCCTGAACCTCTCTGCTTCCTACCGTGTAGGATACGACGACTTCGTCACCTGCATACCGCAGTCCCCGAAACCTCACCCAATCTCCCGGTAGCGGGCCATAGGGCTTGTTGTCCCGACCGCTGATGCGCAGATCCTCATAATCACCTGTTCCGGGGTTGGCCCACATCGGAAGATTGGGAAACACAAATTTCTTCTCCCCAGCAATACTCGTGTGGGTCCCATGGGATCCGTCAAAAGCAATTCCTCGCCAATCGACAAACTGCTCGCCTGTCCACGCAGCTGCTAACCGCATGGTGTCGTGGTCATAGAGCATCCATGCCTTTCCCGCGGTCACCCCACCCGGTCCCTTATCCACCCTGACCGTAATTCCCTTCTGGGCGATATTGCCCCCCTCGACCTGCATCGTCCACAACAGGGCATTACTGTAATCCTGGAGAACATATTGCGGAGCCTTCTTTGGCCCCTGCCGTTCCTCCACCGTGGTCATACCACGCGGCAGGAGCGCGAGGTATTGTTCATCCAGCTTCGAGAGTTGGCTTTCATTGGAACCCTTCAGGAAGGTCTCACGCAGATAGTGTATAATATCGTATTTCTGCGCGGTATTATACTGCGGCTGAGGAACCATAAGGCCGTAACCTCGCTCAAGGGTCTGGAACATCCGGTAGGGATCCTTTCCATTGCGAAATTGTCCCTCATGGAAACGCATCGCTGTCGGCAAAGAGCCCTCTTTCTCCAAGGTCCCATGGCAGGTCACGCATAACTGGCTGTAAATCTGGCGACCACGGGCAAGACTGCTCTCATCCCAGCTGCGAACGAGAGCTGCATGATCCGCTTTTTCGAGGGGCTGTATCCGCGCCTCACTGAGACGGAACCCGGATCCAGCCATCAATTGAACCTTCGTTCCGTAGCCGGTAAGCGCGCCATAGTTGACCTCTACCAATTGTCGCTTCTCCGTTTCAGGGGCAAGCTCCGCCCCGGGCTTCCAATTATAATCCGGCGTATTGACGGTATCTTCCCTTCCCCCTGAGAGAGCTTTGATCTCAGCAAGGCTGAGGGCCCGCTTCCACCAACGAACATTGGAGATCTCGCCGTTCCAGCTCCCTCCGAAATCAGAGGCCCCAGCCCCTATCTTGAAAATATGACCGCGCACATCGGGCCTTATGAGTTCTCTCTTCGCCGCGTCCATCCGTCCATCCACGAACATCCGGGCAGTCTTGCCGTCCATCTGCAGGACCGCCACGTGGTCCTTGCCATCATTGACTCTCCTGTCTCCCTCAACCGCATCCAGCCACCCCACATCATAAACCAGTTTCCCGTCTCGAACGAACAGCATCTTGCCATCTTTCACCCACTTCCCTGCCGCGGGAGCCTTGGCAACTAGGGGGCCCTCTCCCTTGGTCCTGAACTTCACCATCACGGTAAAATCACGATCAAACCTGAACATCTCCGAGGAGTCCTTCGCATTGGCCAGAATCGCACCACCTCCGGACTCATTCTCAGGGGCCGATCCCCGTAACTCCTTCCCTTCCCCGATCAGCTTACCCTCGTGCCAGACCCGGACCCGGGCCGCCCGCCCGATGGCGTGCTCATAAGCAAGCTCAACCCGACGCCCCTCGCCCGCAGGAAGATTCACCACGTGATCCCCGAAAACGACGACCTTGGCGCCGGAAGATTCCGCGGCATCGTAATTAAGAAGAAGCCTGAAATTTGAATATTGGCGCTCACTTTCCAGCTCACATGGTCCTTCAGTCACCTCGAAGATCTTCTCGAGGGTCTCCCCAAGCGGAAAAGAGGTTGCAGGGCTGGGTGCCTGTCCAAGCAGGGGCCCAGCCTGAAAAAGTGCCGCGCCAAGAATAAGGAAGAGGTATTTCAGCAGATGACTCACAATTGATGGGAAATTGTTTCCCTCTACTTAGCCGAGATCGCCCATTGCGCCAATGCGATTCCCAGCGTGGCCTGTTCACATTCAAGTGACCCGGCTCTCGGACAGAGCCCCATACAGTAAATTCGCGGCTGAAAGCAAATTCGCAGCTGAGACGCATGAAGAGTTTCCCGCCAGTATGCAGGGCTACCAGCATCGAACTACAGCTTCCACCCTCAGCGACAGGATACCCTAAACGGGTATGACGAACCGACTTCAGGATACGAGCAACTCCTCGGGCGCGCCCTGATTCAGCACCTCCCCTGATCAGGGAGGTGCCACACGCTATCAACGCAAATTGCTGTCAGGGTCGCAGCGGGCCTATGGAACCTGCACTAGAATATTGTCGAGACACAGTCCACTGAAAGTGTCCAGCGTGCTATCACTGACAAAGTTGAACTCGATAAGAACGGACTCCCCAATTGCGGCCGCAGGAACAAGAACCTCGATAGCGTCGTAATCCACGTCAAAGATCATCATATCGATCGGCACATCCGCCCCCAGCTGAGACTGGTCGGAGGAGCGCAGGAAGCGAATAGTCGCCGTATCGCCGAACCCGTCGGCATCGCGATAGGCATCGAAACTGAGCAGGGCGGACGCGACTCCGGAAAGATCGATGGCCGGGGTGCGCAGGGAGATATCGGACTCAACCCCGTAGTCACCCAGTCCCGTGCACCATGCGCTGGCAGAATCACCAGCCCCGGCAAGAGGTCCAGTTGTCCCGGAGGGGGTTCCCAGTTCCCACTCCGTATTCCCAAAGTCATCATTGACGATGGTAGTCCAGCCTGCCGCCCCAGTCTCCAGGTCATCCGAGAAGAGAGGAGGCGGATTCTTCTCCCGAACCGCCACAAAACCCTCTTCCGGAAACGGGAGGGAGATCACCTGAGTGTTGGTCCCAGAAGGATCAGCCGCAAGGTCCTGTGCGTCGGCCAAGCTCGCCCAGGTTTCCCTTGGAGTTGAAAGGTCCGGGCTAATGAGGATATCATAGAATTTGCCGAGCGTATTCTTCCACGACAATTCAATCTCCCCTCCGGGCATCGGGTTCACCGCGAGGCCAAGAGGATCAATTCCGGGCGCTGAACCTACCGGGGCTCCTTCCGCAAGCTCCACGATCCGGGACGGATGCAGAGGGAGATCGAAGATCGCCATCTCATCGATACGCCCCCCAAAGCTATTGTTTGTGGTGCTATCAGACCCTACCGTAATAATCCCATCAAAGGCGTCAAGAGGCTCTCCTCCAGCTGCCTCCGCAACCTTGACCCCATCCAGCCAGATCTCCCGATTTCCATCGGCATCCCGCTGGAAGACGAAGTGCTGCCACTCGAAGAGATTCACTACTCCTCCGATCGTAAGACGCTGCGGACCCTCACAGCATCCCGACTGGTCAAAGTATACGGTTCCGTTACTCCAGGGAGTGTGAGCCTGCATTCCTCTCTCCCCACCAGTGGCAGCAGGAGCGTGGAGCCAGAAGGCGCTGGTGTTGGCGATCTGGACGCTATATTGCCAGAAGCTCACAGCGATCGCGTTATTTTCGTAGGCGGGGTCAAGCCAGGGGCCCGTTCCACTTCTCGCGTAGGCCCCATTATTCGCGGCCCCAAGATCAAGCGACTGACCCTCCCCGAGGTAGCCCTCGCCCTCGGCTGAAAGGGTCGCCGAGCCCTCAAAAGTGATGTCAGCACCGTTCCCGCTCTGGTCCTCAGACTGCCCTTCGAAATCCCAGTAGGCGAGGAGCACAGGCTGAGGAATTGGCGGAACGCTTCCGGGGTCTGTTGGGTCGAACAGGCTCTCCACCTCATCAAGGTCTTCAAATCCGTCCCCATCGGTGTCCACCTCATGAGGGCTTGTCCCGGTATCATCGACACCTGCGAAGGTTCCGCTGTTGCTTTCCACGCCATCGCTCAGTCCATCACCGTCGGTATCGGAATCAAGGGGGTCGGTGCCGGTATCGGAGGCGTCCACAAAG
>PBTP01000093.1 GCA_002729275.1 Roseibacillus sp. | reverse complement strand
CATCAGTAACTCCCTTCTGCGGTATGGATGAAGCATTTATATGGCAGGAGATTGGAGAGAAAGGTTTCCGAGAGCTAGTGGCGGCATTCTACCGCCGGATTTCCGGGGATGACCTGTTGGGCCCGATGTATCCGGAGCATGATATGGAGGGAGCAGAGGAGCGGCTCTACTTGTTCCTGTGCTTCCGATTCGGAGGCGACACTCGGTATACTGAGCAGCGGGGTCATCCACGTTTGCGTATGAGACACATGTCGTTCCGGATCGGGGAGGCAGAGCGAGATCGATGGGTCGAGCTCATGAGTGCTGCCATGTTGGAGTGTGACATGTCTCCACAGGCGCGCTCTGGGTTAGAGGTCTTTTTCACTCAGGTAGCAGACTTCATGCGCAACCAAGGCTCCCCCTGAAGCTACAAGTTCTAAGCAAGGCCGTTACTTGATGATGATGGGGGGTGAGGGGCGCTTGTTGTCTTTGGGGGGTGTTTCCCGGCGCCGGGGATCCAGAATTTCCGGGAGATCTTCCGGCTTCCAGTTCTCTCTTCGAGAACTGCGGCCTCTTTCTCCAGTAGGTTGAAAGTTCTGATCCGCCATATCACGCTCACCGAGCTGGATGATCGAGTAGAGGGCTTCCTCAAGCTGAGGCGTAGATGCATACCGATACACCTCACGGTTGTCTTTCTTTCGAACTCCATAGAGCACGAAGCCGATACATTTGTAGCTGCCGTAGGAACTGGCTTCCGAATATGCGTTCTGCTCCTTTTCAAAAACGACGGTGCGCTTTCCCCCCGCTGCTACTTCCAAGTCTTCGGTCTGCACGCCGAGAATCCGGTGCTTCTCAGGGTCGTTCACGGATTGACCAATGAGCATATACTTCAGCGATGTGGTATCCAGCCCCTTGGTGTTATCATTATTCTGGAAATCGACCTCGAGTTCATAATTCTGCCGGTAATACCTGGTGCTTGTCGAAAAAAAGCTTTTGCGGGATTCCTTGGTCGTCTTGCGCACCATATTGGGGGTAACCCTGAGGGAAGGAATTTGAGAGATCACCCATTTGCGAACATAGGCCTGATCGATCTCACTAAGGCTCGATATCTTAACGGTCGCGTTACGCTGATTCACCATTCTGAGGGTAACCTCGGTGGCAGACGCGCGGACGATTTCCGCCTCGAGGGTCTTGCCCTCGGCGTTGGTGAAGGGACGAGCCTCCATCGAAGTCGATGTTAGAAAAGACATCGCGGCCACCAGAAGAAGAGAAAATTTCATGGGGAGAGGCAATGTATGCGGATTCTCCGGGGGATCTATCAAATTTTGGGCCCTGCGCGTCCATCTTTGGGGGAGCCCTGAGGGGAACTTTAGACATACCTCCGCTCGCCAAGGAGCTCTGGAGCATCTATTTTCCCGGGCAGAGAGTGGATGGACCTTGAGTTTAAAGTCATTGGCATAGCGTATGCCATTTGTGCCGGGATCCTCTTTCTGGGTGTAGTTCCGTATTACGCAGTGAAGCATCTCGGAGGGGAGAATATGCCGCCCATACCGAAGGGAAGGGTGCCGATCCGGGGATTCGGGTTGCCCGATATTATTGGGGTTTCCTTGTTGTTCGGATTTTACGCCGGCCTCTTTCTACTCTCGAGGGTTGAGGCGGCGGACTCGGAACTGGCTGGAGCGGAGGGCCTTGTCTATGGGCTTATGTTTAATTTTCTGCTTCAGGTTCTTCAGATCGCATTCGTCCTCTTGATGCTCTTCCGCAGGGTGAATCTGGTTGAGGCGTTTGGCCTGCGCTGGCGAACTACCTGGTGGAAGGTGGTTTATGCGCCGGCGGTGGTGCTCGTGATGTGGGCCTTCATGGCAGGGCTCGACTTCGTGGGATACAATGACTGGCTGGGGCAGTTTATTGAGGGAGACGGTATACAGGAGAGTGTTAAGCTTTTGCAGGAAACAACGGACCCAACGGTTTTCATCCTTATGGGGGTAGTGGCTTGTATTGGGGCGCCCCTGGCGGAGGAGGTAGTGTTCCGGGGCTACATCTACACGATGGTGAAACGGATGGCGGGACTGCCGCTGGCAGTGATTCTATCGGGGGTGCTCTTTGGAGCGGTGCACATGAACCTCGTTGCGCTTTTGCCTCTGACTGTTCTCGGCATTATCCTCGCTCTGTCTTATGAATACACAGGTTCTCTCTGGGCTCCGATCGCCATTCACTTTTGCTTTAATGCGGCGACGGTTGCGATACAGACACTCTTAAAATTCAATCCCGAGTGGATCGAGGAGATCGAAAAAAATGCCGGATTTATCCCACTATGGTGAAGATGCCGTGGTTTCCCGGCTGACCGCTCTTCTGGAAGCAGGTCCTGAGACCCTTACAGGCCCGGGAGACGACTGTGCTGTTGTGGAGGGTTCTGGCCGGGGGCAGGTGGAGCTCCTAAAGGCGGACTGCGTTATTTGTGGAGTGCACTTTCTTCCGGATGCGCCTCCCCGGAAAATAGGCTGGAAGGCCGTGGCGCGCACTCTGAGCGACTTTGCTGCGATGGGGGGGTGGCCCCGGCACCTGATGGTGACCCTGGCGCTGCCTCCTGATTGCCAGATGCGCTGGATCGAGGAAGTCTACCGCGGGATGAACAAATGTGCGCGAACCTTTGATTGCTCTATTGTAGGGGGAGAAACATCCTCTCTTCCGGAAGGGGCTCCAGTGATGATCTCGGTGGCAGGCACTGGAATTGCGAGGCGCTCACAGGTTGTCTTGCGCAGTGGGGGCCGCCCCGGAGACCTTCTCTTTGTGACGGGAAAGCTTGGTGGATCGCAGAGGGGGCGGCATCTGACCTTCATGCCGCGACTTGAAGAGGCAGATTGGTTGTCACGAAACTTCAGGATCCACGCGATGATGGACCTTTCCGACGGCTTGGCCATGGACCTTCCTCGTCTTGCTTCGGCAAGCGGATGTGGCTTCCGTCTGAAGGAAGAGGCTCTCCCCCGATCTCGCGGAGTAACGGCNGAGGAGGCCCTGCGGGATGGAGAAGACTACGAACTGCTCTTCGCGATTGCGGAACGGAGCTCGCAGAGGTTGCTCGCTGAGTGGCCGGAGAGATTTCCAGGCCTCAAGCTTACTNCCGTTGGCGCGCTGTCCTCTGATGGCACGGANGGACTGTCGGGCGGATGGGATCATTTTCGTGAATAGGCTCAGCTCGTTTAAAGAAAGAGAGAACGACGGAGTGAGGGGCTAGGAAGGGAANTTATTTAAGACATCCTTATTAANTTCTTTGCAGCGTTGTCCCCGGAAGGTAAACCGTTTGTCGACTTTCTCGTCACGATCCTCTCTCCCATGAAGAGCCTCCCGATTGTATCAGCACTAATGGTCCTCGCTCACTCTGCCTCCGCAGGTAGCCTCGTAGAAAACGATTCCCTCAATCCGCTGATTGGAATTGCGAAGGTGGAGGAGCCGCCGCTTGTCCTCGTGGCGCTTGACTCTGATGGCGAGGACCACCAGGCAGGCTCTCCGTTGAAAAACCTGGAGAGGGATCTCCGGGAGGCTGGGGCCAAGCTTCAGGTTGCCCGACGAACTGTGGAGNCGGTCGTNGAGGAAAGAGACCAAGCTCGNGAAGAAGTCGGAGCCCTTACCATGGCGAATTACAGGATGTTGATGGAGNTCAGGAAGCTGCAGCAGGAAAAAGAAGAAGCCGGGCAGGANCTTGCAGCCTGGAAAGNGCGTGCGGTCGAGGTTGCGAAACCGTCTGGAGGGTTGCGGGAANTAGATACGNAGATGGCTGATCTCAAGGAAGAGTTTCAAGCCCTCAGGGGTGATCTGGTTCGCGTNCGCCAAGAGCTGAAAGATCCGATTGAGCGTGCCAAGCTGTGGGAGGAGCTTGTGGCTGCGCGGGCTCACGGGGAAAGGCTTGAGAAGGAGATTGCGATTGTTCAGAAGAGCAGGGAAAAGGCGAGAGAGGTTGCCGCCCGTAAGGAGATGGACCTATCCGCCCGGATCTCGTCTCTGAGCGCTGGCGCAGGCTCCTTCAACCAGCTTCGCGATGATTTGCGAAATTCAAGGGCCGGACATATGAAAGCGCTTGTAGACGTCGAATTACTGAAAAAAGACCTCGGACGAGCTTCAGAAAGGGAGGAAAGGACCCTTTCGGCTCTGCTACAGGCTCAGCGGGGTGTCGAAGCATTGCAGGCTGAAAAGGCTGCAGTGGCGCAATCCCGTGTGCAGGCTCTACGCGATCGGGACGAGGTCCGGCAGGAAGTCGAAAATTTGAGGCAGCAGATTGCGAAGGTGCGCTCGGAGAGNGAGGAATCACGAGCCTCNGTAGCTCAACTAAGTGCNGAGATTACTAATTCGAGGAGCGCTCATGGTGAGANCCTTCCGTTTCTGGGTGCTGCTGCAGAGGCATCGCAAGCAGAGGGGGAGCNTCTTGCTTCCCCCGNGGAACTGATCGATAAGGAATTCGAGCAGGGGTTACCGCAGGGGGCGGCGGGCAGCAGGGTGTCCGATTNTGCGGAACCTTGAGCGAAGCNCGGCCTGCTAGACGTAGGGTAANGCTGCGCCTACGCTTGAGATCTTTTCCTCGTTGTCGAGGAGTTCCTGGATTGGATCCCATCGCCCGCTGACAAGAGCATCACGGGCGGAGTCTGGGATGGCGCAATTGAAAGTGTGGCCGGCGGAGGAGCGAACCTCGAGCTTCTCGACGTCGACGGTGATCTCGGTGGTGGGGTCCGCTTCGACGGCCTCGCGGAGGTGGTTGATCTGGTCGGCAGTGAGCGTAACGCAGGGCATGCCGAGGGTAGTTGAGTTGCCGAAGAAGATCTCAGCAAAGGACTCGGCGATGATGGANTCGAAACCATATTTGTTCAGCGATTGTGGGGCGTGCTCGCGGGAGGAGCCGCAGCCAAAGTTCACGCCGGCAAGAAGGATATTGGCACCGTTGAAGCGCTCTTCGTTGAGTGGGTGGTCGGTCCGCTCCCCGGAGGTGGGGTCGAAGCGGACATCGTAGAAAGCAAACTCGCCGAGGCCATCAAAGGTGACGCACTTCATGAAGCGGGCAGGGATGATGCGGTCGGTGTCGATATCCGCGCCCGGGACATGGACGGCGGTTCCGGAGACGGAGGTGATTTTCGCGAGGGCCACGTGCTCTTTAGTGTGTGTTGGGGTGATGAAAAAGCTCAGGCAACTGCAATGTCAGATTCGCCAACCTCGAATACCTCGCGGGCATCTGAAACCACTCCTCTCACTGCCGCGGCACAAACCATCACTGGCGACATAAGAATGGTTCTACCCAAGGGAGACCCCTGTCTGCCCTTGAAATTTCTATTTGAGGAGGAAGCGCAAACCTGATCCCCGACCAGTTTGTCTGGATTCATGGCCAAGCACATCGAGCACCCGGCCGCGCGCCATTCAAACCCAGCATCCTCGAAGATCTTGTCCAAGCCTTCCTTTTCGCACTGGATTGCTGTGATCTGCGATCCCGGAACCGCGATTGCGTGTACTCCGGAGGCTACGGTGTGCCCTTGGAGGAAGCGGGCTGCTTCGCGAAANTCAGACAGGCGACCGTTGGTNCATGACCCAATGAAGGCGACGTCGATTGGGACGCCCTTGATCGGAGTGCCCCCGGGTAGCTTCATATAATCCAAGGCCTCCTGATAACTATTACGAAGAACTTCGGTTGGGGCTTCCGCAGGGTCTGGGATTGTCTCGCTAATGCTGATTCCCTGATCTGGGGAGACCCCCCAGGTCACGGTTGGCTCAATCTCAGCCGCATCGATCTGGACGATATCGTCGTAGTGGGCATCAGAATCCGAGGCGAAGGCCCTCCAGCGACTCACAGCATTGTCCCATTCCGCATCTTCTGGAGCATAGGGGCGCCCTTTCAGAAAATCGAATGTAGTGTCGTCGGGATTCACATATCCACAGCGGGCTCCACCTTCAATAGACATGTTGCAGACTGTCATCCGCTCCTCCATCGAGAAATTCTTGAAAGTCGATCCGCCGTATTCGTAGGCGTATCCGATGCCGCCATTGGCTCCGAGCCGGCGAATGATNTCCAAGGCGACATCTTTGGCATATACCCCGGGCTTCAACTCGCCATCCACTTTGATCAGGCGNACCTTGAGGCTTTCCATCGCCATGGTCTGGGTAGCGAGGACGTCTCTCACGTTGGTGGTCCCAATGCCGAATGCGATAGCGCCGAAAGCACCATGGGTAGCGGTGTGGGAGTCTCCGCAGGCAATCGTTGATCCCGGTTGGGTAATTCCCTGCTCNGGCCCAACNACATGTACGACTCCCTGTTTTCCTGACGCCAAGTCAAAGTAGG
The DNA here is from genome assembly GCA_002729275.1 of Roseibacillus sp. Taxonomy (GTDB): domain Bacteria; phylum Verrucomicrobiota; class Verrucomicrobiia; order Verrucomicrobiales; family Akkermansiaceae; genus Roseibacillus_B. The sequence goes on along the minus strand of PBTP01000093.1, from coordinate 12,434 downwards.
TGACTCCAAAGTCGTCGGCGTTTTCCCGCAGGGCGGCCATCATTTCCGCAGCGAGGGGGTCGGCTGGGGCGTCTTGGTTGATGGTNGGGACGATGTGGTCGATGGTCGCAAAGGTTCGATGGGGGTATTTCACCGTCAGCCCTAGCTCCCTGATCATACCGAAAGCCTGCGGACTGGTCACCTCATGAATAAGGTGCGTTCCGATGAAAAGCTGTGTGCGGCCATCGCCTAGAGTGCCCACGGTATGAGCATCCCAGACTTTCTGGTATAGGGTCTTTCCCATGTAGTTCCACCTGTTGCGGGGAGGGGGAAGCTGCTCTGAAATACGCTTTCGGGCAAGTCACAAGTAGCCCTAGTATGGGTCGGGAACTCCTCCCGGAGGGGGAGTTTGAGAGTATATTTGCCTCATACAGCTCGATCCTGGCTGCCGAAAAGAGGTTTAGCTGGGTTCTGGCAACGGAAAGAGCAGATTAGGCATGGCGNNGCTGTGGGGTCTTTTGGCGTGATTAGATCGTGCGAAGGCGTATGGTTTGCGAGCTGTGTTTGAGGTGCGTGATAGACCGCAGATGGTCGAGAGAGCTCTCCTCGTTCGCATTTGCTTCGATAAGCGCGAAGAGGAGGAATCCCGGAGCCTTTTAAACGAACTGGCCGAGCTTGTTGGTACGCTCGGAATAGGAGTTGTGGGCGATCAGCTTGTGAGGGCACGGGAAACCCAGAAGAAATTTCTCTGTGGGAAGGGAAAGGCGGAGGAAGTTTCTGCCCAAGCACGGGAGCTTGGATGTGATTGTATTGTATTCGACAATCAATTGGCTCCCAACCAGCAGCGGGAATGGGAAGAAGCGGCGGATATGACCGTGATCGACCGGGAGGAGATCATCCTCGATATCTTTGCGCGGAGGGCCCAGACAAGAGAGGCCCGTTTACAGGTTGAGCTGGCAAGGATGGAATATGCTCTTCCGCGGATGGCCCGAATGTGGGGCCACCTCGACCGGGAGGGCGGAGGCGGTTCTGGAGGCTCCGCCGCGGCCCGGGGGATGGGTGAACAGCAGATCGAAGTTGATCGGCGGATGGCACGGAAGCGGATAGACAGAATCAAGGCGGACCTCTCTGCGGTGCGAAAACAACGAGCCACGCAGCGCAAGGAGCGTCAGAAGGCAGAAGCGCCTCATGCCGCCATCGTCGGTTATACAAATGCAGGAAAGTCCACGCTGCTGAATCTCCTCTCTGGATCTGAAGTCCTTGAGGCGGACATGCTTTTCGCAACTCTGGACCCTACTACCAGGAGAGTCGAACTGCCGGATGGTCGCGATTTGTTGGTGACCGATACGGTGGGTTTTGTCAGNAATTTGCCGCATCGCCTCGTCGAGTCCTTCAAGGCCACCTTGGAGGAAGCAGTCCTTGCCGATTTCCTCGTGCATGTTCTCGATGCGAGCGAGCCCGAGCTGGAACGCCTTTGCGATACGACCTTGGAGGTGATGACAGAACTTGGTGCCGCGGAGAAGCCGGTTCTTACCGTGCTCAACAAGATCGACCTTGTGGATGATCCCCAGCGGCTTCGGGCCCTGGAGGCTCAGTTTCCAGAAGCGGTNTCTATTTCAGCCAAGAGTGGAGAGGGAATGGACNCCCTCCATCATAAGTTNGTGGATTATCTTTCCCGGGCGGTATCGCGCAGGCGCTATCGGATTCCTCAGCATCGTGGAGACCTGGTGTCTCTTCTCCACGCGGAGGCCAAGGTCCTGGAGACATCTTATGAGGGGAACGATGTGCTCGTGGNGGTGTTGNTGAGCANNGAATTGGAGGGCCGTTTGGAGGNCTACGGAGAGGTTGGNCCGGTATAGCTGCGGTTCGGGCATAAATTCCCTTTATTCACGTAGTAATTGATTTNAGGCGCCCGAGATCTGGACTAAAAAAACGTCTTCAGGCCCTTCGGGCGGCTCTGGACTTGGCCGCCGATGTGACGGTGCAGTTGGCTTGGCAAAGCAGGCAGATTCGATTACTATGGATATAGCGACATTCAAAAGATCCTCATGAAAATGACGCAAAACCTGCTCCTATGCCGGCAGCTCCGGGCGGTGCCTTTGCTCCTGCTGGGAGCCATGGCCTTGCCGCTGCAAGGCGAGGAGAGAGNCCCGTCTCCAAATTTGCCGGATCCTCAGCTGGACAAGAGTAGTCCTGATGCGGAAGCGGTTGAAGAGAAGACCCCAGGGAGGGCCGTGATTGTCGTGGAGGCGGAAGCGGTCGATGAAAAAGATCTGGCTGCGGCCAGAGCGCGCGTCGANANAGCCAATGTTGTNGCACCCAACGTACGACTTCAGATCTACCTGGATGAGAAACGTTTTGGGCCGGGTTTNATCGATGGCAAGCCCGGTAAGTTTACCACCAAGGCAGTGCACTCCTACAANCGGAGCATGGGGCGCGAACCAGATGACTGGGAGGCTCTTCGAAAAGAAGCAGATCGAATGCTGGGCCAGACCTATGCGATTGCGATTGTTCCTGATTCGGCCTCGGAGTGGGTCAACCCGGCTCTCCCATTGGAATACGCGGAGCAGGCAGAGGAAGAGCGAATGTCATATCGTAGCTATCTTGAGTTCATGGCGGAGCGCTATCACACCTCCGAAAGTTTTCTGGTCACTTTAAATGGAGTAGCCGTTGCAAATGGGATTGCNCCTCGGAAGGCTCTGAAGGTGCCGAACGTCTCCCCATTCCTGATCGAGAGCCTGAGAGAGGGACGGTCTCATGGGAAGGATCTGAGCCTCAGCGCTCGGACAGTGGTAATAGATACCATTGGGCGAACTCTCTTCATCTACGAGGCGGGATCCTCTCCGGTAGCGCCAGGTGCCGCGGTCGTAGTCGCGGAAAAGAACGAAAATTTCAANCCGCAGAAANTAATCGCAATGTTTCCGATTACNCCGGGGAAACTTGAGCAAACCCACCATGGGGAGTGGGCCATAGCNAATTGCCTGGAGCTTCCAAGCTGGTATTACGACAAGCAGCTTCTCGATACCGGTATTCGCAGTAAGGACCGGAGCAAGGTGCTACAGATCCCTCCCGGCCCGAACCTTCCCGTGGGCATATTATGGTCGGGGCTCACCAAGTCAGGAATCGGTATCCATGGCACTGCAAGTCCGCGGACAATAGGGAGGTCCCTCAGCGCAGGGTGTATTCGACTTGCTAACTGGGATGCGATGCGATTTCCGACCATGATTCGTCCTGGGGCCAAGGTGGTTGTTCGTTGATATTGGACCTCTTGATTTACGCTCGGAAACCANTCGGGCTCTGATCAGAATAGGAGCCGTGTCTGACCCTGCAACTGCTTCAGAACGGTCGATGGTCGACAAGGGCGCCCTCGCCCGGGCNGTGCTGTATGGTGTCGTGATCCTGTATCTTGTAACGGATCTTTTTATTATTGGAGGGCCGTTACGGCGCTCGTTCGAGCGCAGGGCTCCAAACAGTAGTGAGGTGGTGGAAGCNGCCAAGTGGGCNGGAGTAGTGGCTCGGATTCACTATCAGCCTATNCTATTNTCTCAAGTCGATCGCCGGGTGGAGGAGAACCTGTGGCGTTCCGGACAAAAGAGGGAAGGCCTGCAGCGGGAAGAGAAGCTACTGCTGAGGCGCGCGGCGTTGAATGATCTGATCGATCTTCANCTTCTCCGACTGAAGGTTCGGTTCAGTCAATCGGAAGTCCCGGTGACAGAGGAGGAAATTTCCTTTGAATTGTCACGCTTCACCGCACGCTATCCCAGTGAGCGNGACTACCTTGCATCGCTGAGCGAAATGGGGTGGAGCGAAAAGGAGCTGCGGTTCAGGATTGCGGCCAGGATTCAGCAGGAGAAATACCTCACTGGAATGATAGATGTTACGGTTGGAGAGAAAGAGGCAGAGGTCTGGTTTGAGGAAAATAAGAAACGGCTAAGTCACCCTGAAAGAGTGCGTGCGAGGCATATTTTCCGCTCAACTGTGGGCTTGGAGGGGAGGGAGCTGGAAGAAGTGGCAGAAGTGTTAGAGAAAGCGCAGGATGAGTTATCCCAAGGCGCTGAATTCGATNATCTGGCCCGGCGGCTTAGCGAAGACGAAAAGACAAGGGATGAAGGGGGTGATCTAGGGTGGATGCAGCCCGCACGTGTCCCCGAGGGCCTCGTAGAGCATCTCTTCGGGCTGGAGCCGCGCAAGCCTGCGTTAATTCAGACAGAAATGGGCTGGCATCTTCTTGAGGTGCTGGAGAAAAGGGAGCCCGGGGAGCGAACATTCGTGGAGGCGCGTGCTGAGGTTCTTGCCGCCCTAGAGGCGGTCAAGCGCAGGGATGGGTTGCGTGAATACCGGAAGGGACTTCGTGAGCGTGAAAGAAAGCATATCGAAGTGTTCTTCGATGTGCTTGAGCGGAATCTGTGAACGGGGAGAGTGCGCGCTTGTCTCTAGTTAGGCTTGCGGTGCTCGGTAAAAAATAAGGCCGGTGCTTTCGCGCCGGCCTTGAGATTGTAGAGTATTGCAGATTGCTATCTGCCGCCTTGAGGCTGCTTTAGGAGGTCAGATGGGCTTTCCCCATCCCATGCATCAGCTTGGGCTGAGAGGATATCATTCTTGGAACCATCCAGAACCTTGCCATCGCTGGGGCGCATGCGCATTGGCTTACATGCCCCGTCAATCCTGAGCACGACTACCTTATTATCCCAAGTTGTAGCATCCCACTCGGAGGCGTCCGCCTTGTAACCGTCGAGGATGATGGGACGGCTTCCAGTATCCAGATTTGTCTGGTCTGTGACGTAGGCCCAGTGAGCATCACCTTCCTGAAGAACCTGATCCGCTTGGATCCGTCCTCCTTCCTTGACCTTGTCATCAGGTGCTGCTTTCGAGGCAACGGCTGAATTCTTTACCCAGAAAATTGTCTCCGACTCGGTGTCTCCAGAGAGAAACATCTGTCTNAAATAATCGTTGGAATACGTTGTCCCAGTTCCGCCTTCCGAGAGATACTCGGCGGTGTCCTCGCTCGGATACTGTCCATCGAAGTCCGTAGCGAAGGAATCAAGCGCCAGCTTAACCTGCTTTGCGTTGTTGATCGCTTCCGCAAGGGCGGCACGTTTCAGAGCCTTGAAGATCTGCGGCGTGGCAAGTGCGGCGAGCGAGACGATGATCGCGATAACGACGAGGAGTTCGACCAGAGTAAAGCCTTTCCGTCTGCTGCTTGTTGCAATGTTCATGTGTAATCCGGGTTTAATTGTTTTTTTTAAGATGCTCCGCTCGGTAATGCAGGGCGTTTCTGCCTGCAGGAAGAAACCCCAAGCGAGGCGCTGGATACTAACTTTCTGCTGGGAGCGAACAAGGGGAAAAGCTAGGCGCTACCCAAATCGGGTAAAGATTTTCCGTCGCTCTGCCCCGCCGCGAGGATCGCCTCACGCTGTAAACCTACCAGATCTTCGATGCCTTTCCGGGAAAGTTCGAGCATCTCCTGCATTTCGCTGGAGGTAAAAACGCTCTCCTCGCCGCTTCCCTGCAGNTCCACAAAATTTCCGTCTTCTGTCATCACGACATTAAAGTCCACCGAAGCATCTCTGTCTTCAGGATAGTCGAGGTCAAGAACGGGNAGGTCGTCACAGACTCCTGCACTTACCGCTGCCACCAGCTGTGTCAGTGGAAACTCGGTAAGCCCACCGGTCCCGATCAGGCGGTTTAAGGCGATGGCGACGGCAACACATCCACCGGTGATAGAAGCTGTTCGGGTGCCTCCGTCTGCCTGGAGGACGTCACAATCCACCCAGATGGTTCTAGCTCCGAGNTTCTTAAGATCCGTTACTGCTCTGAGGGCTCGGCCAATCAGGCGTTGGATTTCGGAGGAACGACCATCAAGTTTGCCACGGCTGATATCGCGGGATTTACGGTCGTGGGTCGAATACGGAAGCATACTGTATTCAGCGGTAAGCCAGCCTCCTGGAACACCCTGCGCCTTCATCCAGCGCGGAACATCCTCCTGGATAGTCGCTGCGCAGATGACGCGGGTATTACCGAAATTGACTAGAACCGAGCCAGAGGCATGTGGGGCCACATTAGGAACAAAGAAAACAGGGCGGAGTTGATCGGGAGCACGACCATCTGGACGAGGCATGAGGGGAGCGTAGTCGCGCGAAGGAGGGTCGCAAGGGGGGAAACGGGAAAGGGAGGAATATTCCGTCTTTCCCACTTTCACAGGCCGTGAATGCTCCGTTATGTTCTCCGCGTGGGTCAGGCAGGGGAAGATGTAGAAAAGTGGGCCTCCGATGTCATTTTCGGACGGGCTCGAGGTGTGGGAGCTACCATCGCGCGGGTACTCTTCAGGGGCCTATCGTATGTTTTCGGTCTGGTCGTTCAGTGCCGGCTGGCAATCCACCGGAAGCGCTGGAAGCAACCAGCGCAATTAGGCACCCGGGTTGTAAGTGTTGGGAACCTTACGGTTGGGGGAACTGGTAAGACACCAGTGGTAGAGCTCTTGGCTCGTTCGCTTCGGGAGCGAGGCCGCAAAGTCGCTATTTTGAGCAGGGGGTATAAAAGTCGTAAGCTGGATGAGCCCCAGCAGTGGGGTGACCTTGACCCAGTAGAATGCGCGGCTCTTCCAAAGATTGTCAGTGATGGCAAAGAGCTTTTGTTGGACGCAGTCTATGCGGGGGATGAGCCCTACATGCTGGCGAAGAATCTCAAGGGGGTGCAGGTCGTAGTAGACAAGAANAGAGTCAAGGCGGGACGCTTTGCGGTGAAGGAAATGGAGGCAGATGTCCTTGTTCTCGATGATGGGTTGCAATACCTGGCCCTAGACCATGAGTATGATCTTGTTCTCGTTGACCAGAACGCGCCATTTGGAACCTCTGCGCGTGCTCTTCTCCCCCGCGGGACATTACGGGAGCCCCCTAGAAACCTATGTCGTGCAAGTCATATCATGATCACTAAGTGCCATGGATTGACGGAGGAGGGGCTTCTTTCCTCCCTTCGAAGTTACAACCCTGCAGCAGAGGTGATGCAGACGACACATGCTCCGAAATACCTCCAGCAGGTTTTTGGAGATGGCCGGCTTGCTCTTGAGGATCTCGAGGGAAAATACGTTGCTGCAATTAGCGGAATTGCGGTGCCGGAGAGTTTTGAGAGTTTNCTGGAAAAGCTGGGTGCGAGGGTTGAGTTNCATCGAGTTTTTTCNGATCATCACCAATTCAGGCAGGAGGAAATCNACCGCTTTATGACCCGCTGCGTTGAGCGGGACATTGAGTTGATTATTACGACCGAGAAGGACGCGGTGCGTTTTCTCAAGCCGAGTGAGCTAGATGTAGAGATTTATTTTTTACGGATTGAGGTAGAAATCATTGACGGACAGGNTGCATGGGATCGNTTTATAGGGCATCTCGTCGAGCCAAGAGAAAAGCCTGCAATNGACTGGGTGGAGGAGAGGCTTCTGCGGGACCCCATAGGTTCTTGAGCCGGTCGTGGGTCAGCTCTAGGCTCTCCATAGAATACAAGCTGAGGCTGGAAGATGCAGGAAACGGAATGGATCGTAGCAGAAGTGCCTGAGGGGGTTAGCCCTGACTCTGCGGGTAGTCACGATCTGCCGTTCATCCTGCGTGTGCTACTCGCCCAGCGTGGTTTTACTGATGCCGGGCAACTGGAGCCATTTCTTCGTCCCCGGCTTCGCGACTTGCGTGACCCCTTTGAGCTTCCTGACATGGACCTGGCGGTCAGCAGGATTCTGCAGGCTGTAGATAGCGGAGAGCCCATATGCGTTTTTGGGGACTATGACGTGGACGGGATCACGTCCGTGACAATTCTCTCCGGTCTTCTTTCGGACTATGGTCTGGAGGTTCAGCCGTTTATTCCNATTCGAGGGGAGGAAGGATACGGGCTAAGTGACTCTGCGGTGGAACGCTGCCTCGATTCCCAGCGCAGGCCTTCACTTCTTATTACAGTTGATTGCGGCACTGCTTCTGGGGACCAAATACAGAGGCTAGCGGCTCAAGGCATCGATGTGATTGTGGTGGATCACCATGAGACAGGGGCCGGGGGCCGACCTCCTGCGGTGGCAGTTGTCAATCCGAAGTTAGGGGATGATTATGGATATCTCTGCTCTGCGGGAGTCGTTTTTAAACTTGCGCATGCGCTTCTCAAGACGCGTCGGCTTGAGGGAGTGGACCTGAAGGAAATACTGGATCTTGTAGCGGTCGCGACGGTGGCGGATATCGTCCCATTGGTTGACGAGAACCGCATGCTGGTGCGTCACGGGTTACGGCGGCTGCCGCAGACCACAAACCTGGGGTTAAATGCATTAATGGAGGTCAGTGGCATTAGTGGATATGCCAGCAGCAGCGATGTGGGATTCCGGATCGGTCCCCGCATTAATGCGGCAGGCCGGATGGATGCTCCCGATGATGCCCTGAAGGCCTTGATGACGGATTGTGGAGAGGTAGCAGCGACGATGGCCGAACAGTTGGACGAGCACAATCGGCGACGCCAGAAGCATGAGCAGCAAATGCATGAGGAAGCTCTCGGGATCCTGGAGGAGCAGCCAGCAAGNGANGGGGCACCCGTGATAGTAGTNGGATCCCGGAAGTGGCACCCCGGAGTGGTTGGGATTGTCGCCTCCAAGCTGATGCGGACATATCACAAGCCTTCGTTTGTAATTGCCTTCGGGGAAGATGGATTTGGGAAAGGGAGCGGCCGAAGTATTGAGGGGGTGTCGCTTGTCAATGCGATCGAGGCCTGCCGATTNCTTCTTGAGGCAGGAGGAGGGCACCATATGGCAGCTGGGATCAGTCTCCACGAGGACCGACTGGATGAATTTCGGNAGGCTTTTGGTGACTATGTTCTTGAGACTACCACTGCGGAGAGTCGGCGGCCGCGCCTGCATATTGATGCAGAGGTGCCATTCGAGGAGCTATCGCTGGATTTTCTGGCCAGTTACGAGCTCTTGCAGCCTTTTGGATCAGGTAATCCCCAACCGGTCTTCATGTCTCGTGACGTGTGGCTTACGGACTCACCGCGCCACTTGAAGAATAAGCATCTGAGGCTCGCCCTTAGGCAGGGNATTGTAGAGCGGGATGCGATGTTTTTTGGAGCTGGTGGNCGGGAACTGCCCGATCCCCCATGGGATGTNGCCTTTACCATCGACCGCAANTTTTTTNGGGGACGACTTTCCCTGCAGATGAGCGTGAAAGATATTCGTCGGGCCGAATGAAGCGGAGCTGCTGCTTGCGCGTGATTGTGTCTCTACCTCGTAGAAAGAAAGACCAGGAGAGAAAATGAACGAATGGAATTCAAGCCTTCCGCTATCCTCCCTCGAACTTATCGAGCCTAAGGAGGNNGAGGCTCTCNCGGAAGCAAACGTCCACGTATTGGNAGACCTTTTGAACTGGTTCCCCCGNAGATATGAAGACCGGCGTTGTTTCGATGCCTTTCCGGTGCAGGTTACAGGAGANCCAGTGTGTCTGCGGGGAATGGTGGTTGATTCAGCGAGAANAAGGTTTGGGGGGAGGCGTCAATTCTATGAGGTCGTTGTGGAGGGATCCGGGGACAGCCTGCTTNCCACCAGCAGGNTCACTTGNCGATGGTTCAACATGCCCTACCTGCATCGCATGGTGGCAGTAGGGCATGAGGTTGTGATCTANGGCAAACCCAAGGAGCAGGGCTCTCGCATGGTCATTGATCATCCGGAATTTGAGGTNGTCCAGGATGACGAGGGNTCTTCNGTTCATCTTGAGAGGATCGTGCCNATCTATCGAAATATATCAGGGATTCCGGCNCGGCGCCTCCGGGAGTTGCTCTACGANGTAGTGGGCCGNCNTGANTTGGAATGGGGAGAGGNGCNGAGCCCTGTCTTTGGCGATTGTTCCCGGGGNGAGATGTTGNGGGATGTGCACTTCCCGGATGAAATGGACAAGGCTNGCTTCGCCAGACGAAANTTTGCNCTGGAGGAGTTTTTTCTCCTTCANNTGAGGGTGCTCTGGCGGCGGCAGAGGTTCCGTTCNCAGCCNGGAAGAATTCAGGGTCGCAAAACCGGGCTTCTTCGCTCCTTTCATGAAAGCNTACCGTTTGATTTGACCGATGCCCAGAAACGCAGCGTCCATGAAATNACGGCGGATCTCCGAAGTGAGCGGCCTATGAATCGGCTCTTGCAGGGAGATGTGGGGTCNGGAAAGACGTTCGTAGCGATGTGCGCNATGATACTCGTCGTGGAGTCAGGCAGCCAATCGGCCCTNATGGCTCCTACNCAGATTCTAGCAGANCAGCATTATCTGACCTTCAGTAAGTGGCTCTCTCCGCTGGGNATTCGNGTNGCNCTTGTTACCGGCTCGAGGAAAGAGAGCGACCANCTGGATCTTGAGGGANATCCTCAGATCGTGATTGGGACTCATGCGCTTCTTTACGATAATGTCAATTTCACGGATCTGGGNCTGGTTGTAATCGATGAGCAGCACAAATTCGGNGTGACCCAGCGAAGCAAGCTCATTCAGCAGGGCANTATCCCTGATGTNNTGGTGATGACNGCGACTCCTATCCCGCGGACCTTGACCCTGACNATGTACGGAGACNTGGATGTTTCAGTTCTTGACGAGCTTCCTGCTGGCCGGGGGAAAATAATCACAGGGATGCGGCAAAAGCCCAAGGTAAGTGATGTCACAAAGTTTCTCAGGGAACAGCTGGNGTCGGGCAGGCAGGGATANATTGTGTATCCGCTCGTCGAGGAAAGTGAGGCAGTGCGGGCAAGCTCNGCGAAAGGCGAGGTAGAGAAGTGGACCAAGCGACTTCGGGATTATGAGGTTGGCTTGCTGCACGGGAAGATGAAGCCGGAGGAAAAGGAAGNGGTGATGTCCCGTTTNCGNGATAATGAGATTCAGGTTCTTGTCGCCACCACGGTCGTGGAGGTTGGTGTAGATGTTCCNAATGCGAATGTGATGGTTATCTACAACGCAGAACGTTTTGGCCTCGCGCAGCTTCACCAATTACGGGGACGAATTGGACGAGGNCCNCATCAGAGCTACTGTATTCTGGTNACAGATGGAAAGAGCGAGGAGGGTAAGNGAAAGCTGCAGATCCTGGAGAAGACNACGGACGGATTNAGGATAGCGGAGGAGGANCTTACCCTGCGNGGTCCNGGAGAGGTGCTGGGGACGGCGCAGAGCGGGATGAGNGATATGCGCTTTGTGGAGTTTCTGGCTGATGCAGGTCTGGTGAGAGAGGCAAGGCAGCTGGCCGAGGAGGNGCTGGCCCATGATCCAGAGCTGGAGGAATCTCCGGGTCTGAGAAAACGAGTNGAAGAGAGTCAGAGGGACGNCTGACGGGATTTGNCTAGTTCTCAAGAATCTCGACCTCATATCCGTCCGGGTCGGTGACGAAAGCCATCCTNCGTTCCCCCGCTGCNAATTTTTCTCNCCATTGATCCGGCCAGATCTCGATACCCCCNCCTTCGAGNGCATCGCANTAATCGACAATGTCTGGAACNCCCACGCAGGTATGCATCAGATCTTCTGGGAACTGGACGTTAAACCCCGGGGAGTAAGTCAGCTCCAGAAAGTGCTCGCTGCCAGGCAGGTGGAGAAAGGCCAGCTTGTTGCCNTGTGGGGAGTCTTTTCTTTCCCCNAGTTCAAAACCTAGCTTCTGATAGAAGGAAATNGATGCTTCAGGATCAGAGACACGGATCCGGGTGTGAAGAAACTTGATCATNGGGNAAGTAGTGAAAAGTGGGCTCGGAGAGGCAAGGACAGAATCACGTAGNNTGATAATTGCGACCNNGGAGGGAANANCTGTCCCCGGTTGGAACAGATTGCCTCTTGCTACGNCGGGGGACCAGCAGTAGTAACCGGTATCGGNTTGCAGTCTTTCAGCCTGACCCTCGCGCTCCGCTATCTCAACCCGAAGCGGACCTACTTCTCGCTTATCACCCTGGTATGTCTTCTGGGTGTGGCGGTAGGGGTAATGGTGCTCATTGTGGTGCTGGCTGTGATGGCAGGGTTTGAAAGAGAAGTGAAAAGCCGGCTGTTGGGGTTTTCGCCGCACATAGAGCTGAGGAAGGAAGGAGTAATTGTCACAACGAGTGATGGGGGCATGGTTATGGGAACCCTGGCAGGAAGAAGCCCTTCGGGGATCTCGCTGCGTCTCGAGCCGGGCCTCGAAGATCCGATAGCCATTCCTTCCGAAGACATCGTTTCTCTTGCAAGAACGCCCCTTCTGATCCGGGAGTGGGGCAATCTGCAGGAGCGTGTGGAAGGAATTGCGGAAGTGACAGAATCCTATGCCCAGCTCAGAGATTTTACGATCCTTGAAAAGTCGGATCGATTTGCCCCGATAGAGTTTCGGGCGATCGACACCTCCAATGAGCAACAGATGGCAGCTTTGGGAGAGCTCATCCTTGATGGTGGCACGGCGGATGTGGGCCTTGATGAAAGGGCTGTGGTTGCGGAATCGACCGCAAAAAATTTCGATATATCGGT
>PBTP01000092.1 GCA_002729275.1 Roseibacillus sp. | reverse complement strand
CAAGGACAAGGTGAGGGCCAAGGCCAGGGTGAGGGCCAAGGCCAGGGTGAGGGCCAAGGCCAGGGTGAGGGCCAAGGCCAGGGTGAGGGCCAAGGCCAAGGACAAGAGAAGGGGAGAGGTGAGGGTAACGAGGGAAACTGGACAGGCAAAGGCGGCGCGGATGGTCCTCGGCGCAGTCGCACGGGGGGGAGTAAGCACATTGGCCTCCCCGAGAGAGAGAGAGGGACGCTCCGTCAATCGCAGGGGAAGCGTTACTCACCGGAGCATGGCCGCATGATTGAGCAATACCTCAAAAATCTCGCGGACTCACCGGGAGATAAAGAATGACCTCGAAGCTCACACTTCCAATGCGCCTTATCGTTCTACCTCTTCTCGTCCTCGGTGGATTGTTAGTTCCTGCGAGTGCGCAGGAAACAGATCAGGTTACGGTAGATACTGCGACGGAACGCATCATAAAGAGAGGGCTCAGGTATCTGGCCAGATATCAGTCTCCAAATGGGGCATGGTTAGGCCGTAATGAAAAAGAGCGGCATTACCCGATCGCGATGACCTCCTATGCCTTGATGGCTTTTCAGGCGGCAGGGCACCTCCCGGGTGAGGGCGAGTATGGAAAGGCAGTGTCCCTCGGAGTGGATTACCTTTTGAACTCTGTTTCTCCCGAGGGGCTCATTGGGGACCGGAACAACGGGCAATACATGTATTTCCATGGGATTTCGACGATCACTCTGGCCGAGCTCTACGGGCAGACCAGCAACCCTTCGATACGCCCCAAGCTGGAGCAGATGGTGAAAATTATCGTCTCCAGCCAAAATCAGGATGGCGGTTGGCGTTATAAGCCCACCGCTACGGATGCGGACGTTTCTGTGACCGTATTGCAGGTGGTAGCACTACGGGCAGCCAAGAGTGGAGGGCTGAAGGTCCCTCAGGCCACCATAGATGACGCCGTTGCTTATGTTCGAAGCTGCTATAACGAGGGCAAGGGCGGGTTTTCATATCAACCAGGCAGCGGTGCTGGATTTGCTCGAACTGCGGCCGCAATCTACTCGCTTCAGGTATGCGGCCATTATGATGATCCTCTGGTTAAGGCAGGATCTAAATATCTCTTCGATAATTTTGGGGAGCAACAGCGCTGGTTTACCTACGGAAACTTTTACGCGGCTCCGGCCCAATACATGATCGGTGGGGAGACCTGGCGGAAATGGTATTACAAGATCAGAGACGTGATCGTTTCCAAGGTTCATAACGATGGAGACGCTTCACTCTGGTTTGAGAATACATCGGTGGGTCCGACTTATGAGACGGCAATCAACGTCATGATTCTTGCCATGCCATATCAGTATATTCCGTTATATCAGCGCTAGCGATGAAGGTTTTGTGGGGATGTCTTATCTGTGTTCTGTCCGCCAGCTTGGAGGGTTGGGCACAGGATGAATCAGGGGAAAACACGCCGGAGAAAGAGGGCGTCGAAGATCGGGTGGCCGAATCACAGTGGCCAGAAGGGGTCGTTGAAACAAGAGAGGGATTCCGGCACCAAGGGAAGGTTTCCTTCTTCGATAATTCACTCAAAATCGAAAAGGAGGGGGGGGAATCGAAGTCCTTGGCCCTCGAGGAAATTGTCGCGGCTACAATTGAGAGCGAGAGCAGAGTGGAATTTCAACCCGGAGATACCGGCATTGAGGGTGGTCTTCCTGCCCCCTGGCGCAATCGGGATCTTGGCCGCACGCTGTTACCCGGTAAGGTGCGCTGGCAGAATGGAGTTTTCAGGATCTTGACCTCACCCAAGGCAGGGGATGAGCGGTTTGCCGCGTTCCATCTGGTTTATCTGCCGGTGGAGGGAGATTGCGAGATTCAGGCGAGGGTAGTGAGCCTGAATAACCATGACACTGATTCCTATGCGGGCATTGTTATATGTGACGGGACTACCCCGGAACATCGTAAGGCGGTCCTCGGGCTGCATCCCCATGGAGATAAGCGGGTGAATTTTCGTCGCTGGGGCTACCAGGGAGGAAGTGCGACAGGAAAGGAGCTTCCATTGTTGAAGCTGCCTTACTGGCTCAAGTTAGTACGCGAAGGCTATGATGTGACTGCTTACCATTCTCCGGATGGGCGACGATGGAGAATGTTGAAGGTGTCTGCAGGGAGGATGCGAGATAAGAAAGCGTTTGTCGGCCTCGCAGTACAGATTGGAAAAGATAATCGCCTGAGTGAGGCAATGATCGACAGGGTGAGCGTGAACGGGGAGGGAGGCGAGGAGGTTGAGCCAATGCTTCCCCACCTTGTTCTCCGCGGAGGCTCCCGGCTGTCTGCGGAAATCAAGGAGGGTAGCCGTTCTGCGTTCCAGCTGGGTGGGCGATGGGAGGGTCGCACGGTTACGACGCCACAGGTAGCACGACTTGAGTTCTTCCATCCGTTACCGGCAGAGGTGGAATCTCTTATCGGGGGGGAGAGGAAGGGGCTTCTGCTTCGCTCCGGAGACTTTTCAGAGGGCGGCTTCGAGTCGTTAAGGGAAGGCAGTATTCGGGTTGGCTCCCTTCTTTTTGGAAGCAGTGAGCATTCCATTCTTGATGAGGCTGACTGCCTCGTGCTGCGCAAGGTGGTTCCGGGAGCAGCCCTTTTCCGGGTTGAAACGCACGCCGGGTCGATTCTCCTGGCCGAGAAAGCGGCCTTTGAGGCCGGGAAACTCACATTGACCATTGGAGGGTTGGGAGAGGCGCGATTCGGGGTTGAGGAGCTAAGGTCGCTTCAGGCCATCAAATAATACTAGCTCATTTGGATGGCTCAAGCTGTGCGGCCCAGTGGATTGCACGGGTAACCAGCAGGCTGAGGTCCCGGGAGGATTCGGGGTGCGGACTGATTGAGAGAACGCGGCCTTTACCGAATTTGCCGCCGACGATGGCCGGAGTGTTGACCATTGTCCCCTTCTGAGTCTCGTAGCGGGAGACCTCACTACGAAACCAGGCGAGAACCTCATAGTCCGGGACTTCGTCCATTCCGGCGGGAGATACGATAGGACCATTGTGGTAACGCACTTTAAAGGGCTCACCAGCATAGCCGAGAATCTCCTGGCCAACTGGAGTGAGTTCTATCGTTACTGTCGCGGAAGGTCCCCGATACCACATGCTCTTACGTCCGACTCCGGGAATCTCCCGCGCTTCGCAGAAGGTGTTATAATCGCAGATCCCGAGAGACCAGCTATAGTTGGCTGCTGCGAGGTAGGCGCCTGCGCAAATTCCAACGAAGCCCCCACCCTTTTCGACAAATCTACGGACCTCCTTACGTCCCTCAATCCCGAGCGCGGCAGCCTGTTTGCTTCCACTACCTCCGGGGAAGATCACGACGTCAAAGTGGGACAGCGCTCCCTCGATGATATCAGAGGGACCAAGGCGCCAGCTGAGGCTTCGAGGGATTGTCTTCATGACCTCCTGTAAATTACGGGGCCCGCTTTCTCCGGCTCCTTGGCCGTCGTAGAGGGCAACCCGGAGGCTAGCCTCCCCTCGGGTCCGGGTCATGGAGGGAGCGCCCTCTCCGAGCATTCCCATGTCTTGGAAGATGGACCGTAGCATCAACCGGTGCTGCCGGGTGCGAAGTGAAAGTGCTTGCTCCCGAGTGGTGGTCTCCAGAATTAGAGAGTTGGCTCCGAGACGTTCCGCAGCTGCCCGGGTGAGGCTGCCATTGGCGGTTCCCCTCAGAGGGACAAAGTGTTTGTCAGAATCTTCAACGGTTGAGTTTACAGAGGCCAGCATTCCGTCCACCACAGAACGGGTGCCCGGGCCTTCAGGCTGGGAGACGAGAATGGTGGAGCCGACGGACTTGGATTGAATCTTGTGAAAGTGATAACCCTCGTGGAGATCGATCAACCAGTCGGGTTTGAATTTCTGAGCGAGCTCCCATATTTCCTTTCCGATGAGGGAAGAAGCCTCGTTCTTGCCATCGGTCCGGGGGAAGTTCCGGTTGAGATCGGCCTCTTGCCGAGCGACATCCGGAAGATGGCGGGTTGCCTTCCTCAGCCCCGGCTGGTTTGCCCGGGGTAGCACCACGAGGCGGCCCCGAAGAATAGGCCAGTGGAGAATCTGCTCTGCGGCGAGGGAACCAGCTGGCTCATTGCCATGCAGGCCTCCGGTCACCAGGACCGTAGGCCCGGGTCGGGAGCCCTCGATGAGATGGTAGGGGGTTTCCCATTTTGTCCCCGGGGCCAGAGAGCCAGTCGTGATCTCTCCGCCGGCAGCGCCGGAGAAAAGAAAAATCAGAAGAAGCCCGCTAAATGAGGGAGCTCTACAAAGAAACCCTGTCGAACCCGCAGGGCGTAATTGAATGGGAACTCCCACTATTTCTTCTGGCTCTAGAACTGGGTCCTGTTGGGATCTTTCTCGGCGTCCGCAAAGAAGTAATGCTCACAAGGCATGAACTCGAGGGCTTCGAAGGGTTCGCCAGCAACATACTTAAGAAAGTTTTCCACAGTCTTTGTGGCCATCTGACGAGGAAACTGCATCGGAGTGTCGTAAAGCTGCTTCTCGAATACCCCGACCTTCCCGTCAGGCGAGCCATCGAACCCGATGATCGTCACCTGGTCGAGCTTTCCCGCTTCCTTGACTGAGGCCCAAGCCCCAAGGGCGCAGGGGTCATTGATACCGAAGATGCCAACGAGGTCACCGTGTGCGGTAAGCATGTCTGCAGTAACTTCTGCTCCTTTCACCCGGTCTCCTTTTCCATTCAACTCAATGACAATTTCAAGCTTACTGTTGTTCTCTTTGAGATAGTCCTTGAACCCGTCAACGCGCTTCTTACAGGAGTTTGCCTCGGGCAGGGTGATGATGCCGACTTTTCCGTTGTCCCCCGTAACTTTCATCATGGATTCTCCAGCGAGGCGTCCGCCTTGGTAGTTGTCACTTCCCACGTGATAGGTCACAAGCTTCTGGACCTCCGGGTCTTCCATCTGAATGTCAAATGTGAAGACGGGGATGCCCGCGGCATCGGCAGCCCGGACTCCTGATCCTGTGGCCTTGGAATCCGCAGGATTAAGGAAGATGGCATCGCATTTCTGAGTAATAAATTCATCAATCTGGGTATTTTGCAGTGCAGCGTCTCCCTTTCCGTCCATGGCCTTAAGGGTATAACCTGCTGCACCGGCGGCCTTTTCCATTTCCTGAGCAATAAGCTGAAAGAAGGGATTGTTCAGGTTCTGGCAGGTCATTCCAATAATGCCCTTACTGCTCGTTCCAGAATCGGTGTCCTTGTTCCCAGCATCCGGACCTCCAGAGCCTTTGTCCCCACAGGAAGTCAGTCCAAGAAGTAGAGAGGCGAAGGAGATAGAGAGAAAGAGGGTCCTTTTCATAAACTAAAGAATTTCGTTCGGAGAGACTGGGGTGCGGATCCCTCTCTGTGAATCTCAAATCGTCTCTCGGTTAAGTGAAATTAATGATAATCGGTTCTTCCGAAGAATCAGGGAAGCCTGAGAGCTTCAAGAGCGGAAGGACACATTCGTTGCAGAAGGCGTGTTTTTAAGTAGTGGACGCAACCCTCCGACGTCTTAGGACTCGATCCCAGAATCCAGCTTGGCGAGCGCGATCAAGGAGAACCGCTATGATAATTATGGCTCCCAAGACCATGTCCTGAACTGGATCCTTGAAGTTAAGCTGGTTCATACCGGTTCGCATGATGGCAATGATGAAGGCACCGATCAGAGTTCCAAAGATACGACCACTCCCCCCAAACAGGCTGGTGCCGCCCACCACGACGGCGGCGATTACCTCCAGTTCGAGTCCTGTTCCCATCACCGTGGTCGCGGCATTGACGCGGGAAGCTTCCATGCAGCCACCGAGGCCGGCAAGGAGTCCGCACAGGGTATAGACGAGGATGATCACCCCGGTGACTGGAACTCCACTGAGGCGGGCTGCTTCCATGTTGCCGCCGACGGCATAGATATAGCGGCCATATTTAGTCCTAGTCATGAAAATATGAGCGACGACGTAAAGCAGAATAAGAAGCGCCATGGTATTTGGGATTCCGACCAAGGCGCCATGGTTGAGCTCCCGGAAGCCTGCCGGTAATTGTGTGTCAGAGACCGTGAAACCTCCATTGGCCTGCTCGGCAAGCCCCCGTGCAATCATCATTACCCCGAGGGTGACAATAAATGGAGCCACCTTGCAGCAGGCGACCAATGCTCCCGAGAAAAGCCCAAAAGCTCCGGCGCATAGGATCGCAAACAGGAATCCGGAGAGGACCGTCAGGTTTGCCGTGTCTTGAGGGTCTCCACCGGAGGCCATGACCCTCTCCTTGATGAACCATGCGCCAGTCATGGCGGCGAGACCCACAAGGCTACCCACCGAAAGGTCGATTCCCGCGGTGATAATGACCATAGTCATTCCAATCGCCACAATAGCGATAACAACGACGCGCTGGGTAACATTCTTAAAGTTGTCGAGGGTGAAAAAGGTGGACTTTCCGCGTGACTCCGGGATGAGGACGGCGAAGTCCTGAAACTTGGGGTAATTCTCTGGGACATCCCTGATGACCTGCATTCCGGCTGGTCCAGCAGTAGCGATGGCCCCAAGACTCATGCCCTCGTCGCGCACCTCATTAAGTTTACGACGCAATTCACCCGGGCCTCCTATCGCCAATACGACCTTTCCGCGGCCCTTAGTGGCCAGATGGTTCACCAGATTTTTCGCGAAATCCTCGAACTCGGTCTTGTCCTTGCCATAGACCACCACGGTCAGTTCGGGTGGAACCTCGTTCAGGATACGCTCGGCTACTGCTTGAGAACTACGTTGATCGGAGGGAGAGGCCTCCTTGATGGTCAGCAGGCTGAAGAGAATGATAAGAACTAACAGGACAAGAATCATCCCGTAGTCGCCGAACTTGATCTTGAGGGTCATGACTCTGGCCCGGGATGGCACCACAGATGCAAGGCGTTGGCACGCAGGATTTTCAAGGGCGCCCGACTAGAGCCTTATGCCACTATGGGAGGCCGTCGAAAGCAGGGCAAATTTGGGGACTTCAAGTCATTCGGAGCGCCCCGGTGGAGTCCCCGATACTAGAGGCCTCTACGCCCATGATTTGGGCCATGGAAAGCCAGAGATTAGCGATAGGAGTGCCCTGCGTCGCTTTGATATGACGATTCGCAGCAATTGCCCCGCCCCCGTGTCCTGCGACGATGGTAGGAAGGTCGGTATAGACGTGGAGAGATCCATCACTGATTCCCGAGCCGAGGAGGAACATGGAGTTGTCGAGGAGGGTGCCCTCTCCCTCCTTCACCCCAGCCATCTTGGCCACAAGAGTAGAAAACTGCTGCACGTGAAAATGGTCGAGAGCCTCGAGTTTGGTCCGAACATGATCGTGACCCTGGCCGTGAGTCATCCCGTGGTGGTCGACTGGCTTATCAAAGAGCCCATGCACCGTAAGAGGTGAGCCCCATCGTTCCGGGCTGCTCATGATTGAGCAGACACGGGTAAGATCGGTGCGAAAGGCAAGAATCATAAGATCGCCCATGACCTGGATAAACTCGTCCCGGGACATTGCCTGCCACGGCTTTGAGGGGGGTGCAATCCTGAGCTTGTCGATCTCTGATTGACGTTTGGTCACGCGTTCGATCTGTCGCTCTACGGTCCTGATGGACTCCATATACTCGTCGAGCTTTCCCCGGTCAGTTATTCCAAGACCGCGGTCGAGAGACTTGGCATCACCCATCACAAGGTCGAGGACGCTTCCATGTTCCTGATGCTCCTTAACGGCAAAGAGTCGATTGAATACTGTCTGTGGATCGCGAAGCGACCTTGCGACATGTCCATGGCCATACCATGAAATGTTGTCGAAATATACAGACTCACGATTGTCCTCGTAAGGATTACAACTTAGTTCAAGCGAGCGGAAGGCGGTATGCTTTCCCGCCTCTTCGGCCATGATTTGATCGATCGTCTTCTTGAGTGGGTAACCGGCGGGGGAGAGTTGATCGGGAGCTGCACTGCTGAGCCAGCAGGCTCCAGCCTGAGCGTGACCATCTGTGCCTGCTACCTTCACACGGTCCAGCTTGGTAAACAGAGAGATGTGCTCCTGAACAGGAGCGAGAGGCTGCAAGCTTGGCGAGAGGGTGAAGTTTTCTCCTTCGTCCACTGGGTGCCAGGCTCTCTGCACGACGCCGTTAGGGATGTAGAAGAAACCTGCACGGACTGGAGGTCGAACCGGCGAGGTCCCTTTTGCCAGGCTGCGGGTCTCCATGATCTCCAGCAAGGGCAGGGCCAGGGTAGCCCCGGCGCCACGGAGAACGGCCCGGCGAGATAGGGAGGGGCGTTTCAGGATCATGGCTTTTTCGGAGAGGGGGCTAACTGGTTGGTCTTGTGCATGAAAGGATAACTGGTTGCGATCTCAGAAACAACGGTGGAAAACTGACCCTTTTTCGCCATGGCGTTCCGGACAATTTTGTCCAGTGCTGGCATATCGGTGATATCTATCTCCCGACCCAGGGCATAGGCTAGGAGGTGCTCGCTAAAGGCTCTGATGAACCACTCAGGATTTCCGAGAAGGACGTCCTTGAGGCCGATTACATCCTGGAATCGGGCTTTCCCGTAGAGGGTTCCGCTGGCATCAATGGGGAGTCCAGATCTGTAGGTATCGCGCCAGCGCCCAATGGCGTCGTAGTTCTCCAGTGCAAATCCCAGAGGGTCGATCTTCTGGTGGCAGGAGACGCAGCTCTCATTTTCCTGATGAGCTACAAGACGCTGCCGCAGAGTCAGACCTTTAGCTTCAATAACGGCGTCGTCCTGTTCTATTTCCGGAATGATATCCGGAGGGGGCGGCGGAGGTTTGTTGAGAATAACGGTGGCTACCCACGCTCCGCGCCGAATGGGACTGGTCCGAAGAGGCTCGGAGGTCATGGTCAGGGCGGCGGCAGAAGTAATTACTCCTCCTTCCCTGCGGCTATCCAGGCTACGGCGACTGAAGCGTTGCGAGCCGGTATTGAATCGGTTGCGATTACCCTTGTTGCGGAAAGGAATGGTGTCTTTGTACCACGATGCCATTTCATCTGAACGATAGGAGTAGTTTGAGTCTACCAGCAGCATGATGGAGCGGTCCTCCACCATGATGCTTTCGAAAAGAAGGAGCGGCTCGGCCATGGTTTGTAGCCCGAATTTCCACTGTTCACACCCAATGCGGGAATAATAGATCTGGAAGCGGTCAAAATCTGGAACTGCTGTGATCAGTTGGTCGAGACGGAGCCACTGGCGGGCAAAGTTCTCGGCGAGAGCCTTGCTCTTGGGGCTTTCAAGCATCCTGGTTACATGGGCAGTGTAAACGTGAGGCTGGCTGAGATCCCCGCTCCGGGCACTTGCAATAAGTTCTTCATCGGGAAGTGTACTCCAGAGAAAAAAGGAAAGACGAGTAGCGAGCTCATAGGGGCTCAGGGGTTCTTCCGCGGCAGCATTTCTCTTACGTTCGGTCAGGTAAAGGAACCGAGGGGAGGCAAGGACCGCAGCAGTCGCGCTTTTCATCGCTTGCGGGTAGTCCCCGTGCCGGGAGACTTCCTGCATTACGAAGTTCACGTAACGTTGCAGGGTAGGATCGTCGATTGCGGAGCGGAAAGCCCGTTCGAGAAAGGGCCGCAGGCGTTGTGCCGTAATGGGGCGCCAGGCCGTATGGTCCTTTTCTCCGGGGGCACGGTAGAGGGTGTCAGTCAGGGCGGAATAGCCGTCGAATTCACGAGCATTCACGATGGAGCGCCCAAGTTTGAGAAAGCTTTCGAGTAGAATTGGGGAAACGCTGAGCTGACCCCCCTGGTTGTTGAATCCGTGTTCAGCCTGCAGGTCGATGGCGAAGGGGCTTACCCCGGTGAGAATATGCTGTTCGATCTGGTTCTTGCCAAGGGCCCGGTTCGAAACCTGTATGGTGTCAGGGAAGCGGCCGGAGGCAGGGTTGAAGTAGCCCCGACTGCGAATGACCTTTTCGGGCAGGGGATAAAGGTCACCCTTTAGCTCCAGCAGATCTTTTGCCGCATTGTTATATTCGTAGCGGTTGAGGCGTCGCATAACCACGGGTTTGAGGCGGCCTGAATCCCGGAGGTGTTGCTCAAGGTAGCCATTGAAGAGTGCCGCGAGCTTCCGGCGCTCCTCTTCCGTTGGCTGCTTGGCATCCTTGGGTGGCATTTCCTGAAAGGTGGTGGTTTCCGCGGCCTTTCCAACAAGCTCGATGCGGGAGAGAAAGTCCTGACTGGAGGCGAGTTTCTTCAGATTGACTTTGCCCTTCACCTTTCCTTTTTCGCCATGGCAACCGTAACAGTAGGTCGCCAGGATGGGCCTCATTTCCTCGAGGGTGACGGTGAGCTTTGGAGCGAGGACTTCTGGAGATTCCTTAGTCTCAGCCTCTGGGGGCTCGGAAGGGGCAAGGTTGATTACCTTCAGGAAGTCGAGCCCGAGGAGATATCTGGATTTTTGGAAGGTAGCAGCCTTGGGATTTGCGCCGATTAGTTTGAAGGTCAGTTTGTGTTCTCCGCGAGTGAGTGGGAGCTTTCCCAGGTCTACGGGCGGCGCGATAGAGACCTTTGGGCTGTAGAGGTCAATACCGCGGCTGACGATCTTGCCGTCGAGGGCCACGGAGAAGATGCCGTAGTCGGGAGCGAGGGTCATCTGGGCCGAGACCTCATAGATCCCNGCTTCCTCGATGCGAAATTCGGTGNCCATTTCCTGTCCGGGCTCTCCATCCCANAGGAGGTGGGCACCTCCGCGCCATTCCTCGCCAAAATTTCTCATNCCCTGTGNGCGGGATGTGCCGTGCTTGGGCAGGAGTTCACCCTCAAGGATTCCGTCAACGGGACCCCTTGCTTCACGGCCACGCACACTGTGGTAATCAAANGGGGCGCAGAATGCCGGNCCAATGGTGCCCAGCAGGAACGCTAAGGAGATGGGTAACCTCATGANGGANCAGCTTTANATACTCCCCTTCTGGCCAGACTTGTCGAGTCGGTAATAGGGTGATGCAGTCGCAGCTTGGNATGACTGGNNGGGTTAGGAGGAGGCTACTGGGCCGTCCANCCCCCGTCTACGCTGAGCATGCTTCCGGTGGTATAGCTAGCTGCNTCACTGGCGAGATAGAGNGCNGCTCCCTGNATCTCGGGGAGGTTGCCCCATCTCCGAAGAGCGGTTCGATCGACGATAAACCGCTTNGCNTCTTCNGAGTCCGCGAGAGGNGCGTTCATCTCGGTGAGAAAGGGCCCTGGGCAGATGGCGTTGACCANNATTCCGGTGTCAGCCAGTTCAAGAGCAAGGCTNCGGGTGAGCTGGNTAACGGCGCCTTTGCTCGAGGCGTAGGGAGTNCGCTGGGGAACTCCTACCAGTCCAATNGCACTCGAAAGGTTGATNATNCGCCCCCANCCGGTGGCCCTCATCAGTGGNATGGCNGCCTTACAGCAGAGCCAGGTCCCGGTCACATTGATTTTCATGAGCTCCTCGAACTGTTCGAGGGTGATGTCATCGATCGCCCCTCTGGTGTTGATNCCCGCNCTATTGACNAGAATGTCGAGGCTNCCAAACGANCTTGTGGTNGAGGNGATCATTGACTCGATCTGNTCNGGAGCAGTGATGTCNGCNTCTAGTCCGAGGGCCTTGCCCCCGTGGNCAGCTGCAATTTCGGCGGCNGCACTCTTCGCCTCGTCTCCATGCCGACTGGCTAGCACGACNGAGGCCCCAGCGGANGCTAAGCCGTCCGCGATGGCTTTNCCGAGNCCCTTTGANCCCCCAGTGACGAGAGCTGTGCGCCCGNGGAGATCGAAGAGCNNNATGCCCGGATAGGCCATGATGGACTNGCTCAGGATTGNAACACTCCNNCTATCCGGACTGCCTTGTTNTCAAGAGCTCAGTCAGGANCTGGTTTTGGCGAGAGCNTGGTCGAGGTCNGCCAAGATATCTTCGATGTTCTCGATNCCAACCGACAGACGAATCANTTCNGGNGTGATTCCGCCNGCGGCCTGNTGCTCTTCGTTGAGCTGTGAATGAGTGGTGGTTGCCGGGTGGATGGCAAGAGACTTTGCGTCTCCAACATTGGCAAGGTGTGAATGCAGCTGGAGGGCCTCAATAAAGGCNTTCCCNGCGTCGGCGCCNCCCTTGATGCCAAAGACCACCATGGCACCNCCTTTACCCCGGATATATTTTTGATTTTTCTCGTGCTCTGGGCTGTCTTCCAAGCCGGGATACCTGACCCATTCCACTGCGNTATGGCTCTGCAGGTGTCTCGCTACTGCAATGGAGTTTTCACAGTGGCGCTCCATGCGGAGTGGCAGGGNTTCGATGCCCTGAAGGAANATCCANGCATTATCAGGTGAAATNCATGCGCCGAGATTNCGCAGTGGAACTGTGCGCATNCGCAGAATGAAAGCGAGGGGGGACAGNTCCGGGGGAAGGTCATGCCCCCAGCGCAGCCCNTGATAGGAAGAGTCCGGAGTGTCATAGAGNGGGTGCTTTCCTGCNCCCCAGTTGAACTGACCAGCATCAACCACAACGCCTCCGATTCCTGTGCCGTGGCCACCGAACCATTTGGTAAGAGAGTGCACGACGATATCGGCACCNTGNTCGATGGGCCNGGTGAGGTAGGGNGTTGAAAATGTNGAGTCTACGATTAANGGAACTCCACAAGCTTTGGCGTGCTGCGAGATNGCCTCTAGATCAGCGACTTCAAGCGCGGGNTTNGAAACGGTCTCCGTGAAGAAGGCCCGGGTATTTTCATCCGCGGCNCGNGCAAACTCGTCGGGGTCCTGCGAGTCAACGAACCGCACTTCGATACCAAGAGCAGGGAGGATGTCGTTGAACTGNGTGTAGGACCCACCGTAGAGATTNCGGGCGGAGACGATGTTGTCGCCTGCTTGGGCGAGGTTGATGATCGAGTAGAATACCCCGCTNGTNCCNGAGCTGAGGGCAAGGGCTCCGAGCTCATGNGCCCCCTCCAGAAGTGCGACCCTCGATTCAAGGACCGCNTGAGTGGGGTTCATAATCCGGCTGTAGATATTGCCGAGTTCCTTCAGTGCGAAAAGATTCGCGGCATGCTCGGTGCTGTTGAAGACAAANGATGTCGTCCGGTGAAGGGGAACGGCACGGGCATTCGTGGAGGGATCCGGTTCCTGACCACCGTGGAGGCAGAGTGTTTCTATGTTCATGAGGGAGTGTCGTTTGCCTCGGCAGATCCTTTGCCGGGCTTGTTTGGGGCGCGGATCCTCAGACCCTGAGGGCTTTGCGTCAACCCTGCTCTTGACTGGAGATGGGGTTTTGAAGCTGAAAATTGCTGGATTTCGCTCGGAAAACGGGGGAGTCGGCCAAGCATTCTACCTGAGTCGACTCAATCAGAGATCGTTGCCAGCTATTTGCTCCAGACGCTCGCTGAGCTCCTTGACCAACTCCGGATGCTTGGCCCAAAGGTTTGTTTTCTCCGAGGGATCGGCGGAAAGGTCGTAGAGTTGGCCCTTCGGCCCTCCCTTCTCCGGGCGGACTCGCTTGGGGCTTGAGAACCCGCCGGAGCCCAGCTGATTGATCAGTTTCCATTTTCCATCCCTGATCAGCATGGCGCCACTACCCGCTTTCATGACGATAGGCATTCTCGGCGGGTAGGCCCCAGAGGGATTCGTGAGGGCTGGTAGAAAGCTCTGGCTGTCCAGGGCTTTACTTGCTTGCAACTCGGTGTTGGTCAGATCTGCAAAAGTAGCCATCAGGTCGGTAAAGCAAATGAGATGGGAAGAGACGGATCCCGGCTTNACCACCTTAGGCCATCGCAAGAGGAAGGGCATNCGATGACCGGCCTCCCACGCATCCGCCTTCATTCCCCGGAGTCCTCCTGCCGCGTCATGTCCGAATCGTTGGACGTCCGTATCNTACCAGACTGGACCATTGTCAGAGGTAAAGATAACCATGGTGTCGGAAGCGAGNTTCTGCTTCTCCAATGCTTGCAGNACTTTGCCGACCTCAGCATCCACCATNCTGCAGAACTCCCCATACANTCCNGCCCCCCCTCTGCCCTTGAATTCCGGGGAGGGAAGCCAGGGGGTATGAGGAGCAGGATAGGCAAGATAGAGAAACAGGGGCGCGGAGCCTGAGGGTTGGTGGTTGTTAATCACGGAAATTGCCTCTTCAGTAAAACGCGGGAGAACCTCAGCGAGCTTGAGGTCCGGAGCAATGCCCCCGGCCCGCCAGAATGCGCCCTGGATTCGGGACCAACCCTCGCTTCCGTTGGCCGTGATGGAGCTTGTCGGGGGCTGAACTGCCCTTCTGCCGCGGATATAGAAATATGGGGGAATGTCTGTTGAGGCCCTGATCCCAAAGAACGAATTGAACCCAACGTCAACTGGTCCGCCAGAAAGGGGCTCTTCGTATCCCTCCTCTTTGAATCCCAGGTGCCACTTTCCTACCATGGCGGTGTTGTAGCCCTTTTTCTTGAGGAGTGAGGCAATGGTAAGCTGCCCGGATTTAATGGAGGGCTGCCTGCGCCATGCGGTGGTGTTGGCCCGAAAGGGATATCGACCAGTCATAAGGCCATACCGGGAAAGGTGACACAAGGGCCCCGGGGCATGAGCATCGGTGAAATGCATTCCCTCCTGACTAAGTTTGTCGAGGTGGGGAGTGGGAATCTTGGAATCAGAATTGTAGGAGCCCAGGTCACCGTATCCCATGTCGTCCACAAGGATTATCAGGATATTGGGTAGCTTGGTTCTAGAAACCGCGGAGTCTACGCTAGCGGAGAGGAAGACTAAAATAGTGATGAGGTAGCGCATGGCGAAAGCTGGAATCAACGGGGAAGCCAGACGAGGTCGGCCCACGGAGGGGTGTCATTTTTCGTAGTCGCCCCACTCCGGGTCGACCCACTTGTGACAATAGTAATGAGCTGGTCGAATAGCTCTTTTTCAACATTACGGTTTTTGAGCAGAACATTGTGCTTCTCGCCCGGATCAGTATCGAGATTATAGAGTTCCCGCTGCTCGNCCTTTTTCCCNCTTTCCATNACCAGCTTCCAGGAACCCTGACGAATGGCAAAGCGACCATTGGCGGCATGATGAATGACGGGAGGCCGGGTTGAAGGTCGTGCTTTCCCGCCATGCCAGGCTGCGCGAAAGCTAATACTGTCCTCCGCTGCGTCTTCGGGGAGTGGTTGATTAAGAATATCGGCGAAGGTAGCGAGTAGGTCAGTCTGACAAATCGTCCCAGTCCAGTGAGTTCCGGGTTTCACTCTGGCAGGCCAGCGGAGAAAGAAGGGCACTCGGTGGCCGCCTTCGTAGATAGAGCGCTTACCCCCGCGATACGGGCCGGCGCTGTGATGGTTAAATTTCTTGATGCGCTCTTTCCAAGTGTTCTCCGGCCCATTATCGGAGGTGTATATGACGATCGTGTTTCTAGTGAGTTTTTCCCGGTCGAGGGTGGCGAGGATCCGCCCCAGATGCCAATCTGTTTCGATCATGAATTCGCCGTAGGCACCTGCGCTTCCCCGGCCTCGGAACTGCTTCAGCGGGATCACCGGCTTGTGCGGTGAAGTGAGGGGAAGATAAAGAAAGAGGGGACGAGTGCTCCGGGCTTCTTCCGCGACGGACTCAATCCATTTGATAGCGCGGTCGGTGAAACGGGTAAGGCATAATGAATCGACGAAATCCGGGGCCACTTCCATGAGCCCGTTGGCCTGCTCCGCGTGATAGGGGGGTGCGATGCGATAGTCTGAGAGCGCGAGATGATTCGCTTTCTTCCTGGTCCATCGTGAAGGGGGCACTTTGGCGAAACGGCCCTCAAACCATGCCAATACGCCGTAATTCATGGAGGCAGGGATTCCCCAGAAATAGTCGAATCCCTTGTCNAAAGGCATATCTTGAACNGGAAGAGACCAGTCTCGATTCTCAGGGGTGCCCGGGAAATCCATGCCCAGATGCCATTTGCCAACCATCGCTGTTTGGTAGCCGTTACGGCGCAGGAAGGAGGCCAGGGTTGCGCGNCCTTTTGGGATCAAGCAAGGGTGCTCTGCCCCGAAAACGCCTCTCTTCAAGGTNGTTCGCCAGCTGTATCGNCCTGTAAGCAATCCATAACGGGAGGGCGTGCAGACGGTATCTGAGCAATGAGCGTCGGTGAAAGTCATGCCCTCCCGGGCTAGGCGATCCTGATGAGGAGTCNTGAACTTTGCCTGCGNGTTCAGGCANCTGGAATCTCCGTATCCCTGGTCGTCAGTGTATATGATGACGATGTTAGGTTGGGGCGCAGACTTCGCTNGAGAGATGGCNCCAAGACCAAGTAANACAATCAGAGCGGTGAGTTTCATATCTCCTCGAATGTCCNGCAGGNNATCTTCAGGGCAGCAGCNCTNNTAGTTTTCCTNTTCCACGATCCCATGCGCCTTGAGAAGGGGAATAAGATTAAGATCGCTCCATCGTGTTCCGGANAGGTGAAAGAGCCAGCGTCGGGCTTCCTTCCCNACAGGANCCTTGNTCTTGGCAATTTCAATGAGAGTCCGGACGACCTCTACGTCNCGACTAAATGCGAGCGTCTCTACCGCNGTGATTCGCGCATCATCGGAAAGACTTTNGGAAAGGGCNCGTTTGCGNAGATCGAGAATNGCCGTANTNGGCCGGAGACGCCAAGTGATTTTGGCGAANGCCTCAGGCCACTCGAGCGCGNCAGAAACACCNGCNAAGGTCTTTAACCTCGACCAGATGAGGTCCTCCGCGCCTTCGGAGGCAAGGCCACANGCNTCAAGATAAGTGGGGTCGCTCGCGCTGCANCGGCGAAGAAAATAACTTACAGAGGTCGCTTTTTGCTGGGGGTTGGCATCGCGNAAGGAGAGGACAACCTCCCGCCGGACNGCNGGGCTTGGTTCGTCAGCGTANAACTTACTGAGTAATCCTCCAGGGAGNAGCATCGCCCCTCCTCCCAGAAAGTCTTCGCCCGCGCTCCGCANGGAACGAAANGCNAGAAGGCGAGTTGAGGCATCCGAGCTTTCAAGCAGCCCGCGCNCAAGNCGCTTGCCCTCGGCCCCAAGGTAGGGGAGCGCCCAGACGGCCCGNGCCTGAANGTATCCATCGTAGTGTCCGAGCATTCCCCGGACAGCTGGGAGAGCNTTTTCTCCGGCGGCACGCAANATTTCGAGGCCNGANAGCCTCACATTCTGGGCGGGACTGGAGAGAAGTGTAACGGCGCGCTTGATTGNCCCTGCAGGCAATGGTTNCGGTGTGGAACGNAAGCCCTTTGGNGCAACCCNGTATATTGTGCCTGCGNGTGNTAAGCGCTTCTCTCCNGAGAGAGGGTTTTTCAGGGTATTGGTAGTGGCCAGATATAATGCGCCATCGGNACCGACCAGAATATCGATTGGATGAAATCCCTCAGGGGNTCTCGATTTCAGCAGGGAGAAACGCTCNAGCNTGAAATTGGAATTTTTCGTGACGGGGAAATATCCAAATACCTCCCCTCGCTCAGCATCGCAACTTGCCAGAAGCCCTGCATACCTTTCGGGAAGAGAACCGTTTTCATAAAAACACATCCCGCGGGGTGAACCACTGTCGTAGGTGTCCCCGGCCGGAAGAGTTCCCGGGTCCCACTGCCGCCATTCAGCATCAGATTCTGGCTGGTCTGGACGCTGATCTATTTGCCAGG
>PBTP01000091.1 GCA_002729275.1 Roseibacillus sp. | reverse complement strand
AGGAGAGAGGAGGTGCTCTGAGTGCGCCTCTGCACTACCTGTCCGCAGATAAGAGGGAGGTTGCCGGATGGGCAGGGCTTAAGGGAGAAGTTCCTCAATACTTTGATCATCGAGGGTTCCGATGATTCCGTCCAATCCCATGGAAATGACCTCGGGCTTCGGGCGGTTGAGAGGATCCTCTGGAGTGGGGTCTTCGGGTAGTCGGCAAACAAACTCGTGGCCCCATGCGTCGAGAGGCAACGTGGGAAAAGTGGCCTCCCAGTTCTTTGGAAGAGGTGCGGCGGTTGGTTCTGTTGCCAGTGCCTTTATTCCTTGGTCCTCGGATGAAAAATGGCCCGCACGTTCGCTGTATTTCGTAAGGGCGTCGTTAATGGATTGTAGCTCGTTACTAGTCTCCGCGGATTTTTTGGCGTAGTCTGCTGCGCTCGTTCCTACGGTAGCGACAATCCCTCCTAGACGTTTGGATGGTGATTGAACTGTTCTGCAAGCTTCATACGGGAATCCTGTGCCTAGCGCTGGTTTCACTGCGCGCCTTATCCTCCTGATCAGGGTAAAATCAGAAAAACTACGGGGCACACCCCTGTTCTCGCAAGGTTCTTGAGCTTGCCCATTGAGAAGCCTGACCCGTGACCCTTATGTGTTGTGGTTGGTGGCTTGTAGCAGATTTTGTCGTTGTGATTGGCGAGAGGGGATAGAGACCGGTTTCGACTGAATCCTGACGTATCAAGCGCTTCCTCCTTTGTTCATAAGCCTCTTAATTCTGATTGCATCAAAACCGTGGGCCGATTTAGCTAAGTCATGCTCAACACTCCAAAACTGCTTTGCGCCGCCGCAGGACTGCTGCTCTTCATGAATTCTGGCGTTGCAACTGCCGACCATCACGCTGGCGGGGACAAGCTCAAGGTTCTGCTCATTGACGGTCAGAATAATCACGACTGGAGACGTTGTTCGCCGGTGATGAAATCTACCCTCGAGGCTAGTGGTAAGTTTAGTGTTCATACCGAAACGGTGACCGAGGCCGATGTGATTGACTGGATTGTCGATTTTTCGGCCTATGATGTGGTTCTCTCGAATTACAACGGCAAGGCGTGGCAGGAGAAGACGCAGAAGGCTTTCGTGAAATACATCGAGGAGGGCGGAAACTTGGTGGTGGTTCACGCAGCTGATAATTCGTTTCGGGAATGGAAGGAATACAACCTGATGATTGGTCTTGGTGGTTGGGGTGGTCGTAATGAAAAGGATGGCCCTTACGTGTATTGGAAGGATGGTAAAGTGGTTCGGGACGACTCCAAGGGCCGGGGAGGTTCACATGGTCGTGCATGGGAGTATAAGGTGGTGGTCCGCGACACAGAGCATCCGATCACAAAAGGTTTGCCCACGGAGTTCCTACAGGCCAAGGAAGAGCTCTATGATCGATTGCGTGGTCCGGGCCAGAACATGAATATCCTGGCGACTGCATTAGCCAAAGGGGGCTCTGAGCGTCACGAGCCAGTGCTGATGACAATCACCTACGGAAAAGGTCGAATATTCCACACAGTGATGGGACACGACAGCAAGTCGATGCTGGGAGTGGCCTTTCAGGAAACCTTGCTTCGAGGAACCGAGTGGGCCGCTACCGGAAAGGTCACCTTTCCACCGGTAACTGCCGAAAAGCTTCCTGTAGATCGGGCAGTTTCCCGGGAGCCGAGAGTCAGTGCTCCAGCTCCCTAGAGTTGGAGAGATTGATCTCCCATAGAGCTCCGCAGTAAGTGGAAGGTAGCTTGGGGTTTGCGCTCATGAGCGCCTTCGGCCACCAACCAAAAGTCTGTGATTCAATGAAGGTTACGCTTGGTGCGTTTATCAGTGTTCTCAATGCCTCTCTCAGGGGGGTGTCAGCCTATTCTTGGTCGTTCTTCGGTCCAAANAAGAGGGNNTAATTGGCTCGGAGCCAGAGTTCAGAGNCTTGCCGGCGAAGGGGTNAGGGTAAGGCCNGGGNGTTTNGTNGCGGCCAGTCTCCACTCTGCCCCTTGTTCCCCTCTGTTCATTGGTGGTGGCATCCGGCTTGGTTAGGGTTGAAACTAAGATCTCAGCAATGAACTCAGCACGAATTACCATAATCGCAGTCATCCTTTGTGGTGGCGGGGTCAACGGGCAGGGCCTTTTGAGAACCCTCGATTACTTTTCTGAGGATTTCGCGGGTGTGGTCCCGCTCCTCCCCGAGATCAAGGATGAGCTGGTAAGCTTTTCCTGCTTCAGGGCTAGCGAGGGCCTGCTGGCGAAACACAGCGTTCGCTATGCTTTTCTGAAGGCACGTCAGGAGAGAGATATGCCATGTGTCGCCATCATTGTTGAGATTCCGTCCGGCAATGATCGAGGGAAAGAAATTATACGCCGAGGGCTTCTTAATCACGGCCGAGAGGTTTGGGGTGCGGCGATCGTGGAACTGGGTGGCTTTGGGGTTCCCGGAAAGACGACGCATGAATATGGGCGCAAGGGCTCAAAGGTGACCAAATTTCGAATCATTGAAGAGGAGCTCAAGCGGGTGGGGCTCCCCAATTTGACTCGTCTTACGGTTGAGGCTGCTACCTATAAGCCTTCTCAGTATAATAAGGTTCGAATCAAATGAGATTGCTAGAAGAGTTCATGGCGGAGATCTTCAACTGGTAGAGCTCTAATCTCTCCCGGGGATGTGTGCCAGCGCCGTGTTGATCCGAGAAGGCAGCTGGGTGGGCCCTGCCGGTGGGGCGCGTTCGTCGCAATGCGTCAAGCTTTGCAGAGGTCAATCGCTCACGATCACATCATCGAGAGACAAGCCGCTGAAGGCGTCGAGGGTATCATCACTAATAAAATTCCATTCGATGATAATGGCGGTGCCAGCAGAATCCGGTGGAAGTGGTATCCGGATGGTAGTCCACCCGCTATCAAAGACGTCCATCTCGATGGGAACCTCATCGCTCAGGAGAAGCAGGTCGGAGGCTCTCAAAAAGCGAACAGCNGCGGTATCGCCNAAGCCATCAGCATCGCGGTAGACCTTGAAAGATAACTCAGCATCAGTAGCGGAGCTCAGATCAATAATCGGAGACCTCAGCGAGATGTTGGAGTTCGGGCCATAATCCCCAAGGTTGGTGGACCAGGCGTATTCGGAGTCATTGGCTCCGGTGAGAGGCCCAGTGCTTGCGGAGGGAGTTCCCAGCTCCCAGGTGGTGGCAGCCTGCTGGTCGTTGATCAANCTGGTCCAACCCTCGGNGCCCTCCTCGAAGCCTGTTAAGTAATAGGNCACTGGAGGCGGCTGAAATTCCTCGATAACGAAATAACGCTGAGGGTCCAAAGGCAGGTCGATCGTCAGGGTGTTTTTATCAGGAGTGGCTGTCAGATTCTCAAGGTTGGCGAAGACCGGCCAGGTGGTCGGATCTCCAGAAAGATCCGTGGAGCTGCGAAGGTTATAGCGCTTTCCTGGTTTGCTCCTCCAGGAGAGAACAAGGTCATCATCGTCGGCCTTGAGCTCAAGGTTGATCTGAGCTCCCACTAGCAATGACAAGTGCCTCTGAAAGACGCTGGAGGGAAGGTNTTGATCGTAAAAAGCCACCTCATCGAAGAGGCCTGAAAAGGCTTCCTGAGCATCCCACCGGCCACCAATCCCCAACGGAGTAGGAACCAGAGGGTATGTGCCTCCGGAATTAGTGAAAGGACCAACAGTTGTCAGGTCCGTTTGCCCCAAGGTTAGGTCCGCAACATAGTTCGTCCAAGTCGTGCTTCCTCCTCTGGTGATGTAGGAGCCTGCAAGGTAATACCAATGGCCAGGGGTAAAGCTTTCCAGTAAAGTGGCGGTATTTGCATCACTGTGGGAGTTTCCTATCGTGCTTTTGATCCTTCTTCCACTACTGGGGAGAGGTCCTCCCTGGGTCAGAAAATAGCCGCGATCATTTCCTGANCNGGTGGAAAGAATATAACCAAGATTCCACTGGCCACCNGTGATCTCGGGTTCCGATGGTGAGAAGATTACCTCAAAGGAAATGGCGTTTCCCAAGGTGATGGAGTCCGTGCGCAGGTAAGCGCCTTCTGCGTTATCCGTGCCGGGACCCCGATACGTTTGGACGGCCTCCGAGGAGGCGTCGAAGCCGGCCACTCCCCACTGCAACTGATCAGGCCTTCCACTGCCAAATACCCGTAATGTCAGATCAGCTGTCCCCCTCAGGTCGCTCNTGCGCTCCGCGTCAGTAGTTCCATCAAAGCTATAATGATGGAGCAGGCTGGGCNGGGAGGATACAGAGGTCTGCCAGTCAGAGACCGAGGCATGAGTTGCTGAGGAAAGGCTCAACAGGAAGGAGCCTCGCAGGAGAAATATCCAACCAAGTTTCATAGTCTGTCATTCCCACCGAATTGGGTCACGAGGGCAACCGAAAAAGGTTGTCTCACCCGTTTACAGGATGCGATCAAGCCTCCTTTTTGGCTACGGCTTGCGGCTGTTGAGTTTGGTGGCGATNNTTTTCCATGTTTCNCACNCTNATTGAGAGGNTGTTCCCGGCGGAGTGCNNNGTTTTCTNAGGCGTTATTGCTGATGTGGTAATTCTACCGCGGCTTCTGTCCGCTTGCTCTGGGTGGAAGAGGTGGTATTGCTGGCTCATGATTCGCAGGGTTCATTTGTTGGTTGGTCTGGTGGGATTGGCAGGGTTGCTGGCTGCGGGGNGTCAAAGCGTCAAGACACCGGTGACTACCATGCAGTTACAAAAGTCCTACAAGGAAGAATTAGGAACGGTTCTTGCGATCAAGGAGATTGTTTACAATGACTCGCCCGATGACCGTAGCGGAGTAGTGGGTGGAATGATTGCGGGAGCGCTGATCGGGTCAGACGACGGCGCGGCGCTCGAAGGTGCTCTGGTAGGTGGCCTGCTGGGCGGGATTGGCGATAAGCTCTCGAATAAGACCGCTTATGAAATCCGGATAGGAAAGGATGGAGGAGAGGTTGTGACTGTTCTGCAGAGAACCCGTGGTCTCCGAGGGCTTCAGGCTCAGGATCGTGTTCGAATACTGACGGATCCGGCAGGGGGCACGGTGATTGAAAAGGTCAAGTTGCGTTAAAGCAGAAATTGAGCCTCTTGAGTAAATGGGTGCCCGGGGAGTGGTGGGCCCGCGCAGGTCTGAACGCAAAATTTTCAGGACGGCGTTCTAGGATTCATCTTCTGGAAGTTTTGTGGAAAAGAGATAGGAATAATGACAACCCACCATTAGCCAAATCCGGATAAATCCTGTAGGAGTCCCCATGCACAAATCCCAAATCTTTTTTGCCACCCAGACTGGCAACTCACAGGAGGTTGCAGAGAAGCTACAGGAAGACCTTGAGGCGAGTGGAATCGAGGTCCCATGCGCTGATATATTTGATTCTGATCCAGAAAACATTTCGGAGGTTTCCAATCTCTATTTCGTTGTGAGCACCTGGGGAGAGGGGGAGCCGCCTGACGATTCGGTAGGCTACTTTGAGAAGTTGAAGGAGTATTCCGACGGACACTACTCTGGGAAGAGGTTCGCAATCTGNGGTCTNGGAGATTCCGGGTATGATATCTTTAACGGGTTCGCTAAGGACTTGGAGGCCGNATTGCTACGCCTCGGGGCGGTTGGGATTTTGGACCGCGTTGATTGTGATATTGATTTTGAGGAGCTGTCGGATCCTTGGGTCGAGAAAGTTGTAGAACACGAAAAGTCCTTACGGTCAGAAGGGTAAGGNCCGGAGTCCGTTTTGGATTGGTTCTGCCTGTTGGGACCCGGAGGGCGATTGGCTGGGGCGGGCCNTTGCTTTGTGTCGCCAGTCTCACGCCCTCCTCGCGAAGTGGTGCGGTCCTGAGGGCGGGAAAGAGTGGTAAAGGGCACGGGGTATGCCGGGCAAAAAAAGGGTGACGAACGACCCCGCACTGTCTTGTTATGAAACGGTTAACCTACAACGCTCACTAGGAGTTTGAGAAACCTTTTATCAGTCCGCATGAAAACCCATCAACATGCATATTGGACCGAATAGACAGTTATTTGCGGGATCGTCACGTCACGGCATTGTTCTATCCTACAATCTGGAATGTGGCTGCCGCTCGCTTGCAAAAGATTAACGCCCGATTGTCTGGGCGGTAGATGGGCGGGCTCTTCGCCGATGAAGGTCGCGTTTTTCCTGTGCCAGGGTCTTCAAGTCTTGGACTTCCCGGAGACCCAGAGGCAAATCCCAATAGCGGTGATTTGCACTAGAAGCCTGATGAAATGTCCTTCGCCTGAAAGGACTGTTCCGTCTCCCAGCGCGATATCGTTGATCCACATGTTAAGATTGGCGGGATAGACGAGGATAAGGAATGCGGCGCTTGCAAGTGCGCTCGATCTGCGGGATCGAGGAGTCAGAAGGCCTACCCCAAGGAGTATTTCAGCGGCACCACTAAGGTAAACCCAGAAGAGGGGGTCTCCAAGGATACCCGGGACGATCGGTGCGAACCAGGTCGGCTTTGTGAAGTGAAGGATGCCAACTCGAATGAGGAAAAGACCAAGAATCACCGCCGTCAGAGTTCGCCCAATATGAATCAGGATCTGGGTCGAGCGGGTGGGAGCAAGCTTCATGGAAGAGAGGAGCNCCCTAATTAGTCTGATCCAATCCTTTTCCAAGGAGACGAGGGATTTGCGTGAGATGGGTAACCACCGCATCAGGCGGTAGCAGTCCGGATTTCTCTGGGTGGAGATCGAGAGAGTTCTCATCGCCAGCAAAAAGTGCGGTTCTGAATCCGGCCTTGGCAGCTGGGTGAACGTCCTTGTGGGCATCGTTTCCGATATAAAGAACCTGATGGGGAAAATGTCCCAGGGCGATAAGACGCTCCTTGAGGATCCGGTAAAGATCATCTCCCGGTTTGGCAAAGCCGTATTGGTAGGAGAAGAGGCAGAGAGATTCAGTGAATCCGAGATCGGGGAGGGTAGCATGCAGAAGGGCCGGAAAGAGGAGAGGGGTATAGAACTGTGCGTTCGAGATAATCCCGAGAGAGAGTGATCTCGCTTTGAGCTCTGTGATCAGCTGACTCACTCCTGGCATTGNCCATACCGGATTAGTGAGGCATTCATATCGGAGAGCAATATCTTCAATGGCGTGTCCAACTGGATGATGAAGGAGTTCGCTCCAGATGGAACGAATCTCCACTTCAGAGTGAGTCACCCCATGAGCGATGGAAGCCTGATGCTCTNTCTGAATCAAAGCGGCGAGGTTGGCCTCGAGGGAAGTTGGNGTCTCTGGCAGTGTTAGCTTGTGCTCCCGAACAGTCGACCGAAGGAGGTCTTCGAGCGAGGAGTCCTTTAGAGCGGGGTGTCTACAGCACCCCGAGCTCAGGAGGGTTCCGTAGACGTCGAAGATAACAGTTTTGATTCCGGGTAGATGTGGAAGCACTGCGTCACAGGCTGCAGGGGCGGTCGTCCCGGCGAAGAGCAGGCTGCGAATGGTCTCAAGGTGAGAGAGGCTCATCTTCAGGAGCGGAGGAAATGAAATTGCGGCGGGTGCAGGTACTGGAAGAGGATGTTTCTTGGGTCCAGCCAAGTAGGCTCCGCAGCCCGACAGGCGACAAGCGAATTATAGAGGTCCCGGTGGGCCTGCGAGAATGCTGATAATGACCACGGATCAAGATCCTCAGGAGTATTAGATCCCGTTCGTTGCAAGGCGCCTTGCAGCCATTCATGAGCAGGTAAGAGTGTATTGGTCTCCCGGCAAAGGATGTTTCCGGGAGATGCCAGAGCGCGGGGAAGAATCTCTAGTTGAAGGGACTCAGGGAGGTTGCCAAAGTCTAGAAGCTCCTCATTGAACAGGGATTCAGCAGTCTCGGTAACTATGGAGTCCGATAGCTGTTCACCATAGGAGCGGTAGAGATGTTGCAGGCGCGTCTTGAGAATGCTGTGGAGGCGGCCCTCATCAATCCATTCGCGAGGGAAAAGTAGTCCAGAGTAGAGTGAATTCAGATTGATTCCATGGCGCCGGAAGTCGCTGGTGATCTCGGGAAGATCTCTTCCGATCAAGGGGCGACCAAAGGCGATAGCCTCCAGGAATGTGAGGCCAAAGCCTTCCGCGATAGAGGTGGTGATGAAGTGGGTTGAGGCGCGCGCCCAGGCCGGAAAGGTTGAGGGCCCTCCGCGCGGAGCGAGTTCTGCCCCGACGACCCCCATTTGAAGTGGTAAACGCTGTCTCTTTGCGAGATCAATCCACTTTCCGTAAGCCGAGTTCTCTTGGGAGGGGCTTGGGGGAAGGGCGAGTGCGAATTGGGTGGACTCTGGCGCTAAGCCAGCAAGGAGACAGAACTCTCCAAGGTTCTTGCGGCGGATTCCCCTCACCGGATAGAGAACGAGAGCTGGCTTTTCACTATCGGGTAAGGTGTTATCTGCCAAATCCGTCAGGCTGACTGCATTTCGAAGTAATGATGTCTGCTGTGGAGGGATTCCCGCGTGTCTGAGACGAGAGAGGTCCCGGGTGTTGATCGTGAGGTAGTGGATCTGGGGGGCGATAGGATAGATTTCTCCAGCGTTCCGAAGGAGATGATAGTTCTCGGGCCGNCCATCCTCCGCGAGATCGTGAATGTGCATCACGAGAGGAACCTGGCTTTCGGCGAGGGTGCGGACTAATTGGGGAAAGAGTTGGTTCTTCCCCAGGGTAGGGTTATGAATGTGCCAGCATTGAGGCTCATGTCCTAGAACCTCGATGGCAGCTGCACGCAATTGTCCAACCAGTAAAGAGGCTCCGGTGTCTTGATGCGGTTCTGTCCCCGAGTAATCGAGTTCAGGGATTACTCTGATGGGGAGGTTAAAGTTCTGTTCGGGTGGAGAGCCGGTAAGAATAACGTGTGAGATCCCCGCGGTTGTCAGGGCCTCCGACTGGCGCTCCACGATCCGGGTGACTCCTCCCGGGCGCAGGTGGTAGTGGACAAGGGCGATGGACATAAGGTCGGGAAGCCAGCTTATCCGCTTCTTTGTGGGCTCGGGGGTGGGTTCGCTCCGCCGGGTATGATGCTCTGAGGTTTTGCGGGAGGTCGGGGGAATCTCCTGAGATACTCTGGAACGTCGACAAGGGGCGGGCGTTCCTCTTCGATGATCTCGGTCTGTATTTCCTGATAATGAGGTCCTGTTATTTCAAGGGCCCGGTAGACGTTGGAGAGCTCTCCTGAGGTGGTCATTTTGCCCTGCGCTCTCAAGCGACTGAGGAGAGATTGCAGGATTCCGAAGGACATGCGTCCGAGGGCCGAGGTAGACTGGTTGCGGTGTATTCGTTTNTCGAGATCTACCTGGGCAAAAGCTCCCATTCCCCAGCGCTCGTAGACATCGAGCAGGTGGGAGGTTTCTACTCCGTAACCCACCGGAAACGGGATCTGCTCGAGGACCTCCCGCCGAACGGCATATTCCCCGCTGAGAGGCTGGAAAAGTTGAGTGAGCTCCGGATAAAATAGTGAAAACATGGGCCGAACTAGAATCTCGGTGACCCGCCCCCCTCCGGAGGCCCGGATATCCCCGCTAGACTGGACTAGAGGGCGTTCGTAGAAGGATTTGACGTATTGAGTCTTGGAGTCGAGGAGGAGAGGGGCAATGAGGGCGTANACAAAGCGCGGATGGATGTTTCTGATGTCTGCGTCCACGAAGCAGATGATATCTCCCGTCAGCTGATAGGTGCCCTTCCAGAGGTTTTCGCCTTTGCCCCGTTTGAATCCAAAGCCGGGGAGGATATCTCCAGAGTGGAAAAAGTTGATCCCGGAGGAGGCGCAAATTTCAGCGGTCCGGTCGGTCGACCCGGAGTCGACGACTGCGAACTCGTCGATAAGAGGAATCCGGTCCATCAAGGCGGTTTTAAGAACCGCGATTTCCTCGCCAATCGTCTTTTCCTCGTTGAGGGTTGGGATACAGAGAGAAACCTTCAGTCCGGTCCTCTGCTTTGCCAGATAGAGGGTCTCGAGATCACTGAATTCCCGATGATGGAAAGTGTGAGACTTCAACCAGGACACGCTAATAGAGGGGAGCTTGGGCTGCTACTTCCAAGGTGTAGCCTTGGGTTATTCAGATTTGGCGCAACGGAAACCAGTGTGATTGGTCGGAGAGAGAGACTCCGAGTAGTGTCGGGCAGCTGGCCGATAACGAAGGCAGTAGGTGTGGTGGCAGAGATGCGACCCTCCCTTGGTGACCCAGAGCCAGGCCAGGCGATGGAATGGTTTTTCGGCCGGGTAGTTCTTGGTCTGCAGATATTGCTGCACCATGGGTTGGCTCACGGGCTGATTAGGTCCCTTGGGATTGGCCTTTGGCTGGGGAAGTTTAACAAAGCTCTTGTAGTAATCTGGTCGATACAGATCCGAGCAATGTTCCCAGACGTTACCGGCCATATCGTAAAGGCCGTAGGCGTTTGGGGGGAATGACTTGACCGGAGCAGTTCCCGGGAATCCATCTTCGGCCGTATTCTCGTTCGGAAACGTCCCCTGATAGACATTGGCTTGCCATTTGTCCTGTGGCTTGGGCTCGTCACCCCAGTTAAATAGCTTGTCGTTCAAGCCGCCGCGCGCAGCGCGTTCCCATTCCGCCTCAGTGGGCAACCTCTTCTGGGCCCACTCGCAGTAGGCGAGGGCGTCCTCATGGGTGATGCAGACCACCGGGTGATCCATGCGGGAAGCGATGCTTGAATCAGGGCCTTGAGGATGGCGCCAATTAGCGCCTCTCACGAATTGCCACCACTGCCATTCTGCACCGGGTTGGAATAGCTCAACCTTGCGGGGGGTTGGCTTAAAGAGGAGGGCTCCACCCTTGAGTTGTTCCGGCGGTGCGTTTGGAAAATCTTTGGAGTCCCAACCTCGCTCAGCTTGGGTTTTATAGCCNGTGGCATCGGTAAACTTCAGGAATTGCCGGTTGGTTACCTCGGTGGCGTCCATCCAGAATGGATCGACGGTAACTTCGTGGACAGGGCCTTCCTCGGGATATTCCGCCCGGGTTTGCTTGAATTTGTGCTCTGATCCCCGTCGGTAAGAACCGCCGGGAATAAACACCATTCCCGTAGGAGCAGTCTTGGCCTTGGAAGGCGGCGAGGAGGCTGGCAGTTGTGGTTCCTCCCCCTGCAGAACAGCTGCTGCNAGGAAAAGGAGAGACCACGAGAGTAGCAAAAGAGGCATTGGTAATTGGCTTTCTGGTAATAAAGAGTCATTTTAACGCTCTGGCTATGACCAAATTCCGGCCATGTATTGACCTCCATGAAGGCAAGGTGAAGCAAATCGTAGGGGAATCCCTGCGGGACCAAGGCCCGGGTCCAATTGAAAATTTTGTGGCCAGTGAGCCNCCTGCTTGGTTCGCCGAGTGCTTTCGGAATGATGAGCTCACNGGGGGGCACGTGATTATGCTTGGCCNTGGTAACGAAGCGGCGGCCCGGGAGGCTCTCGGGGCCTGGCCTGGCGGTATGCAGCTGGGAGGAGGGATCGATGTGAGAAATGCTGCGGAGTGGATCGATGCTGGTGCNAGCCATATCATTGTCACTTCCTGGCTTTTNGACAATGAAGGGGTCTTTCAGGTTGATCGTCTCAAGGAACTAGCGGCAGAGGTCGGTATCGAGAGAGTAGTGCTCGACTTGAGTGCTCGGCGGGTGGAAGAAGGTTGGAGAGTGGCGATGAATCGGTGGCAGACCCCTACCGATCTTCTTGTGACTGCCGAGGTTCTCGATCGGATTGCCCCCTACTGCGCTGAATTTCTAATCCATGCTGCGGATGTAGAGGGCAAATGCGAAGGAGTAGATGTGGAGCTGGTCTCCCTTCTAGGCTCATGGAATGGGAG
This sequence comes from Roseibacillus sp., assembly GCA_002729275.1. Classification (GTDB taxonomy): domain Bacteria; phylum Verrucomicrobiota; class Verrucomicrobiia; order Verrucomicrobiales; family Akkermansiaceae; genus Roseibacillus_B. Next base: position 20,852 of record PBTP01000091.1, on the reverse strand, counting down.
TCCGGTAACTTATGCGGGAGGGGTGGGAGGATTGAACGATCTTCGGGTGGTTGAGGAGGCCAGCGGTGGAAGGGTTGATGTGACGGTGGGAAGTTCTCTTGATCTCTTTGGNGGGCAGGGGATAGCCTATCAAGAAATGGTCGAGTGGAACGAAGGAGGACGTTGATGATAGGGGTNGGTATCGTTATCGTAATTCTCGTGGTCGCGGGCCTGTTAGCGCTGCTCTACCATAGGCGTAAGCAGCAGCGTCACAGTGAGGTCCGCGCCATTCCTCTCTCGGAGGCGGATCGTTCACTTCTTCAAAAGGAAGTCCCGCTCTACGCTGCTCTTCCTTCCGAGTTGATTCAGGAAATGGATGCCCGAATTCAGGTCTTTCTTCATCAGGTCGGGTTTGAGCCCTGTGGGCACTTGGAGGAGGTTACAAGGGAGATGCAGTTGATTATAGCTTCGCAGGCTTGCTTGCTCCTCCTCGCCAGTGGNTATGATCATTTTGGGCAGTTGCGATCGGTCCTGGTTTATCCCAATGCTTATGAGGTGAAGGACGAGTTGGGGATTAAAAGTGTCCGCCTTGGAGAAAGTTGGATGAGCGGCAGTGTGGTTCTCTCCTGGCAGAGCGTGAAACAGGGCTCACGGAATGAAGAGGATGGGCTNAATGTGGTCATCCATGAGTTNGCTCATCAGTTGGACCAGTTCAATGGGGTTGCGGACGGATTGCCAGTTCTGAAGGATCGCAAGGATTACCCCGAGTGGGCCTCTGTCATGCGCGCCTCGTTTAAAACACTTCTCGAAAGAGTNGGGAATGGNCGCAGGACGGTTCTGGATGATTACGGGGCAACAAATCCTGCCGAATTCTTTGCGGTTTCGACCGAAACGTTTTTTGAAAAACCCAGGCAGCTTGAGGAAAAGCACCCGGAGCTGTACGGGCAGTTGAAGCAGTTTTACGGGTTAGACCCTCTGAACTGGAGTTAGCGAAGGGCTTATAAAAAGTTTGGTTTTCCGGCCCGGAGATCTCCTCTTGATTTGATTAACATTAGTTAATAACTTTNGAGTGTCGCAAGAAATGAGCCTTCCAGAATCTGAGCCCCAGCCCGAACCTTTCAACGAGCCCTTGGCTCCACTNCCACGCAAAGAGGGTGAAAACTCTCGTAGAAAAGGTCGNCCCAAGGCCGTGATGGCCGAGCTCCCGGAGTCNGGGCAGGCAAACAGAGGAGAGAGCGGGTCTCAGGCCAAGAGNAGGGCTGATGGGCCAAGTGTTCTTGGGAAGGTGGAGCGGTTAGGCGGAGAGGGTGGCGACCGGGCCNAGGTGATCCCCCGCTGGAAATTCTGGAAGCGCGTGGGGAAGCGTAACGAGCAAGCTGAGACGTTGCGACAGGGGGCTACCGAGATGGTGGAGCTCATGCGCTCAATTCGGGATCATCTAGAGGGAGGGCATGTGGACCGGGATGGAATCCTTAAATCTCTNAGTCCGCTTCCTACCGCGGTGGAGAGTCTGAAGTCGATGAGTGATCGACAGGCCGAGACAGGACGTACCTTGGAAGGCCTTCATAAGACTCTGGANCAGCGGGCGAACCGGGATGGNTTGCTCCTGAAGTCACTCAACAGAATGGGATCTACGATGTCCCATGTGGAAGAAACTTTTGGCAAGTTGGACCAGACCTTGGCGGGGATGGATCAGTCAAATCAAAGTACGGCGCGGAACATGGAGCTGCTTGGGGATCGTATGTCCGATACGGGCCAGTTCATGAATGAGTCCTTTGCCCAGTTGCGGGATGCCGAAAGGGAATTCACAAGCTATATTTCCAAAAGCACTCGCCGAAGCGGAATGGCGATGGTGGCGGTTTGTAGTCTCCTCGTGATCTCAGTGATTGCAGTAGGTTTCATGTTCCGGGAGAACCGTAACCTCCTNACCGCGGTTCAGCAGAATGGCGCGTTGGTTGTCCAAGTTCCCTCCCAGGCCCCTGCTAGTCGAACCGGACAGAATCTCGTGGATCATAGAGGCCGAGCTGGGCAGGTCGAGGTGGGGGAGCAGGAGGGAAAAGAGCAACTGCCAAGCTTACTGGATTCTGGTGACCCTATTTTATATCCGGTAGAGACGGAGATGCCCCGTCTCTTCCCGATCAACGGGCTTCAGGAAAAAAAGTAAGGTGGTAGCCTATTACTACTCCTCAAGGGCGTTTAAACCGGTTTAAATCTTCAAAGGCAATGTGGTTTTACGCAAAAGACGGAAGTAGAGAGGGTCCGATTTCCCTTGGGGAGTTGCAAACAATTATCAGGGAGAACGGGGTGCCGTTGACAACCGCGGTGTGGACTGAGGGGATGGACCAGTGGCGTCCCGCTAATGAGATTCAAGAGGTAGTAGCAGGGGTTTCTGGTGGTTACGTTGTCCAGCCTCCGCCAGGAACTCATGTCCATACGGGAGCCTTGCAGTCGAATGGTGCGGCGATAGCCAGTATGGTGCTGGGGATCGCTGGTATCTTGATGGTTCCAATTGTTGCCTCGATTGCGGCCGTCATCTGCGGGCACATCGCGAGATCACAAATCCGGCAGGGTAAGGGCAGCGTGGGCGGAGACGGAATGGCGGTTACAGGGTTAATTACAGGTTATCTTGGACTTGTCATTTATGGCGCCTTGGGAGCTATATTCTTCTATGTGATATGGGGAGCGACAAATTGGGGTCCCTAGGAGCTTCGGGAGGCTCCGGGTCATTGGTCTTGAATGCCGGAATGATCCGCTTGGCCACGCTGCTGGTGGTATTGGCAGCGGGGGCGGTGCCGGCCTCTGGATTCGATGGTATCGCGGGTTTTATTGAGAGCTATTGTGTGCAGTGCCATGGCGACAATAAAGAGAAGGGTGGCATTACTCTGCATGATCTGAGNTCGAACNTTGAAGACGGTGAGACTGCGGATCGCTGGCTCGAGGTTCTGAGTCAGTTAACGACCGNGGATATGCCTCCTCGGGANGCGGCTGNTCTTCCNAGCGGGANGCAGCGAAGAGGTGCGATCCAGTGGATCGAGGCCAATCTGGAGTCGTCGGATCGAGCTGAAGCCTATCGGAAAAAGCTCCTCGCACCGGAGTATGGTAACTGGGTTGACCATGAATCCTTGTTCTCGGGCGAGATAAAAGAGTGGGCATTCTCGCCTTCAAGAATTTGGCGGCTNAGCCCTGAGATCTTCAATAAAAAGGGGTTTGGGCGGGCTCGTAGTCCGTTTACCTATGTGACGTCTCAAAGAGGGATTCGTGATTACTCCTCGATGTCGCAGGTGGATCAGAGCACGGTTCAGATGATTCTGGTTAATGTGGATCAATTTCTTGAGGAGAGACAAAGGAGAGGGGAATTCAGCTCTTTTACGGAGAAGCCGGGGGCTCCCTCGGATGAGGTGCTCAGGAAGACGGTCGTCCAGGAGTTTCGGCGAATCGTAGGACGAAACCCCTCGCAAGACGAAGAGGAAAGATACCGGGCGTTCTTGGAGCAGAACGTGGCGCTGGGTGGGAATCTTGAAGGGCTGAAAACGACTATCAAGGGAATCTTTTTGAGCCCCGAAGCAATTTACCGAATGGAGTTTGGGTTAGGGCAGGTCGATCAACACGGGCGCCGCCACCTTTCTCCTGATGAGGTCGTTAACGGGTTGGCCTATGCGCTCACCGATGACGTTCCCGAGCGTTCGCCCATTCTTTGGAACGCCTTTCAAAGTGATGAATTGAACGGCTCTCATGAGGTTTCGAAAGTGGTGAGGACCTTGCTGGATGAAGAGCTCGGAAAGGGAACGTGGTCGGCGCCCGCTCTGCCTCGCGTGATGCGTTTCTTCGAGCAGTTTTTCGGATTTGATCGGGCAGGGGAGGTTTTCAAGGACAACGATCGCCGAAGATTGGAGGGTATACCCCAATGGAACACTCAGTATCTCGTGCATGATGCGAAGATGATTATCGAACACGTCCTGCGAGAGGATAAGGATGTCATCGCGGAGCTCCTTACCACCAATGAGTACTTTGTCGCTCATCCCGGCGATAATAACTATGCTCGGGAGTTCTACGATAACCGGATCAAGGAGGTGACCGATCCTGAATACGTAGCTCGCGAGCTTATGAAGGCCGGGATGGAATATGAGAGCCGGACTAAGCCGGATCATGTCCCGCAGGCTGAGTGGGAAGATCGTCGAAGGACCTTTCTGAAAGAAAGGCGCAACAGGGCGGAGCAGGCCGTGCGTCTTTTTACGAATGCGCTTGCTGAGGGTATTCATCCCCACCCGGACTTCCCTTTCTCCAATCGGTCACGGGGGCTGTCAGATCTCATCTACATTACCGCTTATAATCTTCCAGAATCAGGTCGGTCTGAGGACCAGAGATGGAATTGGCCGGTGGAGCAGCCGTTTCCCATGCCTCGTGATCAGCGCTCCGGAATCCTGACACATCCGGCGTGGTTGGCTGCCTGGTCATTAAACGATGGGAATGATCCGATTCACCGGGGGATCTGGGTGTTGGAGAAATTGCTGGCAGGAAAACTTCAGGACCTCCCGCCAGACGTGGATGCCAAGGTGCCAGTGGATCCCCATCACACCCTGCGAGAACGCATGGAAATTCTTCGCGAAGAGCGGTGTTGGAATTGTCACCATAAGATCAACCCCCTTGGTGAACCCTTCGAGATTTTCGATGACTGGGGCCGCTACCGCACCCATGTCTATTTCGGAGAGGATGGCAAACTGGTAACACGCCGAGATCAACAATTTGAGAAATGGCTCATGGAAGGGAAGCTGACTGCACGGGAAGTTAACGCAGCAGGTAAAATTCAAGGGACTGGTGAGTCGGATGTAGATGGGGAGGTAAAGGATGCGGTAGAAATGCTCCATCGAATTGGGCGCTCTACGAGGGCACGACAATCCTTTATTCGTCATCTCTTTCGCTATTTCATGGGCAGGAATGAAATGTTGAGTGACTCGAGGACATTGGTGGCGGCGGAACGCGCCTATTTGGCAAACAACGGTAGCTTTAAGGCCTTAGTAGTCTCCCTTCTGAGTTCGGACTCTTTTCTCTATCGCCGTTGAGGGATGAAGGTCATAATTCGCAGCACCAGCATCACCTGATGATTCAAAAACGCCGCCACTTTCTCAAGGGAGGAGCCACTCTGGCAATGGCCCCGTTTCTCCGTTCTCTACAGGTGCAGGCGCAGGCGCCGGGGCAAGAGGGTAGCACGGTGCGGCGTTTCGTCTTCGTGGTGAAATCTTCGGGAATCGATAAGTATAATCTCGTGCCGGAGGGATTGGAAAATCACTATGTGAGCTCTGAGGGAAACAAACTCGGTAATACGGCGAGACGACTGGGACCCATGGTCGATGCGGCACTGGCCGGGCACAGACTTCCCGCTAAGCTTTCCCGGCTCGAGGCCTTTCGGGATCGTCTGACTATTGTTCAAAGTCTTTCAGGAGAGGGTTTTAGTGGGAACCATACTGCGGGCTATGGCGCGCTCTCCTGTTACAATTCAGAAAGGGTAGCGATAGCTCCCAGCATTGATTGCCTCTTAGGTAAGAAACTTTCGATGGGTCCTTATCCCATGTATGGAATGGCGACCAATGGACGCTTGCTGGAGGGAGGTGCACTTGCTGAGAGCTACTGCTATCCCAATATTTCGGCCTACAAGGCTGGCATGCCGGTGCCTTTCCAAGCCTCTCCCCGAAAAGCGTTTCTTGAGCTCTTCGGGGCATCGGTGGCGCCTCCGGAGGAGCTCGAAAGAGAGTTGGCCCTGAACGGGAGTTTGATGAACTTTTTGACCGGTGACGCCAAGCGGATTAAGAAGCAGTTGACGGGTGACGAGAAGGAACGATTTGATCTGTATCTGAATTCTTTTGAGGAGCTCCAGAATCTGGAGCGGAAAAAAGTTGCCCTTTCTGAGAAGGTCAAGAGGTTTGCCCCGAGGCCGGGGAAGCTCTACGACTCGGTAAAGCCGAAGCACCGGATTGAGTCGTATTTCGAGTTAGCAGCAGCATCACTAATCACCGGTCTGACCAATGTAGTAACGGTCCGGCCGGACACTCTGGGGGTGGAATACCGGGAGCTGGGTATTTCTAATTCAGTGCATGCCCTCGGGCACTTGGGGGAGAATAAAGCCACCAATGGAATGAATGGGAACGAAGCGCGAGCGGCGGTTGAGAAGTTACATCTCGATGGGGTTGCTGGAATGGCAGAGAAGCTCGACAGTATTCCGGAGGGAGATGGGACCATGCTTGATCATACCCTGATCGTTTACATGTCCTGTTCTGGCGGGGACCACCACGGTGGGCAGGCGGACTGGCCATTTCTGCTTCTGGGTGGAGCAGCTGGGAAATTGAGAATGGGGCGTTATCTGGAATTCCCGAAATACCGCGAAAAAGGACACCGGACCATCGGTAATCTCTATCTGTCCTTCATGAACGCCGCCGGTATCGATGCCCCCGCTTCCTTTGGGCAACCGGACTCCAACCTAAAGGGCTTGGACCTCGGTGGGCCTTTGGCAGAGTTAATGGTTTGAGAAAGGGAGCTCTCGGGCCCCAGCTTTGTGCACTGTTTCGGAATTGGCCGCAGTTGCGCTCGAAAGTCACGAAAATCCGGCTAGGTATTGATTTTATGCGCCTGAACTCATTCTGGAAAATCACGCTCATCTCGTGTTGGTCGTTCTCCGGCTCCGCAGAATTTCTGAAAGCGGAGGAGGATGCCCCCCGCGCGGCGTATCCCGGTGGGTTCACACGCCCTCCCTCGCAGGGGAAGAATTATGACACCTGGGCGGGGGCTGAAGGTCCCGATGTGGGTGTTGTGAAGAGTGATCCTGAACGGCTTCCCTCCCGGGTCGATAATTCCAGCCGGCGGGAATACCCTCCTGTTTATAAGCAGAGGTGGGGTGCTTGCGGCCAATTTGCCTCCGTAGCGTCAATTTTCACTTACGAGATGAATGTTCTTAATGGGACGGCCGCAGACACCGATGCGCATCGATTTCCGGCTCATTTTTCGTGGAATATGATGAACCGCGCGGAAAATAAAGGATCAGAGGCGTATCACGGATGGGAGGTGGCTAAGCGGATCGGAATCCCAACCGCTAAATCCTATGGAGGGGTTAGGCTGAATAAAATCGGATTGTGGCCCAACGGCTACGAGATTTGGCGAGAGGCGATGGAATATCGGGTTTCGGGCTACCGCTACTCGCCGGCAAATTCCGTATCCCAACTAGATGAGGCCCGAGGCTGGCTCTATGATCGCAATCAAGGATCGAAAAAAGAGGAGGTGGCTGGAGGGCTTTTTGCTCTTGATGGCCGGATGGGTGAGTTGAAAAAAGTGACCGTGTCCATCCCGGAGGGCGAGTATGGGGCCGGAAAGGATTTATGGACCCGCTGGGGGCCGTCTGGCTATGGACATGGGATTACCTGTGTAGGATACGATGATCAGATAGGCTATGACTTGAATGGGGATGGGAAAATTACGAACGATCTGGATCTCAATGATGATGGGCGTGTCACGCTTGCTGACTGGGAAAGGGGAGCCTATATCGTGGTGAATTCATGGGGGTCTCAGTGGTCTGGGGACGGTAAAATTTATCTTTTGTATTCGGCGATGATTGACGCCACTTGGAAACGGGGGAATTACCTCGGCCGCGCGGAGGTAAAACGCTACATCCCGCGCCGGACCCTGAGGATCAAATTGTCGTGCACGGATCGATCGGATCTACGACTTAGGGTTGGGGTTTCTGAATTGCAGGATGCCACCGTCCCTCGGCATGAAGTCTCTCCGGAGGCGTTCAATGGGTGGCCCCTGTTTGGGGGTGCTGATGCTGGACATGTTCCTCTTGCTGGCCCCAGAGAGGAGGGTGCGATTGAGGTTGGAATCGATATTACCGAGCTGGTTGGGAAATTGAGCTCTGAAGGCAATGGAGAGGGCCGGCTCTTTGTAACTCTGGGAACGAAAGAGGGAAGTCCCGCCAAAGGGGTGGTCAAAGAGTGCGCCCTGCGTAGCTACGACACGAAGGGGCGGTTGCTGTCAGAGTCCAGCCTCGAGGTAGGAGGAGGTGCCTTTGGAAAAGGTGCTGTGCAGCTCAGTAGGAAGATCGTTGCTCCGGCGCTCTGATCTTGCTCTGACGCGGAGGGTGTCACCACATCGGCTTCCCAGTGAAGCTCAGAGACTTATATCCTTGTGTGCTTCAAGGACGCGGCAGATACTTGGGAAGTTTCCGCCTGCTGAGGCGGAAAGGCAGCTGAAGTTTTTTTCCTCACATCAAAAAGCAGCCGGTTGAGTAAAGAGTCCTGATCCAATGGAATGGTTCTACGCCAAGAATAACGAGAAACGGGGGCCAGTTAGTGGCTCCCAACTCAAGAGTATGGTGGTGTCCGGCGAGGTGGCAGGAGCTGATCTTGTCTGGTGCGAGGGAATGGCGGATTGGGCCCCGGCCAATGAGATTCAGAACTTTGACGATCCCGAATTAGGCGCCAGTGACTCTGCGGGTCCTCCCTCCCAGTTGCCAAATGATCCGGTTAGCACAACGCCAGCGATGACTCAGCCGAGCTTCTCAAGTACCGTGCCTGTGCCGATAAAGCGTCCGGCGAACCCTAAGGCAATCGTCAGTCTGGTCTGTGGCTGTGTCGGACTTGTTGCCTGTTGTTCGTTTGGGACTGTGTCGCTGGTTGCCGTTATTTTCGGCCATCTCGCAAAATCAGAAATCAAAAATTCGAGCGGGCAGCAAGGGGGCGAAGGTATGGCTGTGGCAGGTTTGGTCACGGGCTACATTGGGTTGGTGGTTGGTTTCGTGGGGATCATTAGCGCCCTCGCAGACATGTAGGACCCCTCAAGGGGGAAGTTCAGCTCCCTTTTCAGCGACGGGGTGGCCTGTGTTGGTATTGGGAACTGGTAACTCTAAAGAGTTGATAGAAGCTTTGATTGCGGTGATTCTATCGGCAGGCAAACATTAATTTACTCGATGAATTGGCATTACGCAAAAGGTGGGGAACGGCATGGCCCGGTGAGCTTCGCGGCCTTGCGAAGTATGATTGTGACCGGAGAGGTGGCACAGACTGACCTAGTCTGGCGGGAAGGGATGGCTGATTGGTTGCCGGCTGGACAAGTTGCCGAGATTTCTGGGGTAGATTCAGGGCCTTCCACGAGTCCCGTGTCGCCGCCTGCAGGCGGCATCCAGACCCCTCAGTCAGAAGTTGGAGTTGCTGGGCCTGTCGCGCACGAACGGATTCCCAACTACCTTGTTCAATCTATCCTGGTCACGATTCTGTGCTGCTGGCCCTTCGGTATTCCGGCAATTATCTTCGCAGCGAAGGTCGACGGTCTGGTCGCGCGTGGCGATATAGCCGGAGCGATGGACGCATCCAAAAAGGCAAAGACGTGGACATGGGTTTCATTCGGTTCTGGCATGGCGGTTATTGTTTTATATGTGGCGCTCATCGGGCTTGGGGTCATATCAGGAGTTTAGTGAGGGCGCGGCTGATCCTTGTCCTTGGCCTCGTAGTCGTGGGATTGCTCGGGGTCTTCCATTTGAAGGAGAATGACCCTGAAACTGACGGAACGTTTCTTCCTCCCTGTTCCTTCCACGAAGTGACCGGGTTGCATTGTCCCGGGTGCGGGGGTACGCGTGCCGGTCATGCTTTGGCTAATTTTCGACTCGGTGATGCATTCAAGAAAAATGCTCTACTGGTTGTCCTTCTGCCCTTTCTGGTTGTTGGAATTGGATTGGAAGGAGCTGCCTGGTTGAAAGGCCCGACTTACCGGGGACCAAGAGTTAGGTTGCCAGGAGGGCTCGCTTGGTGGCTCCTTGGAGGGATTCTTGGGTTTTGGATCCTCCGGAACGTGCCACTGTGGCCGTTCGAATTGCTGGCTCCTCGTTGAGGCCCTTCTACTAATGAGAGGGCTTTTGGCGGGTGAGACCTTCGACATACTTGGCGAGAAGGTCCGCTTCCAGGTTCACTTTCTGTCCAGTCTGACAGGATTGCAGGTTGGTTGCCTTGAAGGTGTGGGGCGTGATCCAGAAAAGGGCCGATTCCTCCAGGAGCTCAGCAATTGTGAGAGAAATGCCGTCCACTGCGAGGGAGCCTTGGGAAATACAGTAGCGGGAAACTTCGGCAGGAAGGGTCACCTCGTAGCGGTGGTCCTGACCCTCGGGAGATAGGTCTTTAATCAGCCCGGTGGTATCGACGTGGCCTTGGACGAAGTGCCCGCCCAGGCGATCATTCGCACGAAGGGCGCGCTCAAGATTGACAGGCATTCCGTCTTCCAGGGAGCCAAGGGAGGTGAGGTTGAGGGTCTGGGTGAGAATGTCGAAGGAGAGAGTCTCTCCTTTTCGCTCTACCACCGTGAGGCAGCATCCGTTTACGGCGATACTGTCACCAAGAGAGACTTCATCGGAAAACGATACCTCAAGAGTAAGGCGTGCCTGCTCCCCACGCCTCTCGAGAGAGAGCGTGCGTCCCGTAGATTCGATAAGTCCGGTAAACATGGATTGCTACAGAAGCATGTAGGCGGCTCCCACAATGACGGTGGGCACCATCGCTGCAAGGGCCAGCTTGGCAGGGGAAACTCCACCTTTAAAGAAACGTCCAAGGATAGCCTGTCCGGCTGGGTTGGGAGCATTCGCTATCACAGTGAGGCCTCCACCGGTCACGGCCCCGGCGACAACGGCATATTTCGCGGCATCCCCCAGTTGGGGTGCTTGAGAAGCGAGGTAGGTCACCGCAGCGTTATCGTTAAAGGCGGTGAGAACCGTGGCGCCACCCATGAGGATCCACTCATTATCAAAGGTGGTGAGAAGAAGTTCGATCCACCAGCCCTGACATCCTCCGTGGATAACAAGGCCGGCAAGGAAGAACCCAACTAAAAGAGGGGTCCGCATCTTGACGTCATTCTGGTGGTGGCCGGTGCCTTCCGAGAAGCCGAGGAGGATAAGAAATCCACCGAGAAAGAGGGGTGGGTAGTGCGCCATGAAGACCGTCCATCCCAGAAAAAGAAGATGAATGACCGTGATCAAAGGAGGAATAGGGTCTTCCCGTTCCTCCCAGCGCGGGGGCTGATTGGGGTCGTGTTGGGTGGTAGATCCGGCGAGAGCGGCAAATCGGCGCCGGAAGACGGCAAAATAGAGAGCGTTTGAGACTAGAATGCCGATTACCGCTTTCCATCCAAATTGGGTCATCATGAATCCCATGCCCCAGTCCCATCGCTCGGCGACCATCAGGACGGGAGGCGCTGCAAAATGAGTCAGAGTTCCGCCAACGGAAATGTTGACAAAGAGAAGTCCTAGCGTGGCATAGGCAAAGGTCGGGCTTGGCGCCAAAGAGTAGAACCGTTTGGCGAGGAGAAGGGCTGCGATGGTCATCGCGGCTGGCTCAGTAATGAAGGATCCAAGGAGAGGGGTAAGGGTCAGGGTTGAGAACCACCAGGCGGCAGGAGTTCCCCCAAAGAGCTGAGCCACCTTATTCACGCAGGCTTCGGAAAGAAGGATGATAGGGCGGGTGGCCGCAATCGCCATGATGACCACTACGAAGAGCGGCTCAGTGTAGTTTACGTCGTAGCCCAGGTAGTTCTGGAGCTCGGCGACTCCATGCATGAAGCCGTCACCAGGTGCAATTCCATGACACCACACCGCTGCGCCAGCGAGGGCGATCACCCAGATGCCGAAGACTGCTTCAACTTCACCGAGGGTATGAAAGAACCACGCGCGGAAAGAGACGTCATCCTTGGCGTCATCCTCAGGTTTGTCCACCGCCCTTCGCTTGTTTTCCTCGATCCTTTTCTGATGTCTGTCCTCATGGGCATGCGCCATTTCCTTAAAGACACCCGATAGAAAGGTATGGAGAATTGCACAGGCGAAGATAATGGTCGCGATAAGATTAAAGTGGTTCTGGGCCACCGCTCTTTTTTTGAGCTTCTCCCATAAAGAACCCTTCTCTCCCTCGAATGCCTCGTGCTGGGGGTCGGTATAGGCGGGAAGCGGAAGAGGGAAGTGTGAGTGCTGTTCCTTACGGAGATTCCATTCTCCGCCCTTGCTATACGCGGGTTCCTTGTCGCCGGCAGCTAATGCGCCAGCAGTTCCACCCATGAGGAAGAGAGTAAGCAGAAGAGAGAAGCGTGTTAGGACCATTGCTTGGGGGGATTCTAAGGACCGGCGGGTCGGGAGCAATGACAATTGGGTGGCTTGATTGATCTGAGTTTACCGGTAACCTGTCATCGTGATCCGGGAGGCAATACCGTTGTTAGTGGCCGTAGTGGCATTGACAGGTAGCTCATGTAGCAGGATCGAACGTTTGGCCGGCCCGAATCCCGGGGCAAACTCTCCAGATGCGCTCCGCGTGCCCTCTTTTCTTCGCGCCGGTAGTCGGCCGGCAGATTCAGGAGTCAGAGTGACGCTCGATGGTCCTGGTGAGCTGAGTGGCGAAGCGACCGGCCGAATCAAGGCGCGCGAACAGGATTTGATGTGGACCGACCCAGATAATCCGGAAAAAAGCATGGAAGGTATGGAGGATGTGATGGTGGATCAAGGCCGTGAGGGGCCGTGGTATATCAGCTATTCCAAGGCCCGAAGGTCGGCAATGCGCTCTGGAAAGCCTATTCTGGTGTGGTTTACCAATACTCAGTTCAGCCCTCTCTGCCGCTCGCTGGACAGTGAGGTCTTCTCCAAGATTCCCTTCGGTGAATGGGCCAAAGAAGAGCTAGTGCGCCTGCGCCTGGATTTTAATGTCAAAGGGGTCAGCGGAGGGCAGGGTCAATCAGCGATGGACGACAAGATCCGAAAAGAGAACTATTTGGAGGAGCTTAAGCGCCGCTACAAAGTGCAGGGCTACCCGACGGTGCTCTTGATTACCCCGGATGGAAAGGTGGTCGCCCGTTACCGTGGATACCGCAAAAGTTATTTCGATTTCTATGAGGGCCGGCTCAAAAACGATACAAGGGAGGCCGTCAAGCTCCATGGAGAGTGGCGCCGCTCGATGGCTGGGAAGGGCTATCGGGAATGGGCCGATCAGCAAGGGCGTAAAGTTTTCGCGAGGCTGACCCGCTACAAATCCGGCCAACTAATTCTGGTAGAGCCAGATGGGAGGAAGATCAGGGCCAGTGAGAGCCGCCTCTCCGATGCGGATCGGACGTGGATAGCCGCGGAGCGTGCGAAAAGAGATAATTAGGTAGATTTCAGATTGGTTATTCCTCCCGTGCCCGCTCAGAGTTCCTTCCCAGTTCGCATCAACAAAAACGACTACGAGACCTTATGGAAGACGTCATCATTATTGGAACCGGCTGCGCAGGATGGACCGCAGCGATTTATACTGCCCGGGCCAACCTCCAGCCGCTCGTCCTTGCCGGGGAGCAGATCGGAGGGCAGCTGACGACCACCAGTGAGGTTGAAAATTATCCGGGGTTCCCTGAGGGAGTGGATGGACCTACCCTGATGTTCAACATGCAGCAGCAAGCCGAACGGTTTGGAACCAAAATTGCGTATAAGACTGTAGATCTTGTCGAGAAAGCAGAAGATGGCTCGTTTGTGGTTCAGTGTGGCGAAGAGAGTTTGCAGGCCCGGACTGTGATCGTGGCGACTGGTGCCCGGCCTCGCCTGCTGGGATTACCCAACGAAGAAAACGGGAAGAATGGCCTGACTACCTGTGCTACCTGTGATGGGGCGTTTTACCGGGACATGCCTGTAGCGGTTATTGGTGGGGGTGACTCAGCCTGCGAAGAGGCGACTTTCCTGACAAGATTTGCGACCAAGGTGTATCTTGTTCATCGGCGGGGAGAGCTGCGCGCATCGAAGATCATGGCTGAAAGGGCTCTGGCCCATGAAAAGGTGGAGGCAGTCTGGAATACGGAGTTAACCGCGTATCATCCCGGTGACGATGGGAAGATGGACTCGGTGAGCATCCGCAACCGTAAAACCGGTGAAGAGAGCTCCTTGAAGGTTAAGGGGGTTTTCATCGCGATCGGGCATGTGCCAAACAGCGGGTTTCTTAACGGGCTCGCGGACCTTGATGAGGATGGATATATTCTGCAAACACCGGGGCGGACTTCAACGCGCACACCCGGTCTCTTTGCTGCAGGGGACGTCGCAGATCACTACTACCGGCAGGCCATCACAGCTGCAGGGCAGGGTTGTGCGGCTGCCCTCGAGGCTGAGCGCTACCTCGCCGATCACGAGAGCTGAGAAATAGAGGCATTATTTGGAATCCCAGACACATTCCGTGCGGAAATCGGTCTTTTTTTTCGCAATGGCATATACTGGGGACGCCGATCAGGCCCTGGAATCGTCCCGCGTCTCGATCGGACCCTGAAAGTAGTGACAGAAGGGCTATTCGCGGGCATCATCCGCACAGCTAAACTAATATGACAGAGTTGCTCATCGCTCCCGCCCGGAACACAGGATGCAGTGATATCGATCTTCTTTCGGAGGTGATCGTTGCTGCGGCAGCAGGGCAGCGCAGTCCCTTGGATGATATTCTCGATACCGAGATGGTCGACGAGGAGCCCTACATGAGGACTCTCGCGAATTCCTTAGGACTCCATTGGCTCGAGGATATTCCCTCTCCATCTGAGCCTCTCCCTCTTCGCAAGGTTTGCGGGCCGCAGGTCGCTTTGCGGCATCAGATTCTTCCGGTCGAATTTGAGGGGAGTGATGAACATGGAACCAGGCGGCTTGTGATCGCCACCTATGATCCCTTCAACCTTGCGGCTCGTCAGGCTGCGGTACAGGCGGTCGAGGTTCCAATCACTTGGAGGATGGCATCGCGCCGAAGGGTTCATGATGGCTTGCGGCGGCTTTACGGAGTGGGTGCTGACACCTTCGAGCAGATACTCGAGGGGAGAGATCTTGATTACGATAATCTTGAGCAGGGGGACGAGGCCAGTGTCATTGATGAGGATGAGGATGAGGAGGCAAGTGTCGTCAAGTTCGTCAATCAAATCATAAGAGAGGCTCTCGAACAGAGGGCCACGGATATTCACGTCGAGCCGCTCTCTGATAATCTCCGGATACGCTACCGAGTGGATGGAGTTCTGCTGGATATTGCAGTGCCTGAGAACATCAAGGCCCTCCAGAGCTCGGTGATCGCCAGATTGAAGATCATGTCCCGTCTTGATATTGCGGAACGGCGGCTTCCACAGGATGGTCGGATCAATTTGTCGTTCGAAGGCTCAGGAATCGATGTCCGGGTCGCGACGGTGCCTACCGTGGAAGGTGAAAGCGTCAGCCTTCGCTTGCTGAACCAGCAGAAGTTCAACATTGGGATGCTCTCGATGGAGCCTAGTGTGCAGGACAAGATTGAGCGCCTTCTCGGTCTTTCCAACGGGATCATCCTTATTACAGGGCCCACTGGTTCGGGAAAATCAACGAGCCTTTATTCCTTTCTCTCCGAGGTGAATGCGCCGGAGACCAGAATCGTCACGATTGAGGACCCGGTTGAGAACAAGTTAGATGGAGTGATGCAGATTGCGGTGAAGTCCGAGATCGGCCTGACTTTCGCCAGTGGACTGCGTTCTATCCTGCGGGCGGATCCGGATATTGTCATGATTGGTGAGATTCGGGATCTTGAGACTGCGGAGATCGCAATCAGGGCCTCCCTGACTGGTCACCTGGTATTCAGTACTCTCCATACTAATGATGCGCTTGGGGGAATTGGCCGTCTCACGGACATGGGGGTCGAGCCCTTCCTTCTTTCGGCGGCCGTGAGAGCGTTTCTCGCTCAGAGGCTTGTCCGCCGCCTGTGTGAAAAATGCCGTCGTCCTGCTACGGTTTCTGATGACGATAAGCGGGAGCTGGGAATCCCTCTGGAATTGGAAGGGACGGCCTACGAAGCTGTGGGCTGCGACCATTGTCGAAACACCGGTTTTTCTGGTCGGCTTGCGATTTATGAAATCGCTCTTCTCACAGTGCCGATGCAGGAGTTGATTGCCCATGGAGCTCCTGCCAGCGAAGTTAAGGCTCTTGCGATGAAGGAAGGTTACGTGCCGATGCGAGAATACGGTTGGTCGAAGGTGATGCAGGGCGAGACGACGATCGAGGAAGTGATCTCGGTCACGAGTTCTGACCTTGGAGGAGAATCCGATTAAGTTTGTAAGCTTCATAGGAGATCATGCCACTATTTGCATACAAGGCTCTCAAGAGGGGACAGGTCACCAGTGGTGAGCTCGAAGCAGCAGATCGACGTGAAGCACTCAGGTTGCTGGATCGGCAAGGGCTTCAGCCGGTCAAGGTGAGTGACAGTGGAGCGAGTGCAGTTCCTCCAACGGAAGCGAAGGCGCAGCCAGGTAAGAGGAAGGGAAAGGAAAAGGCAGTAGCCGAGGCTTCCAAGGCAGAGGAAAAGGAAATTCCTGAGGGGCCAATCAAGCTCAAGCGAGCAGATGTGGTTATGTTTACAGAGGAGCTAAGCGACATGCTCTCTGCAGGGCTGCAACTAGAGCCTGCTCTCAAGGCTATGGAAGGCCGGCAAGAGCTTGGCAACCTGAAGGTGGTCTCGTTGAAGTTGCGCCAGATCGTGAGGGACGGAAACAGTTTCTCCAATGCGTTGAATCGGGTTAGCCCGAGTTTTGGCCCCCTCTACTGCTCTCTTGCGGCTGCTGGTGAGGCCAGTGGCGCTCTGGACACCATCCTGAAGCGACAGGCTCACTATCTTAAGACTCTACAAGAGTTGCAGGGACGTGTGACGCTGGCCCTGATCTATCCAGCTTTCCTGATGTTTTCGGGAATCATGGTCTCAATCATTTTTGTCACCAAGCTGATACCCCAGTTGACCGCGCTCCTTGAGAGTACTCCCGGAGCGGAAATGCCCACCGGGGCCAAGATTCTGATCGCTCTGAGTGGGTTCTTTTCAAAGTTCTGGCCTGCTCTCCTTATCCTGGTGGTGGCTGTAGCGGTCCTCTTCAAGGCTTGGAAGGACGCAGAGAAAAATAAGCCTGCATGGGATCGGATCAAACTAAAGCTCCCATTGTTCGGGCGCGTGGTTGAGCACAGGTTTTTTGTGCAATTCCTCGAAACGATGGCGAACCTTGTCGGGAATGGCCTGCCACTGCTTCGCGCCCTCCAGTTGACTCGGGATGCTACGCCAAACATCCACCAGCAGGAGCACCTGAATGAAATGATCGAGATGGTCGGGGATGGCCGCTCCCTTTCAAAGTCGATGATCAAAGCCGGAATCTTTCCTTCGCTACTCATCGACATGGTGGCCGTGGGCGAGCAGACCGGGAAAATTGATAAGGCCTTGCAGAGGGCTGCAGTTCGCTATGACAAGGAGTTGAACAATTCCCTGCAGCGAATTATGGCGCTAATCATGCCGGCCGTCCTGATTATCATGGCGCTTTTGATTGGAACGATGGCCTACCTGATGATCACCGCGATCTTTCAGACGATCAACAGTCTCAGCGGACAGTAGCGGTAGAGGGTCTACCGCTCTTTTTCAGTTTTGGTCTTCTTCGAGAACGATTCGCGGAAAAACTGGCTTGGCCTTCCCGGTCTGGTGGCCGCCCTGCAGGATTCCCCAGCTCAGGTCGTCAAGGCGTCCGCTGAAGGATTGTTCCGCGCGCAGCTGCCCACGAATTTTAGTTGCGGCATCGGGAAGGAAAGGGGACAGGAGGACTGAAAGGTGCAGGCAGGATTCACAGAGATGATAAAGGATAGTGGCTACCCGCTCGGACTGAGATTCATCCTTTCGTAGTTCGAATGGAGGGTTCTTCTCGATAAACTGATTGCACCGGACCACATGCGAATTGATCGCCTTCAAAGCGCCGGGGAGGTCGTAGGCGTCCATGGCTGAGCGATAAGACTTGATTGTCTCTGCAAGTGAGGATCGGACTTCCTCGCAGGCTTGATCGTCGTAGCTTGTCTGCGAAAGCTCTCCGCCGATAAAGCGCTTGGTCATGTTAATTGACCGGTTCAGGAGGTTTCCAAGGTCATTCGCAAGCTCCGAATTGAAGAGGCTGATAAGGCGTTCAGGATCGAAGGCGCTATCCTTGCCGGTGACAATATCACGAACAAGGTAGTAACGCACCGCATCGACTCCAAACCGTTCAGCTAATTCGGATGGATCGACGACGTTCCCGAGAGACTTTGACATTTTCTCCTCGGAACCCCCGTCTGTGCCTCCGCTCTTCTTTCGTATGTTCCACCAGCCGTGGACGAGGAGCATGGGCATCTGGTTTTCCGTGAATCCCATCGCTCGCAGCATACAGGGCCAGTAGATGGCATGTGCGGGGACAAGAATATCTTTTCCAATGATATGAGCATTCGCTGGCCACAGAGTGTCGAAGTCGGGTAACGAGGAGCCTTCTTCACTCCGGTATCCAGCAAAGGAGATGTAGTTAATAAGCGCATCAAACCAGACGTAGGTGACAAAATTTGGGTCAAAGGGCAGCTCGATTCCCCAGTGAAGCCTGTCCTTCGGTCGTGATATGCAGAGATCGGTCTCACTAGCTCGCTCAATCGCGTTGAGAACCTCGGCCCGCCGAAACTCCGGGAGGATACCGAGCGATCCATTTGTGACGGCTGTTTTTAACCATTCCGCATGCTCAGAAAGCCGGAAATACCAGTTTTCTTCCTCCAGCTCGATTACCTCACCCCATTCTTCACCAAATCCTCCGTCTTCCCCGCGATCCTTTTCGGTGAGATACTGTTCCTGTCTGACTGAATAGAAGCCCTTGTAGGCTTTCTTATAGAGTTGGCCCTCGTCATGCAGGGTAGTAAGGATTTTCTGGACGCACTTTTTGTGAAGATCATCAGTTGTCGCTGCCCAACCATCGTAGTGCACTCCGAGCTTTTCCCAGAGAGAGACAAATCTCCGGGTATTGCGGGTGGCCAGGGTGGCAACATTGAGACCTTCCAAGTCTGCGGTCTGCTGCATCTTCTGCCCGTGCTGGTCAACGCCTGTGAGAAAGAAGACTTCGTCGCCACACAATCGACGATAACGCGCAATGACGTCGGCAAGAACCTTCTCGTAGGCATGGCCAATATGCGGACTACCGTTAGGGTAGTCGATTGCGGTGGTTATAAAGAATTTGTTCATGCCTTTGTTGCAGAGGAGAGCGTGATAGTCGGGGTGGAACTGAATTACCAGCCCCGCCGGGTGAACAGGATTAATCGCCGTCCCGCACTACCTTTCCTCCCAGAGAGAGAATACGGGCTCGCCCCTTGGCGTCCTCGGCCTGAGCGATCTGACCGTCTTGAACATACATTTGCGAGAGAGCCGTCCAGGCAAGAAGATCGTTGGGGCAAAGGGTGGTGGCCTGTAGCCCGCACCCGATCGCTTCCTTAACCTCGCCAGATTTAAGTAAGGCCATGCCGAGAGCGTGCCACCCGTCGAAGAAGTTTGGATCCAGAGCAACGCTTCTTCGGTAGGCCTTCACGGCGCCCTCGATGTCGCCAATTGCGAAAAAGGCGCTTCCTTCGTCATAGGCTCCAGAAGCATCCGGAGATTGAGGAGCTGCCTCTGCCATTCTGTCGAACGATGTTTACTCGGTAGCAGCGGCAGAAAAATTGGCGGAGGCCTTGGCCTGCATGAACCAGTTCATTAGCGCTGCATTCTGATACCCCCTTAAGCGGCCCTCTACCTGCATATCGACCATCGCGTCGATACCGGTTTCCTCATAAACCTCACGTTTTTCGACAAGAAGAAAAAAGGACCGGGCGAGACCGAAACGCTCATCCTCTTCGGTATCAGTGATCAGGTCGGAGAGCTCTCCGGGGTTCACGCGCGCTGCGATGGTGTATTCACGCATCACCCCTCCCATGGTTCCGGACCGGGTGACCTCACTCCGAACGACAGGTATGAGCTTAAGCTCATTGGTGGCCTGCGCGAAAGTCTTTCCCTCTTTCATGGCGGCCGAGATTAGGTCGTAGTGCCCCTCGGCCTTCTCTTGCATCAATTCGATAGCTTGCTCTGAAACAAGGTCTTTACGGACGTCCTCCTTAGCCTCTTCGAAGCTTAATGCGACAGGATCTTTTGTCTCGAGCACCTCAAAATAGAGCCACTGGTCGTCCCCCAGTGGTTCAAACTTTTTAGTTCCTGATGGGGCATCGAAGATAGCATCAGCCGCAGTGCCGGGGCTGTCCCTGAAATTACTGCTGAAATCGGCAGGAAGCATATCTTTCTCAAGCAATTCGGTAGTCTTGACGGTAAGGCCGAGTTCGGCAGCGGCCTCCGAGAGTGACTTCTGCTCGAGCATTTTCTCGTCGAGCTCACCAAACTTAACGGCCAGGTTAAAAAGAGCATCCTTGCGCTCGGCCTCCGAAAGCTGATCTTTTGCGGGCTTCGCGGGGATTGGAGTTGGTTGGGATGGGGGCTGGATCACAGCGGGCACCTCTGCAGGTTGCTCCGCGGGTTGCTCTGCGGGTTGCTCTGCAGGTTGCTCTGCAGGTTGCTCTGCAGGTTGCTCTGCAGGTTGCTCTGCAGGTTCTTGGCAGCCTTCTTCTTCGGTGGGAGAGGTGGTGTCCTCAGGTTCTACGGCGCTGGACTTTTCTACGGAAGCTTCCTTAGACTTTACGATGGCCTCATAATCCGGAGAGGCGAGGACGTAAGTTACCTTGCGTTTGGGCTTAGAGAGGTATTTCACCCGGGCTCTGTCGGTGGCAACTTGACCCTCTTTTGTGTTCAACTTTTGCCTTTCTTCCTCGGTATCCCTGTCGCCCCCCTTCTCGATTTCTTCCTTCAGGTCCTGGATATCGTCTGTAAGCTTCTCGATTTCGCTCCAGACCGCATTGTTCTCGTCCCACTTAGCTTTAATTTCCTCATCGGTGGGCATGGGTTTATCCCTGAAGCCTGACACGGGGTAGGTAAGAAGCTGGTAGCTGATGCGCTGTTGCGCGCTAAGGATGTCAGTCTTGATTAAATCCCGGGAAGGTTCTATGCCGGCGCTGATAATATCTCTGAGTTTAC
>PBTP01000090.1 GCA_002729275.1 Roseibacillus sp. | reverse complement strand
AGGCGAACCCTGAAGTCTAACATCCGCCATGCCGTGGAACCCTTGTGGAAAAGAGCTGTGAGAGCAGGTCGAAATTCTTATTTAAAATTTTTTGACGCTCTCGACTCAGATAGCCATCCAATACGCAGCTGAACGTTTCAATTAGCTCTAATCGCTGATTCGAAACTGCGGCAATTTTTTATAAATCGACTAAAGGTTACCGATTGGACAATTNAGATGAGTAGCAGGGATGAAGGCATAGTGACAACNCCACGCGGGAGCGGGGTGAGNGCAGGGGATGTTTTGGCTCGNGGGGGTTCACGAATACCCGCAGATGAAGCAAAAAAACAAATACTTCGATTACTGGATGCGCGCCTGAGNGGAGATGCCACCGAGCGCTGGTTCAAGCATATGCAGCTTGTGGCGGAGGACGCGAACCAGGTTACAGTGCTAGTGCCTACNGAGACGCATGTGCTCTGGATTCAGGAGAATTTTATGCCGGAATTGACTCATGCGTTGTCGCAGGTTCTCGGTTGTGGCGGGAGACCTCGGGTTCTCGCTATGAANGGCGCGGCTGGGGGGCAGCTGACAATGCTCGAGGAGCCCAAAAAGCAGTCTCGAGCTAAGGAGGTCGCTTCCGAGACATTAGCTAAGTCNTTGAAAGTCGCAGGANTGAATCCACTCTANACGTTTGATCGGTTTGTTGTCGGTGGGAACAACCAGTTTGCGCATGCGGCATGTAAGGCCATCGCTGCGGGAGTCCGCACCGCCTATAANCCTCTGTTTATCCACGGGGGCTCGGGGCTCGGNAAGACTCATCTGATGCAGGCGATNGGTCAGGATATCCTGAAGGCAAGGCCTGAATCCAAAGTTATTTACCTTACTTGTGAGAAGTTTACCAATGAGTTCATTCTGGCGGTNCAGAAGGGNAATCTGGACAGCTTCCGCCGCCGATATCGCAAAGCCGATGTGCTGCTTGTCGATGATGTTCAGTTCTTGAATGGTAAGGAGAAGTCACAGGAGGAGTTTTTCCATACCTTCAATACTCTCCTCGATGGGAGAGCTCAGGTCGTGCTTTCCAGTGATCGGCCAGCTTCAGAAATCCAGACTCTGGAGCCGCGATTGGTATCACGTTTCGAATGTGGCCTGACCGTGGCGCTACAACCTCCGCAGCTGGAGACTCGTATAGCGATTCTTGGGCGCAAGATGGAGGANTGGGAGGTGAAGATCCCCGAAGACTGGGTTCGCTTTGTGGCACAGCGTATCCGCAGCAATGTCCGGCGGCTTGAGGGAGCGCTTGTGCGGATCGCCACCTACAACTCATTGGGTCAGGGGGAGCTCTCGACTGACAGGATTGAGGACCTTTTGCGGGATATTCTCAGAGAGGAAGCCGCAGCTAAAGTTACCATCGATACGATCCAAAAAACCGTTGCTGATTTTTACGATATCCGTCTTGCGGATATGACNAGTCGGCGCCGGCCGGCAAATATTGCCTTTCCTCGTCAGATTGCGATGTATCTATCCCGGAAACTGACAGGAGGATCCCTTGTTGAGATCGGNGAAGCCTTTGGAGGACGAGACCATGGGACAGTGATCCACGCCTGCAAAAAGGTCGACCAGATGATGCAGACTGACGATCAGGTGCGCCAGACAGTAGCAGCACTGGGTGCGAGGCTGAACCGGTGAATACGCCAGCCTCTCAGGAATCCTGNAACAGANGGGGTAAGCGCATGGCTTTGGACGTGTTTCGCCCGGCAAGGGGTGATGGGAAACGTGCTGGTCCGCTACCAAGGGTCGTCAATATTCCCCGGGGAGGATCTGGAATGTTACTTGTTTCTTAAAGAATGGCTTGCCAAGGAGACCAATCACCGCAAAATCAACTTGCCCTGATACGGGCATTTTCTGCCAATGAAATTTCGGATCGCAAGGGACGCCTTCCTCGACAGTCTCCAACAGGTTCAGCACGTTGTCAGCACCAGGACGACCCTCCCCATCCTGTCGAATGTTTTAATTGAGGCAAGTGGNGGGACTTTGCGCCTGACTACGACGGACCTTGATGTCGGTGTGAGTGGGACGGTCGAAGCGGAGATTTCGAAGGAGGGCTCAACAACCATGCCGGTCAAGAGGCTGGTGAGTATTATTCGGGAGCTTCCTAACGCCGAAGTTGAGGTTGCTGTAGACGCGAAGAATGTGGCGTCCATTACTTGTGGCCCTAGCTTTTTTAAGATTATTGGTCTCGAACACGGCGAGTTTCCGCCTCTTCCTGACTTGAAAGAGGCCAAGGAGTATAAGATCCCTCAGTCCCTCCTCCGGGAGAGCTTGAAGAAAACGTCTTACGCGATCTCCAATGATGAAACGCGCTATGTTCTGAATGGAATCTTTACTGCCTTCAAGGAAGGGAAATTGACGTTGGTAGCTACCGACGGAAGACGTCTCGCAATGGTAGAGAATGACCTCGAGTTTCCTGCGAGCCATGAAACGGATTTCATTATCCCGACAAAAGCGGTTCAGGAATTGCAGCGACTACTAGGAGACGAGGGTGATGCTATTGCCAGANTGGGAGACAACCAAATCGTTTTCGAGGTGGGCAGTAGTGTAATTGTCTCAAAGCTGATCGAAGGAAACTACCCGAATTATCGACAGGTGATACCTGGCGAGGCCAAGGAGACCCTTAATCTTGGCCGGGAAGCTTTACTNGAAACGGCNCGGAGGGTGTCTCTGCTATCCTCGGAAAAATCAAACTCGGTGAAACTNGTGGTGAGTGAAGGGAGCATGGACCTGACTGCTAACTCTCCTGATATCGGTGAGGCTAAGGAATCGATGCCGGTTAGCTATGACGGAAAAGAGATTGCGATAGCGTTCAATCCTGAGTTCTTGATGGCACCGCTCCGAAACCTTGAGGATGATGAGGTTCAATTGGATCTNATCGATGAGATGAGCCCGGGAGTTCTTCGCGGTAGCGGGTCGTTTCTCTATGTCCTCATGCCGATGAGGGTGACTGGTTGAAGATCCAGTCTTCAGGCGCATAAGCAGCTTCTACNGCTCTTCAGGTCTCAGGATTGGACCTTTAGCATCAGTGCTTTTTTGCGATATGAGAAGGTCCGGCCGGGCAGGTTACTTCTGCCGGAGAAAGTTTTGGATCAGGTTCATACCGGCTTTTTGACTTTTCTCCGGATGGAATTGGGTCGCGACAAGGCGGCCTCGCTGGATCGCGCTGGGGAANCTTNTCCCGTAGGTGGTCGTTGCTGCGCAGATCGCCTCATCCTTCGGCCTGGGGTGGTAGGAGTGGACGAAATAAAAATAAGGATTCAGGCCTAACCCCGTCCATGGCTCAAGATTNGGATCCTGAAGTTGAGCGTTATTCCATCCCATATGAGGGACTTTGATGCCCTCTCCCTCAAACCTAACGACGTTCCCCTCGAGCACTGAAAGTCCCTTGATATCNGGGCTCTCCTCGCTGCCCTCGAACAAAAGCTGGTAGCCGACACAGATACCAAAAAAAGGTTTNTCTCGCTGAACCCACTCAGCGATTGGTTCGACCAGTCCGAGGGCTTCCAATTTGGTCATGCAATCTCCAAACGCGCCCTGCCCGGGGAAGAAGAGGTGTGAAAGAGATNCCAGGTGTTCAGGTGCAGTAACAAGGGCAGGAGAAGCACCAAGCGCTTCCAAGGCCTGAATCAGGCTGCGAATGTTGCCGCCGCCATAATCAATAACGCCAATTTTGTTCTCCGAGGACAATGGTCAAAGCTGGATAGTAGCCTGTTTGGACCCGTCTTGAAAGGGCCTCACTATAAGGCCTCCTTCGTGCTGGGTATTCCCTTCACTCTTTCGTCTCTGCTTACTGCGACCCGCAAGGCGCGAGCCAGGGACTTGAAGGCGCTCTCGGCTATGTGGTGGCCATCACGGCCGTAGAAAATTTCCACGTGCACGTTGGCGCGAAGGTTGGAGGCAAGTGCGCGAAAGAATTCCTCGACGAGGCTGAAAGGGAAATTTTGTGCATCGGGACTCCCTGCAGGAGCATGAAATTCAAGCCAAGGCCGGTTGCTGAGATCCACGACTACCCGGGACAGGGTCTCGTCCATTGGGACATAGGCATGGCCATATCTGGCAATCCCCAGCTTCTCTCCAAGTGCCTCCCTAAGGCACTCCCCTAATACGATGCCGCTATCTTCTACGGTGTGGTGGTAATCCACCTCTACATCGCCGGTGACTTTCAGGTCTAGATCGATAAGAGAATGGCGAGANAAGAGCGTCAGCATGTGGTCGAAGAAAGGAATTCCCGTCTCAATGTGGGACACGCCTTCTCCGTCGAGGTTCAGAGCCAGAGAGACACTNGTCTCGGTCGTTTTGCGTGACTTTTCCACGCGTCGGGGCTGCTGTGACATGCGTATCCTGAGGTAGGGTATTAATCTCTATTTTTTCTTCCTTCCAAGGAACGTCGCCCCAAGGGCCACTACTATAACGAGACCAAGAACCACCACGAAGATCACCTGCATCTTAGAGGTGCCGGAATCTTCGTCGGCGCTCGATCCGAGAGGGGAAGTCTTGACCGTTGTCTGCTCTTTCGTGGGAGTCTTTTTGATTTTCTCTTCCGCTGGCGTGGACTCGGGGTCCTTGGGTGATTCCTCATTTGCCACCTCCTCCTCAGGCTTTTCTTCCTNGGTTGGCTCTTCCTCAGCCGGGAGGGGCTGCTCTGGATTATCATCTGGTTCCAGAGCTTNCTGGAGGGGCGCNANGTAGCGNTCAGGAACTTTCAGCGGCTTGAGCTCTCTCAGAATCTCTTCCACGCTCTCNAGGTCGCCCCTGCTGACCGCATCCCAGGCGTCCTGGTGAAGTGAGTCGGCAAACGTCGGGTCTTCAGGGAGGGCCTCCTTTTCGAGGTTCCCGAGCGTGTTCTTGAGAGTATTAAGGACCTTCCGCATGGGATCGGCGTGATACTCGTTGAGAGTGAGCCATTTGGTCTTAATCTCGTTGGTTTCACGCTCAACGAGCTTCAGGTAAATTGCATCGGTCTTATCTTGTGCGGCCTTGTTCTGGGCCCTGACGTTTGCTGGAAGGGTGGCCCGCGCACGCTCGCGATCCTGCCTCTTAAATTGCACTTGCGCTATTTGCCGCTGTAAAATCGGCTGGTAGGCCTNCATGGCCTCAAGAGCGAGGGCGCTGGCCTTGGCGTAGTGAGTTGACCCCGAGAAATCAGACTGAATGGTCTCAAAATGGCGTAGAGCCATCGTCAGGTTAGAGGATTCCTTGGACGCGACCATGTCCGCATACTCCAATCCAGCATCAATCGCATATGCATCTCGTCGCCTTTCATCTGGTGAGATCCACTTGTTTTCCAGTTTAAGGCCACCGGCTACCGCCTTCTCACTCTCTTCCTCAAGAGTCTTGAGAATGATTTCAACTTTTGGGGCATGGCTGCCATTGGGAAACAGATCGAGGAACGCTTTGCATTTCACTATCCTGCGTTGGTAGTCCTCTGGGCTTAGTCTGTCCGGGGTAGGGAGCAATTGTCCCATATTTCGGAATTGAATGTCCTCCTTTGTGTCGATCTCGACGCGTTCGACGTTCGCTTTGAGGAAGCGGTCGGTCTGGAAAATACCGGGGCGCTTTTCCCACTTCAGCTCAACAACGCTGGGGGTGTTGAATACTACCGTGCCTTCTTTGGGNGGGCGGCCGTCATTGAAATGCACCCTGTCTGCCTGAGAGAGCCCGGCGGAGAGGCCGAGAAGCGGAATGAGGATGAAGGGGCGGAGTGATGGGCGTGGGATCAAGGGGAAGGGGGGAGTGATGTGGGCTTATTGTGGGGTAAAAGGCGCGGGCTTGGCCAATGAATTTATTGAGGTATTCGGAAGGATTCGGAAGGTGCGGCCTCGCCANGCGGGATGGCGGGCTAAAGGGAAGGAATTGCTCCCGTTGATAAGTGGATCCAAATGGGATAACTTACTCAAAAACAATCAATTGCTAACCGGTTTGAATCTTGAAATTGGGCCTGAGAGGGGGATTTGGTTCTCATCAGGCCTTCGATGAGAAGCTCGAAGGGAATGACAATTCCCCGGATTCCTTCGCGATCTGCCACGCCGAGGCGGCCTGAGCCATTTCGGACCTGACAAGAGATATCGAGTCCGCAGAGATAAAAGGCTTTTTCATCGGGTGGTGGAAGGTAAACTTAGGCCACAAATCTGCTGTGGTCACGATCGCGATTTCGAGTCAAAAGGGCGGTGTCGGAAAGACGACGGTCGCGATCAACTTAGCTCACGCCTTTGGCAGGAACGGGAGCCGAACGGTTCTGGTTGATGCAGACCCTCAAGGCTCGGTAGGGCTCTCCCTGACGCGTCAGAGCAGGCTTCTNTCCGGNTTCTACGATTATATTGATGATGGAGAGGTCACGGTAGAAGGACTCCTGGTGCCNACCCGCATGCAAACGCTCAGCCTGATTCCTGCGGGTCAGGCGAGTGACTATGACCTCAACGGNTCCNCTTCTGCCGTTGTCACTTCTCGCCTCCGTAATTTGCACAGTGAGTTGGAGGACTTGGGAATGGATATCTGTATCATTGATACTGCGGCAGGGCTTTTCGGCGCTACAGCAGACGTGCTCTCCATGGCCGATGCCGTTCTGGTGCCTCAGCAGGCAGAGCCCCTTGGAATCCGTTCCGTGCCAAAAATGCTGGAGGCTCTGACGCGGATGAGGATTGCCAACCCGCGCTTGATGATTCTGGGTGTGGTGCTGACCATGATGCAGGAACTTTTGCCTGAGAGCAGGGATACCGGCCAAGCGCTGAGAGCGATCATGCCTCCCGAGATGGTAATGAATACGGTAGTGCCGAGGGGGGACGTGTTCGTCAAGGCCAGTGCCCGTGGTCTTCCAGCGGGAGTGATGGATGGTGGAGATGAAGTTCTGGCCCTTTTTGACCGGCTGCGTATCGAAATTGAAAGCAGACTTGGATTTATCTCCTAGGGTCAGAGAGGGGCGAGAGACCAGACTGCCCATCCTTAAAGTTAAGCCGCCACCTCATTAACACACTCTCNAGCACAATGGATCCAATTGAATCATGGGTAGACGTCTCCGAGCTTCGGCGAATGGCTGATGCCCTTTTGATTCGTCCTGAGCATCCAGAGGAAAGCCGGTCCGATCCGCATGCAGGTCCTTTCGGAGCGCAATTTGAAGGGTTTGAAGCCGAGCCCGTTGCAGGAAGCGGTGGGGCCGTGGGAGCNGTCGCGGAACAAGGCCGGGGGGCGAGTAAGGCTCGTGACGCGCTTGCATCGGCGCGTGAGCTCGCCCGCAAAGGAGGGCTGCTTGAAGGTTCGGACCGGAGGGCGAGCGAAATCATAAATGGGGGCCTTGAGGAGAAATCTCTTTCTCCTTCCCTCAAGAAGGAGAAGGCGGAGGAAGGTCTGCCTAAGGGAGGCGGTGGCAATTCGGTGATTGAAGGGCTGGCTCCTTTCGGGGGCTGGCTTCATGATGCGCTCGGGTCTCGATCCTATTTCCTCCTTGAACGGAGCGGAAACGTCGTCGTAGACGAGGCTAAATCTGAAAAGCTGCATCATCTGGCAAGGACTCTTGCTCAGGCTGCTTTCACTGCGAAAAGGCAGGCAGGGGCGGCAGCGGTAGGGAACCTTCATATCAAGGTTGAGCAAGGCTCAGTCCTTGAGGTGATCCCGGTAAATACTCGGGAAGGACTGTTTATCCTAGGGGTTCTTCTCGCCAGGCCACTGTTGCCCCGGCAGGTCGAGACTGCAGCGAGGGGACTCCAGCAGGTTATTGACTCGGCCTCTTTTTGAGGGATTACGAGGGTAAAATTTCAATTTTATTTTTATGTCACTGGGCTAAGCTTNCCCGGGCAGGTGANCCTGCCCTCCGACGAAGAAANCATCAAAATGGCAGACGAACCTTCTCCAAAGCCTGACTCCAAAGATCCCCGTAAGCCCGGTGAGTCGGGTGGTTTCAATTGGCGATTCCTGCTTCTTTTCGCAATGGCGTTAGGCCTNTTGGCGATTGCCTTTGCGAANAAAGGAAANGGGAAAGGAAAACCGATATCCTTCAATCAGTTCAAAANAAGCTTGGAGGATGGCAAGGTGATTCTGGGCAATCCGCGATTCAANCTTGAGGTGGTGACCACCGAGGCTGCATTTAATGCGCAGATCGTTGGGTGGCAGCAGGANACGGCGTTGTTCAACCTCGGGGCTCCGGAAGAGTTCAGGATTAGGATTAATCTTGANCTCGATGGTCCGAAGTTGAATCGACTGGTCGGATCCGCNGTGGAGACGGTAGGGGCTGATGACCCGAGCGTCGGGGGGGATTTGTCAAGCTCGCCCGGTGGTTATAGTTTTGCTGACTTTGTGGGCTGGGCTTCGCCAGTCCCTCCGATTTCTTCGGATGCCTCGGGGGGTAGTTCCTACAAGGTCTCGGATTTGAAACTCGTGGCCATCCCAGAGACCAGAGATGCATATCTTATCGGTCAAAGACGTGTCAAAAATCCTAAGTCGCCGGAAGACCTCCAAGAGGCTGATAAGCCTTGGAAGTTTGTCGTGCCCATCAATATGATGGCGATGCAGGAAGAGCTAAACATGCTTTTCAACACCGGGGTGGTTTACCGTCGGGAAAGCAATTATATGAGGACTATTCTTCTAAGCTTTCTGCCAATTCTAATTCTCATAGTCCTGCTGTTCCTGCTGTTCCGGCATCAGATGAAACAGGCGGGCCGGGGGGCAATGAGTTTTGGTAAATCCAAGGCTAAAATGATGAGCACGGACGGGACNAAGGTAACTTTCAAGGATGTTGCTGGAATNCAGGAAGCCAAGGAGGAGCTNTGGGAGATCGTGGACTTTCTCAANGATCCTCGCAAGTTTCAGAAACTTGGGGGNAATATTCCCAAGGGTGTTCTGATGGTGGGTCCTCCGGGAACCGGNAAAACTCTCCTCGCGCGGGCGATTGCCGGGGAAGCTAGTGTTCCCTTTTTCAGCATTAGCGGTTCCGACTTTGTGGAAATGTTCGTGGGAGTTGGGGCCAGTAGAGTTCGCGATATGTTCGAACAGGGTAAGAAGCACGCTCCGTGTCTTGTTTTCATCGATGAAATCGATGCCGTAGGTCGGCATCGTGGTCACGGCATGGGCGGCGGCCATGACGAGAGGGAGCAGACTCTCAATGCCCTGTTGGTGGAAATGGACGGCTTCGACACGCAGGAGGGCGTAATAATCATTGCAGCNACTAACCGTCCTGACGTGCTGGACCCCGCACTTCTCCGCCCNGGCCGNTTTGACAGGCAGGTGACGGTGTCGCTCCCCGACGTCAAAGGGCGGGAGCAGATTCTAAAGGTTCATGCCAAGAAAATCAAGTTAGCCGCTGGTACTGATCTGGGAACGGTGGCTCGCGGTACTCCGGGTTTTTCGGGTGCAGAGCTTGCGAATATAATCAATGAGTCGGCCCTTCTGGCGGCGAGTAAGGATCTGAAAGCGGTGACCGTTGCTGAGCTCGAGGAGGCTCGTGACAAGGTCAGGTGGGGGCGAGAGAGGCGGAGCCTTGCGCTCAGTGAAAAAGAAAAGAAACTTACGGCATATCACGAGGCTGGACATGCGCTGCTGCTCGCCACTCTTGAGAACACTGATCAACTCCACAAGGTAACAATCATTCCAAGGGGGCCATACCTTGGGGCCGCCTTTCATCTGCCTGAGGAAGACAAGTTCCAAGTGCACAAGATCGAAGGGCTAGAGCAGCTGATCGTTACGATGGGCGGAAGAGTGGCTGAAGAGATCGTCTTTGGCGACGTGACGAACGGAGCGTCAGGAGATATCAGGCAGGCAACTAGTCTGGCGAGAAGGATGGTGTGCGAATGGGGNATGAGCGAGGAGCTNGGAATGGTGGAATANGGNGANGCNCGNGANGAGGTTTTTCTTGCCCGGGANATTTCNAAGCCNAAGAACTACTCGGANGAAACGGCNAANAAAANNNACTCTGAAATTCGCAGGATCATCGACCGGGCCTATGCAGATGCGAAGAAGATCCTAACAGAAAACCGTGATAAGCTCGAGTTAATCGCTGAGGCTCTGTTGGAATTTGAAACGCTGGACGGCGCTCACATCATTGACCTGATCGAGCATGGTGAAATGAAGAGCCCCCCGCGCTCGCCCAAGCCGCCTGAGTTGCCATCTGATGCCGCTCCGACCACTTCAGATCAAAGCGATAGTGACGAGCGTGAAGAGGGTGACGGTCCCTTACCTGATCCGGTCGGGGCTCCTGCCTGAGCCGGGCTCCGAACAGAGATCCATCCTCGATCCTAAGGACGCCTGCTTCAGGGAGTGGAGAGCTGGACGAAGCCCCTTTGGCCCCTTGGTATCCTGATCGTGACTTCTCCACTCGTTCCGGCTGGGATTGGGTTTCCGCCGGGGCTGATCAGTGCAGGCCCGAGTGGAGTGAAACCTCGGCGTGGATCGCTACCCATTGTTACGAGGAGTGGGCTTGCAGTGCCACCCTCCGGCAGCGTCAGGGTGAAGGAAACCGTTGCGGCATTAGTTTCACCTGGTTGCAGGAGATGAGGAAATGGGTTCTCGGAGGCGTCAAGTCCCAAGGCCCACTGAATTCCATTGCTTACCCCATCTCCGTTGGAGTCCTGGAGCGGCGTTGCTCCGGCGATCCCATTCGCCTCGGACCAGAGGACAAATGGGTCGTCTGGAATGATCTCGATAGTAGCGGGCCCGGACAGCTTGGCTGAGCCGTCGGCCCGGATGGGCACCTGAACGCCTGCGGCTTCGAATACCTGGTCTACGGCAACGGGTAGTTCAACGTCTACATTGTAGCTTTTGCTTGTTGGTGTGCTGGTTGTAGGGGTGAGAGTGACAGTTCCTGTACCAAGGCCAGTTCCACCGACAGGTTCATTGGTGAAATCAAAATCAAGGTTTTCATTTATCCCGAGTAGTCCAATGCTGATGTTGCCGCCGAGTGTGCCACTGCTCACGGTAAAGGTATGTTGAGATGAGTCGAATTCCCCCGTAGAAGGATCGACAATTCCCGGAGGTTCTGGAGTGGCCAGCGTTGCGCCGAGAGTAGAGCTTTCAAGGTCGTAACTCCCGATCAGGAAAGTGCTTCCCGATAGCTCAACTGCGCTACCTTGTACGTCGCCATCGAGGATGGTCATTTCGGAGACCTGGTCAGTAATCGGGTCAATCTCAAGGAGGACCTCGATCGACCCAGATAATCTGGTAGTATCCCGCCCGGTTGGTAGAACTGGGGGTTCGAACTCCAGAGTGATTCGGTTAAAATTCTGCTCGTTTACAGCCGTCAGAGTGGCGGTTGTGGGCGTAGCCACAATTATAGAAGAAGAGCTCAGGAAAAGAAGGCTGAGCAAGTTACGGGTTGTCCCTAGGGTCATGCCAAGGTTCTACCATATTAAATGGAAGGCTGCCAATGTTGAACATCGGGGCTCATGGCATCAGTCTGGGACGCGTTCAACGTTTGCTCCGAGCTGGAGGAGCTTTTCGTCGATATGCTCGTAACCCCGATCGATATGGTAAAGGCGGTTAATCTCGGTGGTTCCCCGGGCGCGGAGAGCTGCAAGGACCAGAGCAGCCGAAGCTCGGAGATCTGAGGCCATTACGGGGGCAGCGCTTAGGTTGTCTACCCCGCGGATGAGAGCGCTGCCGCCATCAACCTTGATGTCGGCACCCATGCGTTTCATCTCTGAGCAGTGCATGAAGCGTTGAGGGAAGATAGTATCCTCTACCACTGAGATCCCACGGGTGGTCGCAAACATGGCAGTAAATTGAGCCTGCATGTCTGTGGGAAAACCTGGGAAGGGAGCTGTAGAAATATCACAGCCGCAGGGATTTGTGCCAGGTGAAATATGGACCTCCGTGCCATCGGAATTAAAGTCAACCANGTGACCAGCTTCNTCGAGAATNCTGGTAGCTGCAACAAGGTGNTCGACTCTTACCCGTTTCAAGGTCACGCCCTGTCCCGCCATCGCGCCTGCCACCATGAAGGTTCCTGCCTCGATTCGGTCCGGTATGATGTTGTGCTCGACACCATCAAGGGATTCGACACCTTCGATAACGATCCTTCGTGTGCCCGCGCCCGAGATTTTCGCGCCCATCTTTACTAAGAAGTCAGCAAGGTCCACGACCTCAGGCTCGCTGGCTGCAGAGTCAATCACTGTAGTACCCCGTGCAAGCACGGCGGCCATCATGAGGTTGTCGGTTCCCAAAACGGTGGGGCCATGCTTCCCTCTCATGTCGATCTCAGCTCCGATCAGACCTTTAGGAGCGCTCAANACGATATCGCCTCCTTNCATCTCGACGACGGCGCCAAGACCCTGCATGNCCTTAATGTGAAGGTCGACGGGGCGATCCCCAATGATGCATCCGCCGGGCAGAGAAATCTTTGCTCTGCCGACCCGGGCCAGCAAGGGACCCATGACACAGATAGAGGCTCGCATTTTCCTTACGNGATCATAGGGAGCTTCGGGAGCAATTGTTGCCGGTTCAACTCGGACGGTTCCACTTGAGCGCTCCACTTCCGCCCCCAGCGCACGGAGGATCTGGAGCATGTAGTTGGTGTCTGAGACGTCGGGAACCCTTCGGATAATTGAGGCCTGATCAGAGAGAAGGGTGGCCGCAAGGATAGGGAGGGATGCATTCTTTGATCCCGAGATATTAATGGAGCCCTGTAGGGTGCTGTTGCCGTGGACGAGAAGTTTATCCATTGAAGAGGGAGCAATATTCGACCCGTCAGGGTGCCTGCGCAAAGACAAACCGCGGTTTTCCGGAGAGATCCTGATCCAGGCGGATGGAATTGAGGCCTGAGGATTGGGCGAGCCTCACTACTTCAGGTCCCTGATTGGCGCCTATTTCAAGGGCCAGCCAGCCACCAGAGGCAAGATGATTTCTCGCCGTTGGAAGAAAACGTCTGAGAAGATCCAGGCCATCAGGACCGGCGAAGAGGGCTGTCTCTGGGTCGTAACCTACTTCGGGGGAGAGGGTCCCCTTTTCGCCTATCGGAATGTAAGGAAGGTTGGCAAGGATNAGATTGTATGTCCCCCTCACTCCCTCGNAGAGATCGCCTTCGAGGCAGGTGACCGTGAGGGCGTGCCGGTCGGCGTTTTCCTGGGCGAGAGTAAGAGCATCCCGCGATATGTCTGTTAACACTATGCCTGCACAGCGTTCGCCAAGCGATAGTCCAATCGTGATGCCGATGACTCCACTTCCAGTCCCCACATCCAGCACCTCGATTTGATCACCCATTTCCAGTTTTAGAGCAGATTCGACCATTTCCTCTGTTTCTGGCCTGGGAATAAGAGCGCGATGATCACACTGGAACTCTCTTCCTGCGAACTCAACGGTTCCGAGGAGATGTTGGAGNGGTTCGCCCTGTCCGCGTCGCTTAAGGAGGGCTCGCAGGGGAACAAGTTCCTGTTCCGTCATTGGCCGGTCAAAGCTCGCGTAAAGTTCGATCCTGCTGCAGGCCAATTGCTGGGCGAGGAGCCATTCCATATTGCGCCGNGCNCCCTCTACGCCCTTCTCCTGCAGATAGGAAGATCCACGTTCGAGGCATTCTAGGACGGTCTTCATCGGGCTGAGCCTCAGGGCAAAATCAGTCCGAATTAATCCCGGATTCTGCCAGCCTCTGAGCCATTTCAGTCTTCTGCAATTCCTCCGTAAACTCGTGAACCTCTCCCGTGAGGATTCCCTCCAGGTTGTGGGAAGTATGGTTGATACGGTGATCCGTCACCCGTGATTGAGGAAAATTGTAGGTTCGGATTTTCTCCGAGCGGTCTCCAGAACCAATCAGGGCCCGTCGTTGGGCAGAATATTTTTCCTGTTCTTCGTGTTGCTTGGCTTCAAAAAGTTTAGAGCGGAGAATCTCAAGGGCTTTTTCCTTGTTCTGCCCCTGACTTCTTCCGTCTTGGCATTTGACCTGAATCCCAGACGGCAGGTGGGTGACTTGAACTGCCGAGTCGGTGGTGTTGACGTGTTGACCTCCTGGACCTCCGGATCGGGTGGCTTGGATATGCAGTTCGTCTGGCTTAAGTTCAATGTCTACCTCCTGAGCCTCGGGCATGACGGCGACAGTTACGGTAGAGGTGTGAATACGTCCTTGGGTCTCTGTTGCAGGTACCCGTTGCACCCGGTGGACCCCGCTTTCATATTTCATCCGACGGAAAACTTCTTCGCCGCTTACTTTCAGGACCACTTCCTTGAAGCCTCCGACCTCTGAGGGGCTGCTTTCGAGGTGTTCGCATTTCCAGTTGCAGCTGTCTGCATACCGTTCGTACATCCGCATGACCTCGCCGGCGAAAAGGGACGCTTCGTCGCCTCCGGCACCTGCTCGGATTTCTACGAGGGCGTTGCGCTCTTCCGTTGGGTCCTGAGGTAGCAGGGAGTATTGGAGCTGTTCTCTCAAAAGAGGAAGGGCGGACTCAAGTTCTGGTATTTCTTCGCCAGCCATCGCGGCTATTTCCTCGTCCTCGTCCTTGGAAAGCTGGCGATTCTCTTCCAGGTTNCTAGATGTGGATTCGTAGCTGCTCCAGAGNACCATCAGTTTCTGAAGGCTCCTGTGTTCCCGCATCACATCGGCAGCAGAGGCTTGATCGTTATAGAAGTCAGGTTGAGATATACGCTGCTCCAGCTCAGCCAGCCTCTCCCGGCGTTGTTCTATGAGACCGGCAAATTCCATAATTCCTGCGCAGCCAACCTCTCGACCAGTGACAAGAGAGTCAAGTGGCTTGGTTAGCTTTCATGTTTATTAGTTGAAAACCCGGACGGTTACACCTATTTAACGGCCGCCGAGAGGCNGTAGCCCCGTAGTGTAATTGGTAACACACCTGATTTTGGTTCAGTATTTCTTGGTTCGAGTCCAGGCGGGGCTGCCACTCTTGGTTGAATAAGGGAGATTTCGTCGAGTTCTGGGCAGGTCGTCTCGTGGAGCTTAGCTTTTGGTCGTGAGCTTTCCGCTAAAGAAGCACCGGGCGTCGGTGGGTCGGAAGATCCCGGTAGTGCCCGGGAGGAGAGTCAAAATTTGTTTGAACAAATTCATCCCAAATCCCGAGAGTCTTCTGGGACAGGAGGGACTGAACTTCGTCCTCACAATCTCCACAAAGGCAGAGTGGATATGGGTCATATACGATTGAGTCCCCTAGTAGAATTCCACCTAGTGAATAGGTTTGGGCTTCGGNGCGGNGTATATTGCAGGCTGCACATGTCTGGATCCATGGCTCGATGAGATCCCCAAAGGAGAGCAGCTTGGAGCGCTCTTCGAATTTTACNCTGTGCGTGAAAAAATCGGCGAGGGCTTGTTGTGACTCNTCGGAGAACTCTCTGGCCATGTTGGCCCGGCAATCCTCNCAGATTGCATATTCAAAAATGCATTCNTCACTNCGATAGCTTTTGGCAACTAGGAAAGGTAGATTTGGATCATCCCTGAGGGACAGTCCACAGCTGATACAATTGTGGAAAGGCTTTCCAGTTTCCGATGAGTGGAAGTAGGGGTCNGAGTCCAAGATGTAAAAATGATGATGAATGGGGCTCTTCTGATTTACCGCTTCCTCAGAAACCATCTGGTCCCGGTGGGAGCTGATTGAGCGCTAAAATTTCTTGTGCTCCCTCCTCTGGAGGCCATCGGTATGAGGTCTCAAGGACGTGGTCCATCAGCGACTGAGCCTTTGGGATGGCTTCTTCTAGGTCGTAACCGAGTGCTAGCAAGCTGGTGATTGCAGCGGAATAGGTGCACCCAGTGCCATGTGTGCTGGGAAGATCGATCCATCGGTGGGTGAATTCGCGAGCGCTGCTATTGCGGTAAAAAATATCAGTAACCAGTTTTTCCACCGCGCTGTGTCCACCCGTGAGAAGAATGGGAACCCCAACAAGTTCAGCTAGTGCTCCGGCAATCTTGATCGGGCACAGCTCCTCTGAAGGGCGGGAATTTTCTCGTTCNAGAAGACGGATAGCCTCGGGAAGGTTCGGGGTGGCGAGGCTCGCNAGGGGCAGGAGCCTTTCCCTGTAAGCTTGGATGGNCTCTCTTGGTGCAAAGTCAGTTCCTGAGGAGGCAGATAGAACAGGATCTACCACCAAGGGGATCCTGCTTCCTGTGAGGACATCAGCCACCACCGAAATGTGAGCGGCGGTAGCAAGGAGTCCGGTTTTGATGGCAGCTACGGGATAGCTATCAAGGAGAACTTGAATTTGTTCCGCCAAAGTCGCCGGGGAAACCTCATGGTAACTATGCACTGTCTGAGGAGTTTGCACCACAACGCTACTGATCGCGGTGAGACCGTGGATGCCAAACAACGAAAATGTTTTGAGATCGGCTTGTATTCCCGCGCCTGCGCAGCAATCCGAGCCGGCGATCGTAAGAGTGACCATTGGTGGTGACATCGTATCCCAATAAAATCGCTCATTAGCGGGACTGGCAAGCTTGTCCTTGGCAATAGAGTTCATGGCTCTACGGTTCTGCCCGGTGCACCCACATTTCGAAGAACTGGATGGCTTAAGCGTAGAGGTTGATGATGTCATCTATATGCCCAGTCTTGATCANCCTGAGGACCGTCCGCACCCGTTTGTCTATTTTGTCAAGATCTGCAACCATTCGAGCGAGCGTGTCCTTATTCGGGGACGTAAGTGGGTTGTCNGGGAGAATATTTCCGAGGACGTTATCGTGGTAGAGGGCGATGGGGTAGTGGGGCANACGCCTGATCTTGGGCCGGGAGAAGAGTTTTCATACAACAGCTACCATGTAGCGCGCTCAAGTGGGTATGCCGAGGGAGCTTTTTTCGGGGCAACTGAGAGCGGAAGAAGAATTTTTGTTCGTATTCCTCGCTTCAACTTAAGCCTNCCGGAGTGGGCCTGATGCCACTTGGAGTCGCAATATGGGTCATGCAAACATCGTGACTTTCAACCGGAAGGTAATCGCGAATCTGAAGGTCAAAAGCGACGCCCATCCGGAAGGTGTCGGCTGCAAGAAGAGGGAGGGCGGAGTCGTAATAGGCCTTGCCGCGTCCAAGCCGTGCGCCATTGTTGGAAAAACCTATNCCAGGGCAGAGNCAGAGGTCGACANTGCCCAAGCTGACAGAGGGGTGATGGNGTGGATCGGGCTCGAGGATGTTGAAAGCTCCCTTCTTCAGCTCGCTTGGGTCTTGAACCAGGTGAAAGCTTAGATTTCTTTGTGATACCCGGGGGTAGGCAAATTGATAATGCCCAAAGAGAGAAAGGTGAAGGGCTGAGAGGTCTGCTTCGCTATCCAGTGGCGCGTAGGTTGCGATCACTTCGATTCCCCTGTTCAAAGAAATCCAGGCTGAAAGTTTATCACATAAGAGAGCGCTCCAGTCCCGACGGAGCGCTTTGTTGGTAGAGGCAAGGGATCGCAGTATTCTGCGACGGTGCTCCTGTTTCTCTTGGATGCTACGCTGATTTCCCACTTGCGAAAAAGATCGTGTGGGCGGACTATGGAGTCATCCAAACGGTGAAGCAAGCAAGCTGGATATTACTTATTTCCATGGTCGTCATCTACGGGCAAGGCGAGGATGCTGCCTTTGCGGATCTCTATGAGGCTCCGATCGTTGAAAGGATTCTCTTTGGCGATGATGTGATGCTTGCGACAGAGCGTAAGAATTATTCTACGAACCTCGCGACCTATGTGGCGAATCTGGTTTCGGTAAAGGGGGCTTCCAAGGAGGCGCTCTTGAGTGCTCGCCGAATCCTAGCCCTCTCCCTTCACCTNGAGAGGCGTAATAAACAGGCGATGGTGGTCAACTTCCAGTTAAGGCAGGGAGTGATGCCCAAGGTGAAAATCGGNGACTATAATCCCCGCACATTTTCCCGACTCCTCATGGCGAGAGCCAAGCTGCTGAACAAGGGAGGAGAGGGGACTGAGAAAGAGCGGCTGCTGGCGCGCTATTTTATCGATGTGGCGGCACATATTGACCCGAGAAACGAGGATGCGGTTTTCGAGTGNGAAAGTCAGCGTATNGACTTTGGGGAACTGGATTGGGGTATCCTTACCGAGGGGTCCTCCAAATCCAAAGAGGCGCCGGAAATTCAGGAGCCAGAGAATTAATTATTGCTCGACGGGCTGGGAGTGGAATCGAGGAACGGGCCAAGAATCTGGCGAAGAGTGGCACGNGCCCGGAAAAGTTGGCTCTTTACGGCAGATACGGAGATCCCGAGAATGTCGGCAATGTCCTCATAGGGCATGTTCTCATATCGGCGCAGGATTACCGCCATACGCTGCTTTCGGGGGAGGCTTGCAATCGCTCGATTAACAGTCTCGNGCAACTCCGACTGAACCATTTGAGCGTCAGGCTGGGTGTGCCCCTTTTCTTGAAACTGTTGGTGCCAGTNATCCGCTTGCTCTTCCAGCGACTGCTCGCCCCGNCGTGATTTGCGCCTAGTCTCATTAAAGACAAGGTTGCGGGTAATGGTAAAAAGGAATGTTGTGAACTTAGCAGTGGGTTTGTAGCGCCCTGCGCTCTTCCACAAGCGAAGAAACACCTGTTGGGCGATGTCCTCCGCCTCGCTATGGCTGGCAAGCATCTTGGCAACGGTTCCTACGACGGCATGGCGATGCCGATGAACGAGTTCCTCGAATGCGGCATGATCGCCCCGTGCAACCTTTGTCATCAGGGAGATATCAAATGCATCTTCAGCATCCCGATTGGNGGAGGCCTTTGGCATCAGAAAATAGAGTGGTGGTTACTTNGCACTGGGGCTCGCCGGAGTCCCCCGCATNGATCATTGCGGAAAAATGATTCATNTTCCGCANGAATNATGTNGGANACNACNGCAAGGTGNACGGNCGAAGGGACGACTTAAACACCTTTTACACCATCTTAACAAATCTGGGCCCTGCCGCTCAGGTTGCNTANATGCGGCCGANCTAGAGGACCGAGGAAGACAGGAGAGGCCTTGCTTTTGTCTTCAAAGAAAGAAGCNGGTCCCCGTGGCTGGGAGGCTAAGGCGAGGATTGCGAGGGGCTAACCCTTTATTTCCAAAAGCATCTGAGCGTTGTTAGGAAATTTCTTAAGAAAGAAAAGGAGTCGCTCCATTGCTTCGAGAGGCCGGTGCCCAGACAGGCCGCGACGAATGAGATAGATCTTATGAAGTAAGTGCTCAGGGAGCAGAAGCTCCTCACGCCGAGTGCCTGACTTAAAAATATCAACCGCGGGGTAAATGAAGCTTTCCGCAATCCGGCGGTCGAGAACCAGCTCCATGTTCCCCGTCCCCTTGAANTCCTGAAATATNGCCTCGTCCGCCTTTGCATTAGTTTGGACTAATGCGGTCCCTATGATCGTCAGGGACCCTCCTTCTTTGAGGTTCCGGGCAGCGGCAAAGAGGCGGCGGGGCATTTCGAGAGCGCCTGCGACAATTCCTCCGCTTTGGTAACCACGACCCTTCCCGCCCCGGTTACTGTTGTTGTAGGCTCGCGCAAGACGGGTAATCGAATCCAGAAGAAGAAAGACATCCTGGCCTGCCTCGACCAAGCGCTTGGCTCTTTCGATACACAGCTCAGCGAGGCGGCAATGGTTCTTAGCCGGCATGTCGTTCGAGCTAGCATAGATCTCGGCCTCAGGCAGTTGCCGCTTGAATTCCGTAACCTCTTCGGGGCGCTCGTCGACGAGCAAGATAATGAGGTGAAGATTTTCGGAATGTCGCTCCCGAACAGCTTCAGCCAGATGCAGCAACAGGGTAGTCTTTCCTGATCTAGGTGGAGAGACTATGAGGCCCCTCTGACCTCGGCCAATGGGCGAGATCATATCGATCACCCGGGTNGTGAATCGTTCAGGCTCAGTCTCGAAGGGAATCCGCTTTACGGGATTAGTAGCCTTTAGTTCTTCAAAGAATGAAAGCTTGCGAGCGTCCTCTGGTTTTTGCCCATTCACGGAGGTNACTTCGACGAGCTGCGGNCCTCGGTTNCCTTGACGCGCCATTCCGTGAACCCACATGCCGACCCGGAGTCCCTCCCGGCGAACAAGCTCTGGGGGAAGAAAAANATCATCCTTTGATTGCTCGAAATCCTTCTCGGGTTGGCGCAAAAAACCAAATCCTTTTGGGGCTAGCTCCAGAACGCCATTCACTTCAACGGGCGTACCAGTAAGGACAACATCCTTGCGCTGCTCTCCTTCATCGATTTCATGGCCGCCACCGCCACCGCCACCGCCATCTCTTCTCCGGTCATTTCCTCGGCGGCGTCCTCTGCCTCGGACTCTGCCTCGGACCGCTCCGCCACGTCTTCGGCGGTGTTTATCACCGCCGCCTCTCCTATGTCCATCCGAGGGGTCCCCGGAAGGTGCATCTGAAGGAGTGTCAGAGCTCATGATCAAAGTTGGTATGCTCGGCTCCAAAGCCGCCGATGGCGGTTAGTGGCGCGTCACAAGAAGGAATGTTGTCTTCGTAAGGGCAATCCTCACCGTATTGAGGCGTGTTACCCTTAGGAAAGAGCTTTTGAAAGAGTCCGGGGAGATTGAGTGAATCCCAAGACTTTTCGTGCTGCTTGAGAGACGAAAGAGATTCGCCATTTCGACCAAGCTCAGGAATCATGGGCCGGCAGGAGCGTTTAGCAACCACAAAATTCAAAGCGAACTCCGTGTTATTTTCGGCGCCGACGGGAATTTTTTGAGGTAGGAAACGGACCGCCATTGACCCCGCAAGGTCTCACCGCTAAAGGCTGATGCATCATCATGAAGGATAGCATTACCGTTACCATTACCGGCGCCGCTGGGCAAATCGGCTACTCGCTGCTTTTTCGAATAGCTTCTGGTGGATTATTTGGGCCTGACCAGCCGGTTCATCTGAATTTGATNGAGATCGAGCCCGCGATGAAAGCGCTGGAGGGCACGGCCATGGAACTAGATGATTGCGCTTTCCCTCTGCTATCAGGGATCACTNCGACCAGTGATCTGGATNAGGGNTTCAACGGTGCGAACTGGGCGTTTCTGGTGGGATCTGTGCCGCGAAAAGCAGGAATGGAAAGAAAGGATCTTCTTGGGATTAATGGCAAAATTTTCACTCGTCAGGGTGAGGCAATTGCCGCTAACGCTGCAGATGATATCCGAGTGCTAGTTGTGGGTAATCCCTGTAATACGAACTGTCTCATAACCATGAACAATGCGCCGGGAGTTCCATCGGAACGCTTTTTCGCAATGACCCGCCTGGATGAAAATCG
Organism: Roseibacillus sp.; assembly: GCA_002729275.1. GTDB lineage: Bacteria > Verrucomicrobiota > Verrucomicrobiia > Verrucomicrobiales > Akkermansiaceae > Roseibacillus_B. The sequence goes on along the minus strand of PBTP01000090.1, from coordinate 12,912 downwards.
CGCGAAAAGCCAGTTGGCCGCCAAGGCAGGAGTGCACGTGAGCTCGATTTCGAATCTCTGTATATGGGGGAATCATTCCGCTACACAGTATCCCGACTTTACCAATGCCTTGGTTGGNCAGGCCAAGGTGGTGGACGTTATCGAAGATCACGAGTGGCTCAAGGGGGAGTTCATCTCGACTGTCCAGCAGCGTGGCGCAGCGATTATCAATGCTCGTGGAGCGTCCTCTGCTGCGTCTGCGGCCAATGCGGCCATCGATACGGTTCGCAGTCTTGTCGCCCCGACTCCAGAGGGTGACTGGACCAGCGTTGGCATTTGCTCGAAGGGTCAATATGGCATTGATGAGGGGCTTATCGTCTCCATGCCGGTGAAATCTGACGGGAATGGGGTGTGGTCCGTAGTGGAAGGAGTGGAGGTTGACGATTTCTCGAGAGCGAAAATTGATGAAAGCGTTTTAGAATTACGTGAGGAGCGCGCCGCGGTGTCCGATCTAATTCCGTCCTGAATGTGAGTGTGGATCTCTTAGAGATTGGAGGGCGACAATTCCGTTCACGCCTTCTTCTGGGGACCGGTAAATTCGGGTCTCCTGAGCTGATGCGGGAAGCGCTGGTGGCTTCCGGCACTGAAATTGTAACAGTCGCTCTCAGAAGGGCGGATGTGACTGGNGGCAATGACCCNTTTGCCAATATTCTGGATTTTGTAGATCCCGATAGCTACCTGCTGCTGGCTAACACTAGTGGCGCTATGAATGCGGATGAAGCCGTCAGGTTAGCCAAGCTTGCTGAGGCTGCCGGTTTGCCAAAATGGATCAAACTAGAGATACATCCTGACCCGACCTATCTTCTTCCAGACCCNGTAGAAACCCTTAAAGCGGCAGANATTCTCGTGGCCNAGGGGTTTACGGTGCTCCCATATATNAATGCCGACCCGGTATTGGCCAAACGCCTCGAAGATGTTGGGGTTGCGACCGTAATGCCGCTGGGTGCGCCAATTGGATCCAATATGGGCCTTGTGACCAGGGACCAGATCCGCATCATCATTGAGCAAGCAACAATACCGGTAATAGTTGATGCTGGAATCGGTGCGCCCAGCCATGCCGCAGAGGCCATCGAAATGGGGGCCTCCGCGGTCCTTGTAAATACGGCGATCGCGGTTGCAGGTGATCCGGCAGCGATGGCGAGAGCTTTTAAAGGGGCAGTTGAGGCAGGTCGTGGCGCGTTTACCGCTGGATTGCCTATGCAAAGCGAGCGAGCGGAGGCCACCAGCCCGCTAACGGGGTTTCTTGATAATTGAGGGCTGCTAGATGGCGGTCGTTTCTTGTCTCATCTGCTTTTGTCTGTATCCTCCTGAGGCTATTAGCAAATGACACCGCTTTTCCGGAAATTTCTCGGGATGAATTGGGTCCTGGTCTTCACCATGTATGGCCTTCTGGTGTTTGGAGTATTCAGCATCGAAAGCGCAGCCAGGCACATTCCGGTATCCGGTTTAGGGGATGATCCTGATCAGTGGGGTGCATGGTTTGCTGATCGACAGAAGCTTTGGGTTGTTGTTGGCAGCCTAGTTTATTTTGTGGTGGCTCTTACAGATTACCGGTGGCTCATGTGGCTAGGAATCCCAATGTATGGATTGGGAATAGGGATGCTCCTCGTGCTGATGTCTCAAGAGTCCGAGGTGCATCAGCTTACAGTGATGGGGCTGAGCTTCCAGCCCACCCAAATTGTGATAGCGGCGGGAATTATAATGGTGGGACTCAGTTTTCAGGTTCTCCCAAGAATTCAGCGGTGGCTAGGGCATCCGGCCTGTAGGCTGGGTATTATCGGCTTTTTATGCGGTGTCCCATTTCTCCTCGTTGTGAAAAATGGGGATATGGGTTCGGCAATCGTTTGGTTGCCTGTTGCCTTCGTCACGATGCTGGTGGGAGGTATTCCGTATCGTTACCTCCTATTCATGGGGTTGATTGGAGCGGGAGTATTGCCGATTATATACTTCATAGTGTTGCCAGGAGTCTCCGAACGTGGGTATGCGCGAGTGAACAATTATCTGGAGAACGTTCAAAAGGGGCAGATTGCGAACACTGATAAAAACTATGCAGAATACCGGGTGACAATGGCAGTCGGTAAGGCTGGATGGAGAGGAGCCGGATATGGTAGCGAGTCCAAGGATTCTTTGCACCATCGAAAAGACATTCCCTGGAAGACTGCCCATAATGACTACATTTTCGCCGTGATCGCTGAGGAGCAGGGATTTCGGGGGAGCCTTCTGCTCCTTACCGGGTTCGCTCTGCTTTTGATCCAGTGCCTTTTTGTCGCGTTTTACAGCCGAGATTTCGCGGGTCAGATTATTGCGGCAGGAGTCGTTGGGCTTTTGTTCGCCCACATTTTCGAGAATATCGGAATGTGTGTTTCAATCATGCCGATCACGGGGATTCCCCTGCCACTGATCAGCTATTCGGGAACCTTTGTCCTAATCTGCATGTTTCTCCTCGGGCTTGTGCAAAGCATCTGGGTTCATCGTAATGCAGGGAGGTCCGAAGCCGGGGCGTAGAGCAAAGAGAAAGGGTCTATGGTTGAACCACGGGGCCGCCTAGCCGTATCCAATCCATAATACCTCCATGTAAATTGGTGACATTCTGGAATCCGGCCTCAAGCATAATGGTTCCTGCACGTGCACTTCTCTGCCCGACCTTGCAATAAACAAGATAGGGGACATCACGCGGGAGCGCTTCCAGATGTTCTGATAGCTCGCTGAGTGGGGCAAGCGTGCAGCCCTCGAGATGGGCCCATGCATATTCCTGCGCTTCACGGACATCAAGAAGGATGCCGTCAAAGCCATCCTGAATCAGTGCCAATGCTGAGTTCGCGGTAATTTCTTTCATTGTGGCTTGATCACTTGGAACGATTGCAGGAATTCCAGGCTCGGTAATTGTGGGAGAATTTCCGCATAGTTTGCAGGATATATCAGGTTTGAGTGAAATCTCCCGCATGCGAGCGTTGGTCGCGTCGTAATGGAGCATACGACCGGCGAGAGACACTCCATGCCCGGTAAGGATCTTAATAGCTTCCATCGCCTGAAGGGTCCCGATCACGCCGGGAAGAGCGCCTAGGACGCCCGCTTCCTCTCATGTGGGGACAGTCCCGGGCGGAGGGGGGTCGGGGAGGAGACAGCGGTAGCAAGGGGAGGGCAGTCTGGGGTCAAAGACGGTAAGCTGACCCTCAAATTGGTGAATCGCGCCGGCTACTAATGGTTTTCCCAGGAGCCATGCGGCGTCGGCCACGAGGAAGCGGGTGGGGAAGTTATCCGAACCATCAAGAATCAGGTCGTAGCGGCTGAATAGAGCCATGACGTTTTCTTTCTCAAGCCGTTCCGGATAGATCTCCAGATCAACGTCAGAGTTCAAGCTCGAGAGACGCTGATGTGCGCTTTGAGCCTTGGAGCTGCCGATAGATAGCTCGTCGTGAAGGATCTGGCGCTGGAGGTTCGATAGGTCAACGGTATCATGATCTACGATCCCCAGTCTTCCTATACCCGCCGCGGCTAAGTAAAGAGAAGAAGGGGATCCTAGCCCGCCTGCCCCTACACACAGGGCTGAGGCGTTCCGGAGGGCAGTTTGTCCCTCAGCGCCGAAGCTTGAGAGGCTTAGATGGCGTTCGTAGCGCTCCTTCTCGCGATCAGTGAACATCGGTGGAAACTTGGGCTATAGTTGCTCCGTTTTCACTTCACGGCAAGCGTCAGGTGTTTTATCCCGGATGTGTAATGTCTGAGGTTCAATCCACATTCCGTCTGCAGCCGGGTGATCCCGCGCCTGAATTCCAGCTTCCAGAGCCCGGGGGAGAGATCTATTCCCTCTCCGAGCTAAAGGGGGAGCAGGGGTTATTGGTGGTTTTCGCCTGTAACCATTGTCCCTTCGTGATTCATCTTGCAGAAGCTGTTGGGAAGTTGGCGGAGGAGGTTGCCTCAAAGGGAGTCAATACAGTGGCTATCATGTCGAATGATGTGACAAATTACCCCGATGATCATCCGAAGCTGATGGGGCCCTTTGCCGCTGATTATGGTTGGGCTTTTCCCTATCTCTATGATGAGAATCAAGAAGTGGCAAAGGCTTGGTCGGCGGCCTGCACTCCTGACTTTTTTCTGCTGAATTCCAGAGGCTTACTCTTTTATGCGGGCCAATTCGACGGCTCACGCCCGAAAAAAGGTGGCGAGGTTACCGGAGTAGATATGCGAAATGCGATCGATAGTCTGATAGCGGGAGAGGATTTTCCACAAAATCCGTTTCCCAGTAGTGGATGCAATATCAAATGGAAAGACGGTAATGAGCCGCCTTATTTTGGGTAAATCCCGCCATGTCGATTCCCACAGAATGCTAAGAGCGATTGAAAGATGAAGAGCTACATTGATTGCGTTGAGAGTGGCAGAGAATTGGATTCATCCGATGTTGGTGAGATCGTTCGAATCCTAGTCGATGAGGATGCCGAACCCGTGGGTAAGGCCCGATTTCTTGAGGGCTTTGCGAAGAAGGGCGAAACTGCGGCCGAAATCGCTCTTTTTGTTTCTGAGTTAGTGGAGCGGGCTGTGGACCCAGAGGTCCAGCAGCTCTCGTTGGGGCAACCCACCATCGATGTTTGTGGGACCGGTGGAGATAAATTGAATCTTTTTAATGTCTCAACGACTTCGATGTTCGTGATTGCGGCAGGTGGAGCGGTGGTTTTGAAGCATGGCAATAGGGGGATCACCTCCAAGAGCGGTGGTGCCGATGTCCTTGAGGAGCTCGGGGTAAGAATTGATCTTTCCCCGGAGAGGTTTCGCAATTGTTTGACCACTGCCGGATTGGGTTTTCTGTTTGCTCCGTTATATCACCCCGCGTTCAAGGCGATTATGCCGGTTCGTAAATTGCTAGCTGAGAGAGGGGTTCGGACGATCTTTAATCTAATAGGTCCACTTCTTAATCCCGCTCGTCCGGATTGCCAGTTGGTAGGTGTCTTCAGTCCTGAGCTGCCGCCAGTTTATGCCGATATTCTTCAGCGCTTGGGGCGCAGGTCTGCATGGGCGGTCCATGGAGAAACCCTTGATGGCCGCCCCGTAGACGAGCTGAGCACGATGGGGCCGACCACTATCTGTAGAACCCTCGCAGGGGAGAATGTTAAAGAGGTGATCAGCCCTCAGGACTATGGGATGAGTGTGGCCACTCCCGAAGACCTGAGAGGAGGAGATGCGAAACAAAACGCGCGTTTCCTCACCGAGATTCTTGCAGGTAGAGACAGAGGCCCTCGTCTCGATATTGTTCTCCTGAACGCTGGCGCAGGTCTGGCTTGTGTCGGTTTGGCGAAAGATCTCCAGGCCGGCATCCAACAAGCGCGTGAGTTAGTCGAGACTGGCGCAGCCCTCGAGAAGTTACATGCACTCCAGGAGGCTGCGGGGTAACCCGGTCTGCCCTGAGCTTGTTCTACCCATCGCCACGGCTAAAAGAATGCCCTGCTGGATGGAAGGGGTATTGCTGAGCCGGCCCTATTTGTCTGCGAGACGTTTCTCGGTTTCAGCGTCGACGACTGAGTAGCGTTCTCGGTGCAGGTTTGGATCACTACGGAATATGAGGCGTCCATTGTGGCTACGCTCAAGTTCCATCAGGATTTCCGCATCCTCGGCCTTGAACCGATTGAGAACATCGGGGTTCACGACAACAATGACATCACCGATTTCATCCCGACTGGTTGAAAGGATCGTGTTGAGTTCGCGCTGGATTTCTATGCTCATCGTCATAGTGGTCTTTACCTTGCCGGATCCTGCGCAGTAGGGACATGGCTCAAGGAGAGCGTCCCTTAGACTTTCATTGAGACGTTGACGGGTCATCTCCATCAGGCCAACAGCTGAGATCTGAAGTACCTGCGTTTTCGCTCGGTCCCTCCGCAGGCGTTCCTTCATTGCACGGTAAACTGCCTGCTGATCTCTCCGATGGCGCATGTCGATGAAGTCGACTACGACGAGTCCGCCTACGTTCCGAAGACGGAGTTGGCGGGCAGTTTCATGAGCGGCCTCGATGTTGGTTTCGAGGATCATTTTATCGACGTTTTTTGAGCCTCGGTTGCGGCCGGTATTCACATCGATCGAGATCAGGGCCTCTGTCTCGTCGATGACGATATAGCCTCCGCAGGGAAGCCAGACCTGCCGCAGAAAAGCTTCATCGATCTGTTTTTGAACGCCGATCTCCTCAAAAAGAGGCTGCTGGGTCTGAAGATGATGCACTCGCCTCTTTGCCCTTCCAGAGATTTTCTCGGCGATAAGCTTTATCGCTTCCGTAGTGTCGGCATCATCACAAACCACCTGATCAATCTCTTCTGTCAGGAAATCGCGGGCAGTCCGCTCAATCAGTTTCGGCTCTTGAAATACACAGACCGGGGCCGGATTTGCGTCCCGAACCTCTTCAACGTCCTCGAACTGTTCCAGCAGCATAGCGAGGTCGCGCACGAAGTGCCGATGCCGCTTTCCGGCAGCTACAGTCCGCATGATAATACCCATGCCTTCGGGTACAGCCAGGCGCTGCATGATCCGGCGAAGTCGCGTCCGCTCCTCTGGATCCTCTATCTTACGTGAAATTCCAAACTGGTCGGCAAAAGGAGTGAGGACGAGATAGCGACCGGGCAGGGAAACGTTGGTTGTGACTCTGGGACCCTTGTTGCCGATTGGTCCCTTGGAGACCTGGATAACAAGCTCCGACCCTACGGGGTACAAGCTGGGAATTTCCTTAGAGGTGATTTTCTTTGGTCGCGCCTTTTTTTTGGACCGGCCTTGCCGGTGAATTTCCTCCATGCTGTTGTCAAGGGCTGCCGGGATGGCATCCCAGAAGTGAAGAAAGGCGTTTTTCTCCATTCCGATATCGACAAACATTGCCTTGAGTCCTGGCTCGATATTTTTGACACGTCCTTTGAAGATACTCCCCACAATGTTCATATCTCCCTCCCGTTCAATTTCGTACTCCTCAAGTACGCCATCCTCGAGCAAGGCTACCCTGCGCTCGAGTTTCTCGGCATTAATAACTATGGTGTTTCCTTCTCTGGCATCGATATTGCCAATTCGGAGGGCTCGTCTGATCTTTTTCAACATGGGTTGGAAAGTTGGTTTACGGATTTGTGAGTCGGGAGGTGCACCCTTGGAACTTAATCCGCGCGGCGCCGGGTTTCCCGGTTTGGGGAGTTTCCCGAGTCTGCGTCGGGGGTGATTGAGGGCAGGGGTATCGCCCGGGGACGTACTTTAACGGCCGTCCCAGGAAGCTGCGCCTCTGCAGCTTCCTCGCCTGTTTCGCCCTCTTCGTCAATAGCGAGGGCAAGAAGATCGCCCTCAGGAAGAGTAATTTCTTCGATTGGCTCGAAATTTCCGGCGACTTCGGCCATCCGGCGGAGGGGGAGCCTCAGGCCTTTTTCTGCTGCAAAGAGCCCTCTGAAGATCAGGTTGACCAGAGGTCCGCACACTTTTCCTCCTGATTTCCCGTTTTGGACCATCACAGCAACCGCATATCGGGGCTCGTCAAAAGGGGCGAAGGCTACGGTCCAGGCGTTGTGAGATTTTTGACCAAAATCGGTTGTCTGAGCCGTTCCGGTTTTTGCGCCAATCTCGACATCCTCGGGAGAGGCTCTCCTGGCAGTGCCCCCGATTTCATTCGCAGCCTTCCACATTCCGAGGCGGAGATCTGCGAATTGTTGGCGGTTCATGCCCTCGGTAACGAGATCAACCCTCAGCTCGGGAATGTCACTAACTAAAATCCCCTCTTTGGGATCCACTGCCATCTTGATGATTCGAGGTCGATAATACTTGCCGCCATTCGCAATGCAGGCGGTCAGGGCTGCTAATTGGAGTGGAGTAGCTTCACTTTCATCCTGTCCTATCGCAAGCATCGCCATTCTGGCCGGGGTCATTGATTCCCCTGGATGAAGCTCGCGGCGCCACCACGCGCTACCGGGAATGATCCCTCGATCTTCGGCCGGAAGTTTAACTCCCGTCGCTCTGCCAAGATTGAGCATGTCAAAGGCTTCCGCCATGCGTTCATTGCCGATCTCACTCGATAGCTGCATGAAATATGGGTTACATGAGCGCTGAATTGCACTGGTGAGAGAAAGGGGGCCATGGCCAACAGTTTTCCAGCATCGGATCTTTAGTTTTCCTGTCCTGCCAAATCTGAGGTGTCCCACACAGCTGTGATCAAAACCGCCCATCCCGTGCATGCATGCTGCGACTGCCGTCGGCAGCTTGAAGGTAGACCCGGGGGTAAAACTTGAGAGAGCTCTGTTAATAAGGGGGTAGGCCTTGTTCCGCTTATATGCCTCCCATTTGGAACCCGAAATGCTAGGGATGAATTCATTCGGATTGTAATTGGGTAGGGATGCCATCGCCAGGATTTCGCCGGTTGTGACATCCATGACGACAGCAGCAGACCTCCCTGTTTTTCGTAGAACGTTTTCGACGAGAAATTGAATCCGAGCATCAATGGTCAGCATGACCTGGCTTCCTTGAGCCGGGGCGATTCGTTCGTTGAGGACCTCGCCCAGAATTCGGCCTTTTTCATTCTTTCGCAGCACTCGGCGACCTGGTGAGCCCCGGAGAAAACCGTCCATTGTCNCCTCCACCCCAGTAGCGCCAACCGCATCGCCGAGGTAATGGTTGTATTGCTCCTTTGCCTTCTCCGGAATATCACCCTTTTCCCACTGCTTCAAATACCCGAGGAGATGACATCCAAGAGTTCCGAACGGGTAGTCTCGGCGAGGCCTGACAGTGACATAGACGCCTGCCATCTCGAGNTTGTGCTCAGCAAGGCGGGCGAACTGTTCATANGTCAAGTCCACCGGGAAGGTGAATGGGATTAAACCTCCGTGAGTTACATAGTGCTTTTGCAGAGCCGATGAGCTGTATTCGACTTCGATTCCATGATGCTTTAGGCGGGGGACAATGCCGTCCCGGATAATGCGGACAATTTCCCGACTGCGCTCAGCAGTGGGGACTGCCATTCCAATACGGCGGCGTCCGGGTTTCTGTTTTTCGGAGTACTGCCTTTCCCACTCTTGATGGATTTCATCGAGATTTAGCACCAGCTCATAATTACGCAGATTTTTTGCGAGCAGCTGGCCATTTCGGTCAACGATGGTCCCTCTTACTCCGGGGTCACGAATGGCGATGGTAGTCTCTCCAGGAATGAGCTTCCGGTAATACTCAGTATTAACAATCTGGTGGTCGTAAAGACGACTCAGCAGTGTCCCGCCGCCAAAGAGCACGATGGCAGTCAGGAGGTAGAGGCGGAAGCGGTAACGTGATTCCATGGTCCGGTTCGTCTCTAGTCGGCAGCGCTCCTCTCAGAAGCGAGGCCTTCATAGCTGATTGTGTGATGGAACAAGGCGGCTAATCGATAGAGTGCCCAAAATACTACAGGGCACAGGAGCATCGTTAACAGGGCGGTAAAGCTGATTTTGAGGAAGAGGGTCCGAGTGAGGATCAGATCGCCACGAACAAAAGTGACACAGAGATATTCGGCGGAGAGGTAAAGAAAAATAGCGATCCCAGCGAGAAGGGCGGAAACGTGCCATTTCCCTTCACGAAATAGCGGCTGTAATCCCTGCATAAAGAATCCCATCAAAGCGTAGAGCATGATGGAGTAGCCAAATTTAACGTCACCGCCCGGATCGTCGTAGACTTCAGGATTTCCTGCAAGTTCCGGGGGGAGGGGGGTGATCACATGCTGAGCGTCCCAGAGGAATCCGGCGGTAAAGGCAAGAAGGAGCATGGGGCCAGCTCCAACGGTCACGGCCGCACAGAGAAAGACCAGGGGAACCAGGAGAATTCCGGCATCGCACAAAGATTGAAATGAAGGAGTGAACTGCTGGAAGATACAGGCAGTGATAACCAGAAAAAGGAGACTCAAATGATACCAGCCCATGCTTATCCCTCAGGTTCGTTTTTCTGAGCGATGATGAATACGACCCCTAGCTCATCAAAATTTACTGAGGGTTGAACTAAGGCCACGCCCTCTACGGGTCCGGGTGTGTATTCCTTAACGGTCCCTATCAACAAGTTGGAAGGGAATAGACCTCCCTTGCCGGTAGTAATCACCTTCATCCCGGGTAGAATTGCAGCCTCACGGGATAAGTGTCGCAAGATGAGTCGAGGCTCTTCCCCGTATCTGCCCCGGGTCCCGTGGAGAATTCCTACTTCAGGAGTTCCGGCAACTTGGACAGAAACCTGACAGCGCTCGTCAGTAAGAAGGATCATGCTGCAGGTATCTTCTGATGCGATATCGACCTTTCCGGCAAGTCCCCCCGGAGCAATGATCGGCACTCCCGCTCCGATGGAATCACTTTGTCCTTTATCGATAATCGCCGTTTCCCACCAGGTGGCTGGTTGCCGCTTTATCACCCGGGCTGCGATCACATTCAGCCGGGACTTCTCCTTGAATTCAAGGGCGCGCCGCAACTCCGCATTTTCGGTCTCGAGTTCCCGCAGCCTGCCTTCAATCGAGCGGAGTTTAATATATTCTTCTTCAATGGCTCGAAGCTGGTTTTCCAGATCCTTCGAGTGCTCGATCTCTTCAAGAAACTTGCGGGCCCGCTTCTCAACCGAGGAGCCACCCTTTAAAAAGGGCGTCATGGTCGCATAGTAGGCTTGCTGAATACGCCGAACCGATCTCTCACTAAGGGTCAGAACCCATGTGACACCGCAGATAAAAAGCACAAGCGCGATGGAATTGATCGGTTTCATGTCGGCATTACGATCACCACGGAACCGCTATCATAATGGATCATTCAAAGTTCGGAGCTCGTAAGTTTACGAAGAAAGGCCAGCTCGTTGAGCACTTTTCCCGTGCCCTCTGCGACCGCGCTGAGTGGGTCTTCCGCGATATGGACTGGCAGTCCGGTTTCTTCATGCAAAAGCTTGTCGAGACCGCGGAGGAGGGCGCCTCCTCCGGCGAGGACGAGACCTCGGTCCACGAGGTCGGCCGCTAATTCCGGAGGGCATCGTTCGAGAGTCGTTCGGACCGCATCGACAATATTATCNAGTGGGTCACGCATTGCTTCACGGATCTCCTGAGACGTGACCGTGATGGTTTTGGGAAGGCCGGAAACCAGGTCCCGGCCCTTCACCTCCATGCTGCCTTCTTTGGCAAGAGCTGCTGCTGACCCTATCCTGATCTTAATATCCTCGGCGGTTCTTTCGCCTACCATCAAACTGTAGGAACGCTTCATNTAATTTATGACGGCCGCATCCAGCTTGTTCCCAGCGGTTCTAACACTCCGTGAGTAAACGATTCCAGAGAGGGAGATGATTGCCACCTCAGTTGTACCTCCACCGATGTCGACGATCATGTTTCCAGCAGCCTCCTGCACTGGAAGATCAACCCCGATTGCAGCCGCCATAGGCTCCTCGATCAGGAAGACCTCACGTGCTCCCGCCTGTTCTACGGACTCTTTGACCGCGCGTCGTTCGACGGCCGTAATTCCAGAGGGAATCGCTACTACAACCCGGGGGTGGGAACGCCGTTTATTNCTCACCTTACGGATGAAGTGTCGGAGCATAGCTTCGGTTACCTCAAAGTCAGCGATCACCCCGTCCTTGAGCGGACGGATCGCGATNATATTNCCCGGAGTTCGCCCAAGCATCCGCTTTGCGTCATCACCGACCGCGACAACCTCATTGCTTCCGGCTTTAACGGCCACCACCGACGGTTCCCGAAGAACAATCCCCTGATCCTTTATGTTNACCAGCGTATTGGCCGTCCCAAGGTCGATACCCATATCCTGGGAGAGCATTCCGAAGAGTTTTGCAAACATGCGGTCAGGCTNAATAGTTTGGAAAGTTGAACTGTTTTTANCCGCACTGGGCNGGGGTGCAAGCCTTCCGTCNNTCATTACGCAGAAACCGGAAGAAAAGCGGNGNGCCGNGAAGANAGGGNAAGGAGNGCTTCNNCGGGCCTNGCTCNNCNNGGCGGACCGGNAGCNAGNGAAGTTAAGATCCCTTGGTTCAGNAATCGGTCCAAACGGNTCAGTGNGGCCGAAGNGNCNNCCNNNATNNGNNATCGAGANNNTTTTNCGTAAATATCCCCTCTNNCNTNTNAGCNNGANGGNATTACCGAGCCGCTNTCACNGGNAGAGCTTTCAGNTTATGCCGCCGCAAAAANTCNTTCGCCGCTGCGTCNTAGGCCTCGCTGCCCGTGCCNTTGGGGTCCCATTCAAAGATGGTCTTNCCGTGACTCGGCGCTTCGCCCAGTCGAATGGTCCGCGGNATNACGCTGCGATAAAGCCATTCNGGAAAGTAATTTTTGACTTCTTGGACGACTTTGCGGGATAGATTGGTCCTTCCGTCGTACATGGTCATAAGGATGCCCTCGATTTTAAGGCGGGAATTTACCCCGGAATCACGAATTTGCTCGATGACGTGGAGAATCTTGGAGAGGCCTTCTAGTCCGAACCACTCGCATTGGAGGGGAACAAGGACCTCATCCGCTGCCGAGAGGGCCGAGGTCATCAGGACTCCGAGCGAAGGAGGAGTGTCTAGGATGCAAAAGTCAAATTTGGCCCTTTTTTTAGCCTTCCGGAGGATGTCTTGGAGGATTAGGAGGTGATCTTCCATCCTGGCCAACTCAATCTCTACGCCTGCAAGGTTCATCTCTGCAGGGATGATGGAAAGGCCATCATGCTGAGTGGGCTGAATTTTGGAGTCGAGAGTCGCCGCGCCGAGCAAGACGTCGTAAATGCTGCCGTCCGTGGCGTCATCCGGGTCGACGCCGAGTCCGCTAGTGGCGTTGGCCTGAGGATCAAGGTCGATCAGGAGAGTGCGCTGACCACGCCGGGCCAGGGCTGAGGAAAGGTTAACCGCAGTGGTCGTCTTACCGACCCCTCCTTTTTGGTTTGCGATTGCGACAACCTTCATTCCGGGATT
>PBTP01000089.1 GCA_002729275.1 Roseibacillus sp. | reverse complement strand
GGTTCCGTGGGCAGGACCCAGGTCCATAACGTTCTGGATCCCCATCGCACACCCGGATTAAGGAGCTGCGCATGAGTTCCAGTTTGCGGTCAGAACCTGCATACTGTCCTGCCATCGAAAATTCTTGTCCCCTCTTGGGCTGCCTCTTTCCTCTCCCAACCGCCAGCCGGTCTCGACGCTCCGCACAAGTCCATGCAGGAGCGGACCCGGGGGCCTCGGAAGTTAGATTGAACGCTGGATTCACCATGGAAAAAAGTGGGACTCACTAGATCCATTGCATAACCTGTGCCAATTAAGCTAATCCTTACCTTAAGCTATTCATTATTAACTCCATGTAAATTTACTACGTAAAAGTTAATATATTTTTTCTCGTCCGGCAAGTGGTAGATTTTACCAGATCGCCCAGCCCTTTTTGTAAATTTTACCAGAGCCTCCAGACCGCTTAGCGGACCATTCCCATCTCCTGCAACGTGTATTCCACGTCCGCAGGGCGAAGTGGTTTGGGGAGGTATCCGTTCATCCCTGCCCGAAGACAAGTCTCCCGATCAGCCTCGAACACATTTGCTGTCATTGCGATGATCGGAATGGTTGCGGTCTCGCCTCCACCCTCACCGGCCCGGACCAACCGAGTCGCCTCGACCCCATCCAGTTCGGGCATGTTCATGTCCATGAGGATCGCCTCATACCTGTGCCCTTCCTGTAATTTCACGATGGCCTCCCGGCCATTCTCAGCTGTGTGGACCCTGAATCCAAATCTCTCCAGGATCAGAGTAGCTAACCTCGCATTGATGGGATTATCCTCCGCCACCAAGATTAGACGGGCTCCCTCTGAATTCTCCTCTGCCGTCTCTCGCAAGGCCCGAGAAGAGCGGGCTGGAACCCCCGGATCCAGAACCGAAGTGAGTGCCCTGAACATATCCCGCTGTCGCACCGGTTTGAAGAGGACCTGACGAAATCCTGCTGCCAGTGCATGCTCCTTCTCCCCGCTCAAACGCGCGGAGGTGACCAGAATCATCGGAGGCAGGAGAGACCCGGCCACTTCCGCCGCCAGCCGGGCAAACTCCAGCCCGTCCATGGTCGGCATCATCATGTCACAGAAAATCACATCATAGTGGGCACTACCAAGCTGCCGTAGTCCCTGCTGTCCACTGTCCACCACATCACTCTCCATTCCCCAGGTGAGAAGACGCCTCTGGAGGAACCGCTGATTGATTTCGTTATCATCAATTACAAGCGCCTTCCTGCCATGAAACTGCCCCTTGTCCTCAATGACCGCGAAGGCACTCGACTGCCCAGTCTGCAGAGGCATGGTAAAACGGAACTCCGCGCCCTCACCCAGTCGGGAACTTGCCGAAATCTCACCTCCCATCCGTTTCACAAGACGCTTGCAGATAGCCAGCCCCAGCCCCGAGCCTCCAAACTTTCTCGTCGTAGAAGCATCCTCCTGCTGGAACGGCTCAAAAAGACTTTCTACCTTGGAGGGCTCGAAGCCCACTCCCGTGTCCCTCACCGCGAGCTCAATCAAGGGTCCCGGAACCACCCGCCCATGGATTGCCACCATTCCTCGCGCCGTAAATTTCAGGGCGTTGGACACAAGGTTCAGAAGAATCTGCTTCACCCGGGCTACATCCCCCGACACTACCGCAGGAATCTCATCGTGCAGGTCATAGGTCAGCTCCACCCCTTTTTCAGAAGCCTTTGCAGCATGAAGACCGAGAACCTCCTCAACACAGTCACTGAGCTCGAAATCAACTTGCTCAAGCTCGAGGCGCCCGCTTTCAATCCGAGAAAAGTCGAGAAGGTCATTAATGATATTCAGGAGTAAATCCCCGCTTTTGTGAATCAACCCAAGGTTCTCCCTCTGTTCCTCCGTCAATTGCGAGTCGAGCAGTAATTCGGTGTAGCCGATAATCCCGTTGAGTGGAGTCCGGATCTCATGACTCATCATCGCGAGAAACATCGACTTGGCCTTTTCCGCCCGTTCCGATTCCTCCCTGGCGAGATTGATTTCTTGCAGGGCCTTTACCCGCTCCGTCACATCCCGCACAATACCGTGCACGAGGGTTCGCCCCTCATATTTCACCCGCCCCCATACCACCTCCACGGGGAGAAAGGAGCCATCCGCGCGCCGTAGCTGGGCCTCACTCCGGCTCCGACCCGTCCGCTGAACCTCGTTCAAGGCCTGCCCGGACACCTCAAAGTTCATTAAGTGCGAGACATACATCCCACGTAACTGCTCGCGTGAAAACCCGGACATCCGGACCGCGGTGTCATTGACCTCTACAAATGCCCCAAAGCCATCGAGCAGAATGATCCCATCCATCGAGGCATTAAAGAATACCTTGAACTTTTCGTCATCACGGTCCCGAAGATTCCACCCCTGCTCTCGAGCTCGCCGGTCGAACTGCTCCTTGAGATAAGTTAGCTCCCCAGTGGCATCCTCGAGACGTTGCAGGACCTCACGATGAGCAGCCTGCTCCACCTCCAGCTGGTGGCGCCACTGCGCTGCCTCGTCCATAAGCTCACGTTGGGCCTCACTCACATCAATCCGTGCCGCTTCAGCTTGTTGTAAATTGACTTCTCAGTCACTTCGAGCCGCCGCGCGGTCTCCGCCTTGTTTCCGTTACAGAGCTTGAGAGTCTGAACCAGGGCCTCCCTTTCCAAGTCAGACAAGGCGATACCCCCAATCCCATCGGGCACCCGCCCGGAGGGCTCGCTTCCCCGAACCGAAGCTGGCAGGTCCTCCACCGAGATCACGCCGTCCTCACAGAAAGCTGCTGCCCGTTCGAGTACGTTTTCTAGCTGCCTGACATTCCCCGGCCAGTCATACGAGTGCATGGCGGAAAGAGCCTCTTTCGAAAGTTTCGTGCTTCGGCGTCCTCCCTGCGGGGCGATGCGCTCCAGCATCGATTCGCTCAAGTGTCGGAGCTCCTCAAGACGCTCTCGCAGTGGGGGCACCTCGATAGGAATGACACTAAGTCGGTAGAAGAGGTCTTCCCGGAATTGTCCATCCTTCATCCGCTGCTCGAGATCGAGGTTAGTCGCTGCGATGATTCTCACGTCCGCCTCCAGGGTCTCCTCCCCACCCAGTCTCTGGAATTGCCTTTCCTGCAGGACGTTCAGAAGCTTGGGTTGCAAATCAATCGGCAGGTCCCCGATTTCATCGAGGAAGAGAGGGCCTCCTTTGGCCATCTCGATCTTTCCACGACGTCGCCGTACTGCACCGGTAAAGGCCCCCTTCTCATGACCAAATAGCTCACTCTCGAGAAGTTCCCGGGGAAGCGCCGGGCAACTCACGGTAACGAAGGGCTCCTCCCCCCGCTTACTCTTGGCATGGACATGGCGGGACAGCATTCCCTTGCCAACCCCACTTTCCCCGGTCAGCAGGATCGTCGAGTCGAGAGGAGCGACCTTCTCCGCCTGTCTCACCACCTCCTTCATCGCTTCCGACTCTGCCACAATTTGAACCGTGGGTCCTCGTCCCCCGATTGCCTCACGCAGCTGCTCATTCTCCAACTCCGCTCGCCGCAGACGCTTTGCGTTGCGCAGCACCGCAAGCAACTCGTCCGGGTCAAAGGGCTTCGTCAGGTAATCAAGAGCACCCAACTTCATCGCCTTCACTGCTTCCGCAGCCTCGTCCACCGAAGTCAGCACCACCGCGGGCACCCCGGGATGTTCGCGTCCAAGCCGGTCGAGCGCCCCAAAGCCATCGAGCACCGGCATCTGAAGGTCGAGCAACACCACGTCAGTATCTTCGGTCACCAGCTCAAGGGCCTCCGCTCCGTTCTCCCCGGAGCTCACCGTGAACCCCCCCCGCTCGGCATGCATGGTCAGCAAGTTCCGAACGGTTTGATCATCGTCGGCAAGGACGAGTTTGGAGGTCTCCCCAGACACTTAGGATATCTTAACTATTTNAGCGGTGAATTCCCACTACAAACTCCCGGGGAAAANAACCCCTTACTNCCTTACCCACCAGCAGATATACCCCGACCCGGTGGGTCCACGTGTCCCGCAAGCCTCCGGCGGGCTCAGCCCTTGCTCTTTTCCCAGTGTGCGCGAAAGCGTATACTCCCCGCCGTGACCCTCCTTGATCACGCCCAGCTCNATGCCATGGCGGCCGGCCAGCCGGCGCTGCTCCTCCCCATCGTGAACGACTTTGCCTCGCANGGGCGAGATCAGCTGGTGGTCCTCGAGGCCGCTCTCGCCGACAACCGAATCGAGGAAAGCCGTGGGATCCTCCACCAGCTCAAGGGCTCCGCAGGCACCATGGGTATGGCCCAGTTCGCGGATATTTGCCGGAAATGTGAAGAGCACCTTGCCAGCAACCAGTCTCCCTCCCTTCTCCCGGAACTGGCNCCTCTACTCCAAGCGTCTATCGAGCATGCCATCGCCCACCTTGAGGGCCCGCGCTAGCTTTTCCAAAAGCTCTCCCGAGGAGTCGATTGCCTCCCCGGATCCGGATCCTATGGCTTCTGATTGAAATTTCCCTCAAAGTGGGCATCGTCCCGCCCCCCTTACATCATGAACCGACAACTGCTCGTCACCCTGGCCGTTCTTGGCAGCCAGCTCCTCGGCACCTTTGCACTGCGCGCCAATGAAGCCCACCTCCTCCAGTGTGGCCACTGCGCCATGATGGCCCGGCTTCATGCTCGTCAACTCGCCGCCGCAGAACAAGGAAAGGCGCCCCAGAATAGCTACGCCCCGGACCGCTTCGTGGATGTCGCGCACCTCAAGATCGACGTCACCCCCAACTTCAAGGAGCGCTCCCTCGCCGCCACCGCAGTTCTCGACTTCGCTCCCATTGCCAAGCCCCTCAAGCAGTGGCACCTCAACGCCACCGGGCTGGACATCAGGCAGGTCACCTCCTCCCACGCCATCCAGGCCACCCAGTCCACCGACACCCACCTTGAGATCACCTTCCGGGATCCCATCCCTACCGGAGAAGACGCCCGCGTCACCATCNCCTACAACGCCACTCCGAAAAAGGGTCTCTACTTCCGCACCGCCGAAATGGGATACCCGGCCAGCGATACCCAGCTCTGGACCCAAGGTGAACCCGAGGACCATCAGCACTGGTTCCCCAGCCACGACTACCCCAACGAAAAGTTCACTACCGAGGTGATCTGCCGCATCCCTGCGGGCATGGAGGCCCTCTCCAACGGACGCCTCCTCTCCCAGAAGAAGGACAAGGACACAGGCCTCGTGGCATTCCACTGGTTCCAGGACAAGGTCCACGTCAACTACCTCGTCACCCTCCTTGCCGGCTACTTNGTTAAGATGGAGGACAAACACGGGGAGCTCCCCGTGGCCCTTTATGTGCCNCCCTCCGAGAAAGACCAGCTCGCCAACACCTTCCGCGACACCATCAAGATCCTCGACTACTTCGAACGGGAGATCGGGGTCCCCTACCCCTGGGACAAGTATTACAACGCCTGTGCCATTGACTACATGTGGGGGGGCATGGAAAACACCAGCCTGACCACCCTGACCACCCGGACCCTCTTCACCGACGCTACCGAGAACCTCCGGAGCAGCCGTGGCCTCGATGCCCATGAAGTCGCCCACCAGTGGTTCGGCGACCTCGTCACCTGCCGCGACTGGAGCCATCTCTGGCTCAACGAGGGCTTTGCGACCTACTACTCCCTTCTCTACGACCGGGAAGTTCTTGGTAACGACTACTTCAAACACGGCCTCCACGGCAACGCCCGAGGGATCTTCGGCAACGACAAGGATATCATCCCCATCGTCCACCAGGGCTACAGCAACCCCTCACAGCAGTTCAGCTTCCGGGCCTACCCCAAGGGGGGCTGGGTTCTCCACATGCTACGCTCTGAACTGGGTGAGGACCTCTTCCGGAAATGCGTGAAGACCTACCTCGAGCGCCACCAGTACAAAACCGTGGTCACTCAGGACCTCGTGGAGATCTTCGAAGAACTCAGCGGGCGCTCCCTCTCCCAGTTCTTCGACCAGTGGGTCTACCTCTCCGGCTACCCTGAACTTAAGATCAACTACTCGTGGGACGAACTCACCAAACAGGTCAAGCTCTCCNTCAACCAGGTCCAGATGACCAACGAGAAGCGCCCCTTCTTCCGCTTCAAGCTCCCGGTCAAGTTCCTCGTTGGAGAAAAGACCGAGATGCGGACCATCGAGATTTCCAAGGAGCGTGAGGACTTTTACCTCCCACTCGGGACCGCTCCGCAAGTTCTACGCTTCGACCCGGAAGTCACCGTCCTCGCCAAGATCAACTTCGACCCCAATGAGAAGATGCTCCTCGCCCAACTCGCAGACCAGACCGACGTCATCGGCCGCCTCCTCGCGGTCCAGCAACTCGGCAAGAAGAAGAACAAGGTCGCCCTTGAGCACCTCGGCAAAGCCCTCAGGGAAGATCCATTCTTCGCGGTGCGAAAAGCCGCCGCCGAGGGCCTTGCGGCCATGCGTACTCCGGAATCCTTCAGCGCCCTCGAAAGCTCCCTCGACCAGCCCGATGCCCGGGTAAGGCAGTCCGTCGTCCGCGGCCTCACCAAGTTCTACAGCAACGAAGCCTACAACGCTCTCAAGGCCATCGCCGACCGCGAGGCCAACCCCGGAATCCGAACGGTAGCCATCGGCGGAGTAGCAGCCTACGCCAAGGCGGGGCTGCGCCCCTACCTCGTCGGCCTGCTCACTGCGGGCTCCTACCAGAACGCCATCGCCAACGAAGCCATCGCCGGCATGCGCAAGCAGGACGATGCCTTCTACGTCGAGCCCCTCCTCCGCCACCTCCAGAAAGAGGAAGCATCCTTCCCCAGCCGCAGCTTCGCCCAGGCCCTGCGCNCCCTCGCCTACCTCGCCCGACACGAGGACATCAAAGACTCCGTCCGCGACTTCCTTCTCAGCCATGTCGACCACCTCAAGAACTCCGTGGCCACCGCCGCGATGGGGGCCCTTGGNGAACTGCGCGACCCCCGGGCCATCCCGGTCCTCACCACCTTCGTGGNCGCCGACTCCGAGTCCCCCGAGGGTAAGGCCGCCCAGTCCGCCATCGATCAGATCCGCAAGAATGAGGCNCCCGGNCAGGCNCCNNCAGANGTCAGNAAACTNCGNGGCCAGGTNCANGACCTCGAGAAACAGCTCAAGAGTCTCTCTGGNGACTTCAAGGCCCTCCAGGAGCGCCTTAAGCANTCCCTCGNCNCTNCCAAGGAGGANCCGAAGAANNACGACAANNCCGGGGAGAAGAAATAAAGNCCCTNGTNCCTCAGGAAGNCTCNCGGAGCCGATGACGGCGNCGCAGATAACTCAGCGCNCCGAAGGCTACCAGGTTGAAGACCACCANCCCGATCAGGAGNGGNTTGTGATCCCGNACCTCTNCGACGGNGNNNGCCTCTCCNGGCNCNTCCGGGTCAAAGAGCACCCGGTCGAGATTGCGCTGGATGATTGCACTTTCCGCAGTGATCTCCTCCACCTTCAGGAGGCGATCCCAGTTCCGGCGGAAGAGCAGGTCGTAGCCAGGGTTGCCTTCCTTCACCTGACACGAACAGGCCCCACACAGATACTCACTGGCTGCCACGATACGCTCCGGGGTCATCTGGGACGCGGTGAGGCCTCCAAAAGTTCGGCCCCTCCCGAACAAGGGCACCAGCAGGGGCTCTCCCGGGATTCGGTTCCCTGAACGCATCAACATCGAGAGAAAGAGGGCCTCCGCCGGATCATCGGCAGAGACCACCTCGGTCGCGAAGTCGATCTTAAGGGGAATGCCCGAGCGCAGGATGTTGTCAGGGTCAATATTCTCGAACTCCTTGTTGAAATCCTCCCGCCGGATCACCCCCTCCGGAATTTCGAGAGTGGCCTCCGCCTCTGTCACCCCGGCAGCCATCACCTCCCGGGCCGCGGCATCCTTGGCCGGGTCTCCCGACTCCACCAGCACCCAGACCGCCGACGCCCCCTTCAGGAGATGCGCACCACAGCGCTGCCGCAACGGGGAATCTATAAGCCGGGTAAGATTTTCTACCGTAGCCTCCCCGGTCCAGACCGGCGTCCGGCTCTTCCAGCTCCCCGGCGGCATCAGGATCAGGGTCGGCTCCTCCCCCGCATGCTCAAGCGCCGGCAGCGACACCAGCTCGGTATCCGTGAGAGTCGCAAGGTTCACCCGCTGCACCGTCAGGTTGATCGCCTGGCTATCACCCTTAAGCTCCTCCTCGAGGGCATCCAAGGCCTCCCCGATCGCACCGGTCAACTCCCCCTCCGAAGTCACCACCAGCGCAAACCGATCTGCCGGCCAGCGCTCCAACGCGAAGCGGAAGACCGGAACCTGACAAGCCATCACAACCACTGCAGTGGAGAACAACCCGAGGAGCACCCTTCTCATCATTCCCCTGAACTTCCTGTATTCCTGCCCCCGAGTCGAGCCACCAAACTCCCGATCGTTCCNNATNCTCTATTCACGACGTGCCAGACATTGCACCNAGAACGAGGCCTTTTGTCGGTGCTGATCNTCTCATTTCACCTTCTTCTGGCNTCCTGCCGGATTCTTCTTCCCGCGGTGAGCGTTGAGTTCAGGCCAGGANAGCTTCCCATCCTTGTTGGTGTCGGCAGNCGGGTTCTTCTTGAAATACTGGCTCTTCCACCGCGTGGCTTTCTGCTCTTCGGAGAGAGGTCTTGAGGGGATGATCCCGAGAAGGTCCTTACGATAGCGCTGCAGCCTCCCNGCCTGCTTCGGGTTGCTGGCAAGNTTGTGCCATTCGTGGGGGTCNTTGGCGGTGTGATAGAGTTCTTCCTTCCCGTTGGCGTAACGCACATANCGCCAGTCACGGTAGCGTTGGGNNTAGGACTGCCCGGCCGGATCATAGTAATCGGCCCACTTGTAGAGCGCCGTAAGCGCTGCTTCCGGACCATCCCAGCTNCCCTCCTGTGGATCTCTGAGAAGGGGCTTGAGGGAGTGCCCATCAAGGGGGCGCCCCTTCGGGTCGAGCCGGGTATCGGCCGGCAGCCCACACANATCGAGAAGAGTGGGATAGAGATCCACAAGGGAGACCGGCAGAGGGCAGGCCTTACCCGACTTACTCACCCCGGGAGCACGGATAACCAGGGGCACCCGGGTGGACTCCTGCCAGAGCGAATTCTTGTAGAGATAGTCCTTCTCCCCCATNCCCCAGCCGTGGTCGGAAGTGAAAACGATGATCGTGTTGTCCTTCAACGAGGAGGACTCAACAACCTTCAGGACCTCTCCCACAAGGTCATCGACACTGGCTACAGAGGCGAGATAGGCCTGGACGAACTTACGCAGAGCCAGCTCCCGATCCCCCTTGAAAGACTTAATAAGGGAGGAATACATCTTATGCCCTCGATCGTCGGAGCGGTCATCACTGCCTGGAGCGAGGGTATGCTTGAAGGTNTCCTCTACGTCCCCGAGGCGGATCTCCGGAAGCTTNATGGACTCGAGGGGAAAGAGGTCGAAGTATTTCCGGGGAACGATCAGAGGAGTGTGAGGACGAATAAACCCAAGGCCCATCAGGAAGGGCTTCCCGGAAACCGCCAGTTCACCNAGTTTCTTGACCGCCCAAGCCGCATTAAGTTCGTCCGCGGTAGGGTCACGGTCGTTTTCCGACTGATACTTCAGCTCNCGCTTGCCCGCCCAGTTTCCGGTGCGCCACGTAAAGCGGGTTCCCTCCAGATTCCGGAGGGGCCCGAAGGACCCGTCCACCGCCCCGAAGTCNTCCCGGAAGGGGATTGGGATATCCGGGTGGGCCACGTCGGTCTTTTCCCCANCATTGGCAAAGGGNCCGTAGTCGGAGAGATAACCAAATTCAGACCATTGATCCCGTCCCCGGTTGTGCATCACCTTACCAGTGCCAAGGGCATGGTAGCCGTGGTGCCGGAAATGGGCCATCAGGGTCCGCGAATTCCTCAGCACTTCGTAGCCGTCCCAGTGATCGAAACCGTAGCACCCCGAGGTGTGAGGGTAGAGACCAGTGAGGAAACTGGCCCGCGATGGGTTGCAGATTGGGACGTTGCAATGAGCCTGAGTAAAAGAAACCCCGGACTCAATCAGGCGACGAATGTTGGGTGTCCGAGCCTGCGGATGACCTCCAAGGGTTTCAATGTAATCGTTCAAGTCATCACAAACGATGAAAAGCACGTTCTGCTTGTCTTTCGGGGCGGCCTCCGAAGCCGTAAGGAAGACGCACGAAAGAGCGAGAAGTCGGAACAGGATACGCATGGATTTCCGCTGGGCGAGGGTGCTAGTAAAGGCTTGGACCGCCAGAGAGAAATAGCCCTTGTGCCCCAAAGTGCAAGCAAGGGACCCTGTTTTAGAGAGCATGATTGCCCGCTAATGCCTCCTATTGCCCTATCAGCAGACTGCTAATCGTTATGTGTGGGCTTTCGCTCTTTTCTATTGCTTGGCAGCTCCACCACCCACCATGCCCCTGGAACGGTTTATCCACCGAGGGACAAGCTCCCCGGACGGGACAGGGGGCATCTGAACAAACTCTATGACTTCACCCAGTTCCCTCAGTCCATGCAGGTTGACTNAGTTCGGGNCCATCGGAAGGAGTAGGACTACCCTGCGCCTCGACTCGGAAGCGAATTCGTCGTAGTGTGCCTTCCCATACCTCTCCAGCATCGTGAACATTCCTGATTTCTGCCGCCGTATTGTCGAGGCTCCCTGGTTCACCGGATTTATCATAACAGTCATCGTTTTCGCCGGCATCCTTGTCGGGATGGAAACAAGTGCCTCTCTAATGGCCGAGCTCGGATCGACAATCGAGGTTCTCAATAACATCGTTCTCTACATCTTTGTGGCCGAGATCGTCCTCAAAATGACCGCGGCGGCCCCAAAACCGTGGCGCTTTTTCTGTGATGGCTGGAACGTCTTTGATTTTCTCATCGTGGCGGTCTGTTTCGTGCCCTTTGGGGGAGGATTCGCCCCCGTCCTGCGCCTGTTCCGGCTCTTCCGGACGCTGCGCCTCGTCTCCGTGATCCCCCGCCTGCAGCTCATCGTTTCCGCCCTTCTGCGATGCCTGCCCTCGATGTTCTATGTCAGCATCCTGCTCTTCCTTGTCTTCTACATCTACGCGGTGGCAGGGACCATGCTCTTTGGCGCCAACGACCCGGTTCATTTCGGGGGCTTGTGGACTTCCATGCTCTCTCTCTTCCGAGTCGTCACCCTCGAGGACTGGACCGACGTGATGTATCTTCAAATGTTCGGCTCCGACGTCTACGAGGGATACAACCAGTCCATTGGAGGACAGGTCCTCGTCCCCAAGGCCCAGCCCTTCCTTGGGGCGTTCTATTTCGTCTCCTTTGTTCTCGTGGGGACCATGATCATGCTCAACCTCGTCATTGGGGTGATCATTAACGGAATGGACGAGGCCCAGAAAGAGGTTGCCGATCGCCGCCTGCACGAACTCTTGAGCCAAGGCGGGGAAGGAGGCGACCAGATTCAGCGCGAGGCGCGCATCGCCAACCTGCGCAAGAAGGTCGCCGAACTCTCGGAGGAACTGGAGAAGCTGAGCTGAGCTCTGCAGGCCGGCCTTCCAACAAGCCCCCTCACTGCCCGGGCACCACCGCCCGGGCCGCGCGATCCTCCACCTCGAAGAAGCCCAGCGGCCGGCTCTTGCCCTCTGCCGCATCCGTTATCATCCATATCGCACCCGGACGAGTTTGCTGTCGCTGCTGCCCTCCCGGGGCAATCGAACCGTAAAAATTGCTGCCCCCGTCCCTGCTCATCCAGAAAAGCTTCACCTCCCGGTCACCCGAATTCACGAAGACAACATTGAAGGGATTCCCATCCGGTCTGGAAGGAGGGGCCTCCTCTCCCTCTTTCAATTCTCTCCACCCGAGGGCTGGCAGGTTCCTCACCGCGGGTTGCTTCAATGGGGCAAACTCTTTCGGGCCCAGCGCGCGCAGCCGCTTCAAGGTGGGCCCATAAACCTCCTCCCGGGCAAGGTTATTCCACTCGTGGGGATCAGCCCGGATATCATAGAGCTCTTCTCCACCGCCTGCATAACGGATATAGCGCCAGTGCTCCGTAGTCAGGCCATAGCTGCCGGGTGCATCGAGGAAGGTGAGGGCCGGACGCGGCCACTCCCGGGCGGGATTCTGCAGAAGAGGGCGAAGGCTCTGGCCATCATGAACCTTCACAGGGGGCAGACCAGAAAGTTCAAGCAAGGTAGGCGCGAGACTCACCAGACTTACCGGCCTCGTGCAGATCCCCGGGACTGTGCCCCCGGGAAGACCGGGGCTCCCCTTGGGCACCCGCATGATGAGGGGCACCCGGGTGCAGGCCCGCCAAGCCGTGAACTTCTGCCAGTGCTGCTTTTCCCCGAGGTGCCATCCGTGATCAGACCACAACACGACGATGGTGTTGTCCGCATTGGGCCCCTTCTCAAGGGCCTCCATCACTCGTCCCAGCATGGTGTCCGCAAAATAAATGGAAGCGAGGTATCCCTGGATGGCCTGCTTCCACAGACCCTGTGACTGAATATGGGCAAAGTAACGGTTAGGGCCCATCCTCTGTCCCTCCTCCGGGAGATCTTCAAGATCGTCCTTGCGGTAGCCCGGGGGCAGTTGGATGTCCTCGAGAGGAAAGGCCTCAAAATATTTTTTGGGAACAAACCAGGGCTCATGGGGGCGATAGATTCCACAGGCGAGGAAGAAGGGCTTGTTGTGCTCCTTCCCCAGTTGACGTCCCACCCAGTCGGCGACGAGATAGTCTCCTCCAAATTCCTCATCAGTGGCTTCGAGTGGGCCCCAATCCGTCTCGATATACTGCCACGGCCCACCCCGCGGCAGACTCATGGGCCGCTTGTCCGGATAGAGCGTCCGGGGAAAGGGGCTCTCTGTCTCGGCCGCCGGGAAGTAGTCGTCCCACGAGCGGGCATCAATGACATAGTGCAGCATCTTGCCTGATCCCGCCGACCAGTATCCTCCCCGGGAAAAGGTCCGTGGAAGAAGCTCGGCCGCAGGAAGCACCTCCCGCATTTTCTGTCCATTCCGATAAAGCCCGGAGCGGTGAGGAGAGATCCCGGTAAAGACGGACGTGCGGGAAGGGTTGCAGGCCGGGGCAGGGCAGTGGGCATTCGTGAACAGAAGACCCGAGGATGCCAGGCGATCCAGGTTCGGGGTCCGGGCCTGAGGATGGCCCCCGAGGCAACCCACCCAGTCATTCAGGTCATCAATGGCAATAAAGAGAACATTAGGGCGTTCCGCGCCTGAAAGACTGGACCAGCCAAAAATGGCAATAGAGAGGAGAGCAAGGCTGGACGTGACCCGTGAAAAATGCATCTGGAGTGGTGTATCAAGAGCCCTTCCAGACGTCCAGCAGTCCCCCATTTGTCAGTGCACGCTTGGCCCGGAACCGGTGATATGGTGTGATCCCGGGAAATGAAACTCGTGGCCCTTCTTCCCCTACTCGCTCTATCCATTGTGGTGAGTAGCGCTCAGGACGGCGTTAAATCGCAAACCAAGCTCGGCACCGACTACCTTCTTGGCCGCGGGGTGGAGCAGGATCGCGATCAAGGGTTCAAGCTCATCCGGGGAGCGGCGGAGAAAGGCGAGGCCGAGGCCCAGCGCATTCTGGGCAACCTTTACTCCTACGGCGTAGGCGCTCCCATCGACCTCAAGGAATCTGCCAAGTGGCGGCGCAAGGCTGCCGGTCAGGGAGATGGCAAGGCCGCCCGGGCACTCGGGCAGATGTATCTCACCGGAGAGGGAGTCTCCTCTGACAAGTCGCTCGCCTTTCTCTGGATGCGTCGGGCCGCGGAACAGGGAGACTTGGAGGGTCAGGCAGCCCTCGGCAACATGTATAAAAAAGGTTCCGGTGTCACCAGGAACCCGGAGCAGGCCGCCAAGTGGCACCAGCAAGCCGCCGACCAGGGACACGCGGGAGCCCAGTTCGCCTACGGCCAGGCCTGTGCTGCAGGAACAGGGGTCGATCGCAATGTGACGCAGGCCCTCAAGTGGCTCACTCTCTCAGTCAACGCAGGATATGGCGCAGCTGCGGACGAGGCCCTATCCGTCCTCAAGGGCAACGCCACCCCCGGGGAAATTGCCGAGGGCTCCAAGCTCGCTGAAGCTTGGAAGCCAGGGACAGAGAAGTAACAACCCGGCCTCGACCTACCCCTCCTGTTCCACCCTGCGGTAGAGAAAGGCATCGGAGGTCAGCAGTGAGAGCAGAAGAGCCTTCATACTTCCTCCGCCCGAGCGATAGGCCTTGTGAGCTGCCTGCAAAACCGGGGCATCATTGAGAGCCTCATTGCGGCCCATCCAGAACCGAAAGGCG
>PBTP01000088.1 GCA_002729275.1 Roseibacillus sp. | reverse complement strand
TATGTTGTTGATTTCCTCGATTTCAATATCGGGCTGGAAACCAAATTGACTCCGCATGGGCACTGGCCCTCCTTCAATGTTGCAGATTCGTGTATATGCGTGGCTGCATTTTTTCTGATTCTCTCGACGTTTCGGGCGGAGGAAAAAGGTGAAGACGAGGGAGGAGGGAAGAGTAAATGATGTGCCAGCGAGTCGTTGGGACCGGGTCAAATAGTATCCGTGGCCTACGGAAAGGTTTCAGCGCAGAAAGACTGGAAATCGTTATGAAGGGCTAGAAAATGGAGATCTGGAAAGCCATTCTGGTCGGAATCGTGCAGGGACTCTCCGAGTTTCTTCCAGTGTCGTCGTCGGGGCATATCGCGCTACTCCAGCACGCCCTCGGGATGCGGGATGCGGGAGAGGGCGCCCAACAGGATATTACGTTCGAGCTAATCCTCCATCTGGGAACCTTTCTTAGTGTCGTCATTTATTTCCGGAGGCGCTTAGTAGGACTTCTATTGTGCCTGTGGCAGAAGGAACGGAAAGAGGATCGAACCATGATCCTGTGGTTGGTCATGGCCACTGTGCCGGCCACTGTGGCGTTTTTCTCTGCGAGAGACCTTTTTGAGGGAGCCTACGATAATCCGGTCCTTGTAGGCGGATGCCTTCTAGTCACCGGTGTGATTCTTCTCCTGCCCAAACTCTTTGCCCGGGAGAGCCGGGAGAGCCGGGAGTTCGGCATGCGGCAGGCGATCTGGATGGGCGTAGCGCAGTCGCTAGCTATCCTGCCAGGAATTTCGCGGAGCGGGGCTACTATTACTGCAGGTCTCCTTGCTGGAGGCAAGGCCTCGAAGGCGGCAGAATTTTCCTTTCTCATGTTCTTGCCCGCGATTGGAGGGGGAACGCTCCTCAAGCTACGGGAGCTGAAAGATGTCATGCAGGGGGAAGCCGCCGCTGCCTATCTTCTGGGGTTTATGGCGGCCTTTGTTTCGGGCCTCTTTGCGGTCTATCTCGTGCTCAAAACCATTCAGAAGGGCAAGTTCGAATACTTTGGCTACTACTGTTTCCTAGTCGGGGTCGTGGCCATGATCTACTTTGGCAACCGCTGAAAGCTGATCTTTCCCCAGACAGGGGGCGGTGAGGTAGACGAGGAGTTGGCAAATGAAAGGGATTGGTCATATTCGGGCCCTCCCATGTTGGCCAAACGCATTATTCCCTGCCTGGACGTCACGGATGGCCGTGTCGTAAAAGGAGTGAATTTTGTCGATCTCCGGGATGCTGGGGACCCCGTCGATTGTGCGGTTGCTTACAACGAACAGGAGGCGGATGAAATCGTGTTTCTCGATATCACCGCATCTTCCGATGAGCGTAATACGATGCTGGAGGTGGTACGTAGGACTGCCGAGCGTTGCTTTGTTCCGCTGACCGTAGGTGGTGGTATCCGTGAAGTGGAGGACATGCGGAGAATGTTGTTTGCAGGGGCTGACAAGGTTGGGGTGAACACCGCCGCAATCCGCCGGCCGGAGGTTGTAGATGAGGGCGCTGCTACTTTTGGGAGCCAAGCGATCGTGGTGGCGATCGATGCCAAGCGGCAGGGTCCCACCAAGTGGGGAGTCTATACGCACGGCGGGCGTTATCCGGTGGAGGGGCTCGATGCGATCGAGTGGGCCCGTGAGGTGTATAATCGAGGTGCGGGTGAGATTCTTCTTACCAGCATGGATGCGGATGGAACCAAGGATGGCTATGATATTGAGCTGACGCGTGCTGTTAGTGATGCGGTTGGAGTCCCGGTGATTGCCAGTGGGGGTTGTGGCACTCTGGATCACATGGAGGAAGTACTACGGGATGGAAATGCCGACGCAGTGCTGGCCGCGAGTATTTTTCATTTCGGAGAGTTTACGGTTCCAGAAACCAAAAAGTATCTTCAGGAGCGCGGTATTCCGGTGCGTCCTGAATTCGAAGCCTAGCGTGACCGAGAGGTAGCTGGGTAAAGGGCCTCGCGGCTACTGTTACCCTCTGTAAACCCGCTCTACCCGTGGGGTGATACCAGTAAAAATTTCCCACGGGATAGTTCCTGCTCTGAGAGCAACCTCCTCGACGGGGATATTGGACCCGAAGAGTTCGACTTCGTCACCGGGGTTGCATTCCGGCTTATCAGTGAGATCCGCCATTACCTGATCCATAGTGATTCTTCCGAGGAGGGGGACTCGTTGGCCTCGAACGAAGACTTCCGGGGTTTGTCCTGTAGTCACCCGGGGATACCCATCCCCGTATCCAATTCCGATTGTACCCACTTTTGTTGGACGGGTTGTAACGAAGGTGCGGCCGTAGGAAATGCCATGACCGGAGGGAAGATTCCGGATGACTGCGATCCGGGACTTTAGGGCCATCACAGGTTTTAGGGGGACCTGACCATTTGTGATGGGAGGGACACCGTAGAGCATCAGTCCAGGACGGGCGAGGGTGGTGGTGCGGGACTGATATCCGAGCAGTCCTGCCGAGTTAGCGAGGTGAACGTGTGTCAGCTCTTCCCGTTTTGGAAGGGATTCGACCAGGGTGTCGAAGGACTCAAATTGTTTTGTGGTAAACCCATTGTCTTCATCTGCACAGGGCAGGTGAGACCCTATCCCAGTCACTCGGAGGCCGGAGAGGGCCCGGATGGCGGTTAAGGCAGAAGGGGTGTCCGATGGGAGAAAGCCGCCGCGACCCATACCGGTATCGACGGTAATATGGGCTTCCACGATGGAGCCCCGGGCGCGGGCGAGCTGGTCGAAGTGCTGTGCCTCCTCCATGGTATTCAGACATGGGAGCCATTGATGGGCTACGACTTCCTCTCGCTCGGCAGGAAAAGTTCCCCCGAGGAGGTAGATTGGCGTGCGGATTCCGGATTCGGAAAGACGCCTCGCCTCTCCAACATTGGCCACTCCAAAAAACGCGATGTCTTCTTTCTCTAAGGTGTTTGCTACTGCTTCCAGCCCGTGGCCGTAGGCACTGGCCTTGACCACGGCCATTATCTGCTGGTCACCATGGCCCCGGGCCGCCTTGAGGTTATGCCGCAGGGCAGCGAGGTCGATCTCGGCCCACGAGCGGGGAGGGCTTTCGGGGACTAGGCTCACGCCTCAAAACCTAGGAGAAGATAGGAAATTGAGCAAACCCACAACGAAGTCTCCAAGGCTTAGCCTCTGGATCGCCTGACGTGTTGGGTCAGGGCACAACCGCTCAGACAATGATCTGCAGTGGCCCCTTACAGAAGGATGAGCTCGTAGCTCGGGGATGAATAATGGAGCCTGGGGCGTTATCTGTTTTTCGCCGCGGAGGAGGCATACTGAAGATCCCGTCCAAAACCGGAGATCGTTTCGCAGGAGGTCAGCATCGAAAAGGCGACGAGACTACCAAGGAGGAACACAACTTTGAGGATGTTTTTGCCAGAATTCATTTCGTTTTATTGATAATTCACAGATTCATACCGTTCTGGGCAAGAACCAAATGAGAGTAATGGCCACCTTGTCCTTGCCGTCGCGGGGTGTGACCGCCCGCCAAAAGACTCTGACAGAATACGGAAGGAGTGTCCGAGACCCTGTGGCGTCTTCGGTGCCACCAGAGGTGTAGGCTACTTCTTTTCAGGTTTTTCGAAGACCATGAAGTGCTGCCAGGGGAGTAACTTGGAATCGGTACTTTTCCATTTTAAGCCAACGGCCTCCATCTCCTTGCGAGATTGCGCCTCCGTCATCTTGTGGAGTGGTTTGATTGGGACGGTGGGGTCCTCAGCACGGTATTCTAGAAGAATGATGCGCCCACCCGGTCTCAGGGCCTTGAACAGAGATTGCATCATTTCACGGGGGTGGGAAAACTCATGGTAAGCATCGACCATTAATGCGGCATCGATCGAGCCCGATTTGAGCATGGTGTCATCTACTTTTCCGAGATGAGCCTCCACGTTGGCCAGGCCCAGATTTTTTTCCTTCCTCTCGAGAAAGGTGATCATTTCAGGCTGAATGTCGACGGCCACGACCTTTCCTTTCGGGACGAGCGGTGCGAGACGAAAAGTGTAGTAGCCAGAACCGGCTCCAATGTCCGCAATCACATCAGTGGGTTTGAGATTGAGAGCCGCAATGGCTTTGCTGGGTGCTTCTTCCTCCTCACGATTGCCTCGCTCCAGCCAGCGGATGGCCTGATGCCCCATCACGTAGGAAATTTCTCTGCCCATATAGAATTTTCCGGTTCCGTCAAAAGTCTTGCGTCCTTTTGAGTAGTGGTTGGGCCAGGCGGGCTCGCTTTTGTCTTTCGGCTTATCTACACCCGGATCTGCGAGAGAGTTAAAGGAAAGAAGGAGACTAAAGAGTGCGACAGGTAATCGAGCCATTGTGACAGATGGGGTCAAGGGTCAGGGATAAAGTTCTGTCTTCTCAGGTCACGGTGCAACTAGAAAGCGCAACCTGGAGATCCCCTCAAAACGTCAGCAGAAGGGCGAAGAGCTATGGTAGGTGGTTCGAGGAAGAAAGTCCGCTCTGAGGGCAACTTCTTCGGGATTCCGGGGTTCCTTCAGCGATAAAACGCCAATCGGTCAATGTTATGAATCTTGCCCTTCTTCTTTTCTTCCTATCCCTTTGTTTCCTGTCCCCTGAGCTTCTAGCGCAGGAAAATCCTCCTAACATTGGGGGGAATGGTCCGGGTAATGAACCTAGAGGGGAGCGCGGGCCCCGCCGAGGTCCAGAGGAATTCCTCCGGAGGCTTCCAATAGTGCAAGCTCTGGACAGCGATGGGGACCTCGTCATCAC
Organism: Roseibacillus sp.; assembly: GCA_002729275.1. GTDB lineage: Bacteria > Verrucomicrobiota > Verrucomicrobiia > Verrucomicrobiales > Akkermansiaceae > Roseibacillus_B. Next base: position 24,951 of record PBTP01000088.1, on the reverse strand, counting down.
CGGGGAAGAATTGAAAGGGGCGCCGGCCAAGCTGAAAACCCTTGATAAGAATAAGGACAAGATTCTCGAAGGTGAAGAAATCCTGCCGCCCCCACCCGAGGGTCGGGATCCGCGCGGAGGAGGCGGTCCGGGAGCCGCTGGATTCCTGATGCGTATTCCGCTGATGTCGGCTCTCGACGAGGATGGGGATGGCAAGATCTCTGCCGCAGAGCAGGAGAAGTCCTCCGGAGCCCTGACTAAACTGGATACAAACGGGGATGGGCGCATTGAGATGAGAGAGATGGCTCCTCCGCGCGGAGGGCGTGGTCCTGGAGGGCGTGGTCCCGGGGGGCGTGGTCCCGGGGGGCGTGGTCCGCAGCCGGATAACGTGGACCGAAAGTCTCCGGATGAGGTCGAGATAGAAGACGGGGCAGCAACCATCCCGGACCGCAAAGCGTTTGAAACACTCAGCTACCAGGGAGAGGAGGTGATGATCGATACCCACCTTGCAGGAAACCAGTTTGTTAAATTTCAGATTGAAGGAGCTGATGGAGAAAAACCGGAACTCTATTTCATTAATACCAAGACGCATCGGGCCCATATGAGATTCATGTCGGCGGTAGGAATTCCACGGGCTCGTCCCGGCGAAGGAGCGCAAATGAGGGGAGTGCTCGTTTATCGCCCAAGGTTGAAGGGTTCAAACGGGGAAAGGGGTCTCTACACTTTTGAGTTCAACCCCAATGACCGCTACCCCTTTGAGACTATCAGGAAGGCATACGAGCTTCTCATCACGAAGAGTGCCGAGCTGAAAGGCAGGCTGGGATACTACCCGATGCCTGCTGCGCTGATCCGCTATCGGGAGGAAAAAGAACTCTATGAGGACGCACCATTCCGAGTCTATCTGGACGAGGACCTGTTTGGTGATATCGACTACCTTCCCCTCAACCAGGGAGAAAGTTTTGGGCGTCTTAGGATCATGGAGCTTGATGAGTATCCACGTCCCCGCGAAATTGTTCTCTACAAATCCCTTCCGAATGAGATGCCTCGCAGTGCGGGAATAATCACGGAGGTTCGTCAGACCCCGCTCTCGCATGTCAATTTGCGTGCGATCCAGGACAAGGTGCCAAATGCGTTCATCGCAGAGGCAGCTCAAATGAAGGAAGTGAGTTCACTGGTAGGAAAGTACGTCTACTATAAGGTCGATGCCGAAGGGTTCACTCTCCGCGAGGCCAAGGATGGTGAGGTGGAGGCTCATTTTGCGAAACTCCGGCCCGCAAAGCCGCAGAAGCCGTCGCGGGATCTGGAGGTGACTGAAATTCGCGCGCTTGACGATATTGGTTTTGAGGATTGGAAAAGTGTTGGGGTGAAAGCCGCGAATCTAGCGGCAATGAGCTCCTTCGATCTCCCGGAAGGAGTGGTTCCCAGAGGCTTTGCAGTGCCGTTCCAATTTTATCACACTTTCATGAATCACAATGGATTCTATGAAAAGGCAGCGGAGCTTTTTTCAGAGCAGGAACAGGCTGGCGATACGGAGGCCCTTCGGAAGGCGTTGGGCGATTTCCGGAGATTGATTCGGGATGGAGATTTCCCTGATGATCTCCGAGAAAGCCTGGCCAAAATCCATGGCTCATTCCCGGACGGGACGTCTTTGCGTTGTCGATCGAGCACGAATAACGAGGACCTGCCCGGGTTTAGTGGGGCGGGACTCTATGATTCCTGTACACATCGGGTTGATGAGGGACATCTGTCGAATTCCATTAAGCAGGTCTTTGCCAGCCTGTGGAATTTCCGAGCCGTGCAGGAGAGGCAATTCTATCGGATTGATCACATGCTTACCGCCATGGGAGTTTTGATTCACCCGAATTATGATGAGGAAGAGGCCAACGGAGTCGCCGTTACAACGGACATCCTCTACCGCACTGAGGGAACCTACTATCTGAATACCCAGGTAGGAGAGGACCTCGTGACAAATCCAGAGGAGGATTCTATTCCAGAGGAGTTACTGCTCGATTGGTTTGATTCGGGAAAGACCAAGGTAATGCGTCGCTCCAATCACACCAAGGATGGGCTCATTCTCAGTGCGGAGCATCTGGAGCAACTCCGTGAGGGGCTCGGAATCATTCATAACCGTTTTGCAAAGCTCTACGGGCACTCATACGAGGCCAAGGACTTTGCCATGGAATTAGAGTTCAAGATCACAAGGGAAGGTAAGCTAAGCATCAAGCAGGCCCGGCCATGGATTTTCTCTGAGTAAGACTTGTCTCTGCAGGGCTGCTGCAAATCAGGGATATCAGCATGGATTGGGGCTATAGACAGACCTCTTGCTATCTGGCTTATTTCGATCACGCTGAAAGGCCGTAGCATTCATAATCCAGATGTCTGACGAGAATTCGATGAGAGTCCCCCGGATATTTTTGTCAGCCGTTCTTGCGGTTGCGGGCTGTGCTGCGGGTTTGAAAGCACAGGAGGAAGGCACGGGCGCGGGTTCATTGGAGATTCCCGCGGCCCGCCCCGGGGCAGTTGCTGATTCTGGATTTTTCGGAGTGAGCGCCGAGGAGCTGACCGCGGCCGAGGTTGAAAAGCTGGGGATCGCGGCGGGTATTCGGCTCACGGACGTTGAGAATGAGAGCCCGGCGGGTAAGGCGGGTTTTGCGACAGGAGATATTATTCTGGGGGTCGATGGGGCAGAGATCGGAAACATGCTTCAGTTCCGCAATTTAATTACCGCGCGCCGTCAGGGAGATGTAGTGAGGCTCAACCTGATTCAGAAGGGGCAGCAGATGGAAAAGAGAGTGACCTTGGCGGCTCGCCCCCCTCTGCCTCAGGTGGTCATTCCGCCCGAGGCGATTGAGCCTGCAGGCCCCAAAGTTCTTCCCGATGTTCGTCAACGGTTTCAGCGCTTTGGGCTGGGAGAGGACGGCCAGCGCTTTAAGATGCGAGACAATGATGGGACTGTTGAAGTTATTGGTGCAGCTGAGGCACGAGAAGCCACGGTGTGGGACATGTCCAACAAGGTCACGTTCGAAGGCCCTTGGGTAACGCCCCAGGATAAGGCCGTTCCCTCCGACAAAATCCGTGCGCGAATCGAAAGGGTCGAAAAAACATTCGCTCTTCGTCTGCGGGGACCCAAGGCCTTTGTCCCGCCGCTGCAGCGTCCCAACCCCGCACCACGTGCGCCGGCAATTCCACCCAAGCCGAAAAATGATCCTAAGCCTGGGACCCCGGAATCGGAGCCTCGCAAATAAGTTCGAGGTTAGTGGGTATTTAACGGAGTTTCACAAAGATGAGAATCTCTGGATCTGGGAGGAATTTTATGACCAGGAGACCTTGAAAAAGTGCAAGGTTGGCAAGCGCACCGGCATTGGATAGACCCTCCGCGAGCTTCACCTGACCAAGCAAAATTTCATGCGTTATGCCATTTTCTCGGACGTTCATGCCAACCGGCAGGCGTGGGAGGCAGTGCTTGCCGATATTGCGCACCAAGGTGCCGATACTCTGGTATGTCTTGGCGATGTGGTTGGTTACGGGCCGAAGCCTCTGGAGGTTCTCGCAGGTGTCCGAGCGGTAACCGCTAATTTTGTTCTTGGGAATCACGATGCGGCAGCCTGTGGTCGACTCGACCCATCGATATTTAATGAGCGCGCGCGGGTTGTCATTGAATGGACACGGGAGCAGCTCGATAATAACGCCCTTCAATTTCTTGGGCAGGTGCCCCTCCAGATGAATGGCCCGGACGTCTACTTCGTTCATGCTGAGGTAGTGCAGCCCGGGGAGTTCGGCTACGTGGAAGGGGTTTCATCCGCGAAGGCCAATCTGGAGGCAATGGTCGAGTCCCTTGGGTTCATTGGTCACACCCATCTGCCGCTTGCGTATTCAATGTCAAAGCGAGGTGGAGCGGTAACGCAGTTGCCTCCGAAAGACTTCCAGCTGGAGCGAGGACATCGCTATCTGGTCAACGTGGGATCTGTTGGTGAACCCAGAACTACAGATGTGAGGGCCAGCTATGTGATATATGACGATGTCGCCCGGGCGGTGTTCTTTCGTCGGGTGGCCTTTGATGTGGAGGCCTACAAGGCGGACCTTCAGGAGACCGGCTTGGAGATTTTGCCCTATTTCGTACAGGTTGTTGATTCGGGCAAGGTGGCAGATGCTCCCCGGCCAGCAGCAGCTCCACAGCTTGCCCTCGCTCAGCTCCCGAAGGTTGGGGAGGTCGTGGCCGGAGGTCAGGGCCATCTGGTAGTGGGAAGGCCTGGATCCGGAGGGCGTCCGGCGGCAGGTATTGGGGGCTCGGTTTCGCGGCCAAGATCCAGCCTTCCATGGGTGCTGGGTATTGGTGCTCTTTTGGCCGTTCTCCTGGCAATCATCGCGATCGGGATGATGCAGGATGAGGAGACTGAGGGAAGAACCGATGGACAGGAGAAACCCCGCGGTGGCGAAAGAACCACGGAAAACACGGCTCTTTTGGAAAAAGAGCGAGTAGAGACAGTGCAGGGTCCGCTTAGAGATTTAGTGGTCCAACGATTTAGGAAAAGTTACCGAGATCTCGGAGAGCTTCGTTCGGAGGCCGGCGAGCTGAATGCGGGAAGACCAATGGTGGAAGGAATGCTGGATCTTGGAGATGCAGGTAACGAGCCTTGTGGGCTGGTGTGGGATGGTTATTTACGTGTTCCAGAAAAAGGCTTCTACAAATTTTCCCTGAAGGCTTCGACCGGGGCCGCTCTTCTTATCTATGGAGAGGAGCAGCTATCTTCGAGATCAGGGTCCCAGGAGTCGACCCGGGTTCTCTGTCGAAGGGGGCATACGCCATTCCGCGTGGAATATTTTCAGCAGGGTGGCGAGAAGAGTCCTGGCCTTAGTCTGACGTGGTCTGGTCCGGGGCTAGATGGCACTCTTTCTCTCGTGCGCGAGGGTGGTAGTAGTAGGGCGGCGATTGCAGAGAGCCCTTCGCAGGTGGACTCCGGCGAGCCGTCCCCTCCTGCCCCGATAGATCCGGAAGCACCTGGGAAAGGTCCTGAGGAGACTCCACTTCGAACGGCTCCTGAGAATATGAGCCAGGACCTGATCTCCTACTGGTCTTTCGATCGCCGACCCTCCGAGGTTATATCGCGTTTTACTGTTACGGAGAGAGGAGTAGAGGAGAAGTTGATCATGAAAGGCCAAGCCCTGCGCTACTTCCGGCCGGCTCTTGACCCGGGAGGGTTGAAGTGGGAGAGGCTCGTGTTTGATGACTCAGATGGGTGGCTTGATGGCCGCAATGGAATTGGCTACGAGGAGGTGCCCGGGGCCTTCAAGGAGTTCCTTGAAACTACGATTGAATCAGAAAAGGGAAAGCACCCGCACAGTCTTTACCTGCGGATCCCGTTTGAGGTGAAGGATCCAAAGGCCTACGAGCAACTTGCGCTCTATGTTCAATACGACGACGGGTTCAAGGCTTACCTGAATGGTTCGGAACTGGGCAGCAGGAATGCACCCTTTCCATTTCTATGGAACTCCGGGTCCGCAAAGAAGAGAAACGATAGCGAGGCGGTCGAAGCAGAGGCCATCAGGCTCAGCGCGCGTCGGGTCAGCCAACTGGTGCAGGGCACCAATATCCTGGCAATTCATGCGCTCAATGACGGGGAGAAGAGTAAGCCTAATGCGACAAATACCGGATGTGCGAGCAGCGACATGCTCATTCTTGCTCAACTCGTTGGCTTGCGCAAAGATGATGAACCCCCTGAGGAACAGGAGAAAAGAAAGCCCAGCAAGCACGACTTGCCGATCGAGGAGGCCATGATCAAGGGCGAGGTGAAGGAGGTGTCAGAGGGCAGATTCGGAGAGGCCTATGACTTCGGGGGAGGCAGTTTGGATATTGGAAGTAAGAACGAGTTCGCAATTGCGGACCAGTCCTTTACGGCCAGTCTATGGTTTACGCGGAACTCGGGATCCACTGATGGTCAGGCAAGGCGGTTGATCTCGGCGGGTGCCGGTTCGGACAAGAAGGCGGGTTGGGCGGTTTGGATCCAGAAGGATGGCACCGGGCTGACCTTTCGCATTAGTGATGGGGATTCGGCCTCGGATCTTACCGCCAAGCAGGAAAGTCTCGTTGATGGAGAGTGGCATCACGTAGCGGTCGTTGTTGAGCGCGGAGGCAGCGGGATTCAGTTATTTATCGATGGAGCCTTGGTAGAGCAGAAAGTCGCGATGGCTCTGCTTGATGGAAAGACTATCGGAGCTTCCTCGGGGCTTTGTATTGGACGTAACTCCGACGACCAGCAGCACCATCCAGGTAAGATCGATGACGTTGTGCTTTGGCGCCGGGCTCTTCTGCCGGAGGAAATTGAGAAAATCTTCCAATCGGGTCAATCAGCCGGAGGGCTTTTTGAGTTAGATTCGCCGGAGTAAAATAGAGGATTCTGCCAGAGAATGCTCATCGGCTCCGGTAGGCCCAGAGGTGGCCCATTCCCCGGATGTAAAGCGTATCATGATCAAGTGCCGGGGATACGGATGCGGACTCGGGAAGCTGAAAGCGGTGCGTCATCTCGAACTTGCTGCCAGCTTTTACCACGGAGAGAGTCCCCTGATCGGAAAGGAGGTAGAGATGACCATTGGCCGCAATCGGGGATGCGCTGTATTGTCCCGTACCCCCAAGGCGTCCACGGTAGCTGAGTTTACCTGTCTCTGGGTCAACCGCGGCAAGTGTTCCCCCATTACGGACCATGTAGATCTGGTCTCGATAGAAAAGAGGAGAGGGGATCTCAGGGACACTACGATTGAGTTCCCATGCGATATGTTCTTTCCCGAGTTCACCATTCCCTCCCGGGGTAATGGCCATGAGAATCGGCCTTCCCGGGCGATTCGTGATATGGGCAGATAACTCCTCTTCCGTCCATAGATTGTCGCGGTTCTTGTCTGCCCATCCGAAGATCCCCTGCTGACGGTCCCGCCTGCGCGCAGGGTCAGAGGGCAGGGGAATGCCCCATCCCGGATGCCCCAGGGGAAGCTCAGGCCGCAGCGGCCATGTAAAGTTTTCGGTGATCTCGTCGCGGCCAACTTTGCCATCCTGATTCTTGTCAAACTTCAACATGGACTCCCAGAAGGGCTTGGGGTCAATCTCAGCGTCGGAGACTCCACCAAGTTGCGCAGAAGAAATATAGACCCTGCCCCTTCCCTGGACGGGGACAGCGATTGTTTCGCGTGAGAAGCCTTTCGCGAACCATTTTTCCTGGCCGGTAAGCGGGTCATACCCAACTACCCGGCCATGTCCAAGGACCACAAGTTCATCAGCATCTTGATGTCTCCAGATAGAAGGGGTTGACCATCCACTTCGGAGGAAAGGCCGTGCGGTCTCCCAAACCAGTTCCCCGTTAGTTCGGCTTAATGCAAGAACCCGGGAGCGACTCACTCTGCTGCTCTCAAGATTGGCATCATCATCCGTAACAAGAATGAGAAGGTTCTTGTAGGCGATTGGGGAGGTAGATGCTCCATAAAGACTTTTTGAGGTTTTCAGAGGCCTCTTCCAGACTTCTGTTCCGTCGTGCCGGTAGGCGATAAGACCGTAAGACCCGAAATAGACGTAGACATTTTCGTTGTCTACGAGAGCAGACGGGGAGGCCGGGGTGTTGGCCTTATGAACCTTTTGGAGCGGCTTTTCAGGAGCTGTTCGCCGCCAGAGCTCCCGGCCGTTTTCACGATCGAGGGCAATGGTGAGGAGCCGGCCTTCTTCGAAAGCAGTAAGAAATATACGGTTTCCGGAAATGACGGGAGAAGAGAGGCCAGCAGGCAGAGCCGTTTTCCATGCCAGGTCGCCGGACTGGATCATGACTGGAGGTTTAGATTTCTCCATAACTCCGGAGCCCCCCGGACCTCGGAATTGATTCCAAGTGTTCTTCGTGATTTCACCACCATATCCAAGGGGAGCCACGAGGATGCCGGTCAGGATCAAAATTCTGGTCACCTTGGAATCTTCCCTGTGCCCCGGGTGGGAACCAAGGAGATTTTCAGCCTCCGCTAAGTGGATAAGCCTCTGCTCCCCTGTGGCGAGGTGGCAAACACTGCTTCGGAGAGGGCATAAATAGGAGGCCCTGGCAGCATGGGATCGAGGTTATTCCCGGGTAGTTCTGCTCCTTCAGAGATATCTAGGGCCTATATTTTTAAGGTCAGCGGATAAAAAAACCGGCCAGAATGCGAAAGGTTCTTACCGCGTTGCAGGTTTAGGCGTGCAAAGTCCGTTTGAAGTTATCCAGACTCCAGTCATGGCCTTGAGATACGTTAAATTTATAGCGGGTGGATTTTTTCTCCTGTGTGCCAACTATTGTCCTGCGGCTCCGTGGGCCCAATGGGGGGGGAGCCCGGACAAGAATATGGTTTCCTTTGAGGAAGGGCTGCCGCTGGAAATTTCCGGAGGCGAAGAGTTGGAAGATCGGGAAGGAGAGATTAACATTTCGACTGCGAAGGGTTGCAAATGGGTCGTTGCCCTGGGGTCAGAGTCCTATGGCACGCCGACTGTCGGGAGTGGATTAGTTCTTGTGGGAACGAATAACGAAAAGCCAAGAAATCCATCTGTTGTCGGCGATCGTGGAGTAGTGATGGCCTTCCGCGAAAAGGATGGGGCTTTCCTATGGCAGTTGACTGCACCCAAGCTTCCCGGTGGGGATGAGGTAGACTGGGAATACCTGGGAATTTGCTCTTCCACTCTGATTGAAGGAGACCGTGGGTATGTGATGACCAACCGGGGCGAGGTCGCCTGTCTTGACCTGAAGGGGTTTTCTAATGGAAATCAGGGCTTTCAAGAGGAGGGTCAATATATGGTCGGACCGGGGAAGAAGGGGGGTAAGGCAGGGCCTACTGATGCCGATATTCTATGGACCTATGATATGATCAAGGAGCTTGGGGTTGTGCCCCATAACATCACCAGTAGTTCAGTTGCCTTGGTGGGAGGGAAGGTCGTCGCGACAACTTCGAATGGAATTAACGAAGATCATGATCATATACCTTCCCCGAAGGCACCTGCTCTGATCATGTTGAATGCAACTACTGGAGAGCTCGAGAGCGTTGAGCAGGCTGGGATTTCCAAGGCGACAATGCATTGCAATTGGTCGTCACCCTGTATTGGAGAGCGTAGTGGTAGCCCTGCAATCTTCTTTGGGGGAGGCGATGGTTTCTTGCACGCCTTTGATCCGACAGGAAAGAAATTAGAGGGGAGCAGCTCTGTCATGGGGGAGTATTGGCGGGTGGATGCCAATGCGCCAGAGTATCGTCTTGATCAAGACGGCAAGCCCCGGGAATACCCGTCATACCGAGGGCCGAGCGAAATTGTGGGAACCCCGGTCTTCCACAAAGGGAAGGTGTTCGTGACGATCGGACAGGACCCGGAAAATGGAGACGGAGTGGGAATGCTCAGTTGTGTAGATGTGGAAACCGGAAAGACAGATTGGACCTATAAGAAAATTAACCGGTCCCTCTCAACTCCCTCAGTAAAGGATGGTCTCGTTTACATCGCTGATTTCACCGGTCAGATTCATTGTGTCGATGCCCTCTCTGGCAAGGCGCTGTGGGTTCACGATACGCTGAGCCGGATCTGGGGTTCTACTCTGGTGGCAGACGGGCGGATCTATATTGGGACAGAAGACGGGGAAGTCATCATCCTTAAAGAGGGCCGAAAACTAGAAGAGCTAGGAATCGCCGAGTTTTCAGGCCCGATTTATTCCAGCTTGGTAGCTGCCAATGGGACCCTGTTTGTCCAGACCCAGAATCATCTCTACGCTTTCGAAAAATAATACCGAGAGCGCTCAATGATTACGCAGGCCATAGAGGGCTTTCTTGGTTCTAACGATGAGCATGTCGCCTGAAACCGCGGGAGATCCCATACATCCAGCTTCTAGCTCGTTGCTTGCGATTACCTTGAAATCTCGCTCAGCGGCAAGAACGGTGCCCTTTCCATTTTCATCGAACAGGTAGATCATTCCGCCGGCCATGATGGGGGAGGCCGAAAAGTTACCCCCGATCCGTTCTTTCCATATTTCGGTGCCGGTCCGGGCCTCGAGGCAAGCGGCGACCCCACCGTCATCGATCATGAAAAGAAGGTCGTCTTTGATGAGGATGGACGGCTTTTTTGGAGCGGCTTTGGTATAACGCCAGGCTACATGACTCTTGGTCACGTGACCTTTTCCGTCAGGCCGGACGGCGAGAAGAATGCCCTTACTGAAGCCCATTGTGGTGTAGACCATGCCCAGACCCGTGACTGGCCTGCAGGAAGTGGAATGAGTCCCTATGGTCTCCACCCGCCAGAGCTCTTTTCCATTAGTTGGGTTATAGCCATATAGTGCCATCGCACCTGCACTCACGAGCACGGCAGTTCCGTCGTCGGTTTTGACCATGATGGGAGTACCGTAGGCCTTGCGCATGTCGCCGCCTCTTTTGGGTTTTCCACCGGCGTCAAGATCCCGGTAATCCACGCTCCGCGGCGTCTTCCAGACGGTCTTCCCTGTCAACTTGTTGAGAGCTACAACAAATTGATGATCGGCGCCGTCGAAGTTGAGAATGAGAGAATCTCCATGGAGAATTGGAGAAGAGCCGGCGCCCCGGAAATGATCACAGGTGAAGTCAGTACGGGTCCAGACGACCTCACCATCGGAGGCCTTGAGGCAGGCCGTATAGGGAGAACCAAAAGTGAGATATACGAACCCATCTTCAAGCACTGGGGTCGGTGAGGCATAAGAGTTGAATGCGTGACAGAACTGGGGCTCTGCCACCTCCCAGAGTAGCTTATCATAGAGAACGTTACCGTTGGATTTGTCGATACAGAGAACCGACAGCCTGGTGCCCTCGGGGTTGGCATTTGTGACCCAGACCCGGTCACCCCAGACCACGGGAGAAGACCAGGCCTTGCCTTCCAGAGGGGTTTTCCAAGCGACATTCTGGTCTTCAGCCCAAGCGGTAGGCAATCCGGCATTATCCGCTCGTCCATCCTCGGCCGGGCCTCGGAACTGGTTCCAATTTTCAGCAGCACTGGATGTCATGCAGAGAGCTGTAGAATGGAGAAGAGTGAGACACGCCTGACGAAAAGCCATGGTGTGATCCTCCTCTCCACCTCACTTCCGGTCAAAGGAGAAATGCGGCTTCTCTCCTCACTCTCATGGAGTAGTCCGACCCAAGGGCCGAGAGAGCGTTTTACCCTGACGGTAGAGCCTAAGGCGCCCCTGCTGCTCCTCCAGCTTGTCTGGCCGTTGACCAGCCTCCAGGATTTTAATGACTTTCAAGGTTGTCTGAATTGCTGCTGGGAACTGGTCCGCTGCGGCGTGTGCAGCTGCGAGAGTAGATAGCAGAGCTGGGTCATCGGCAGCACCTGGAGCCCCCATCATGAACTTCGCATAGCGGAGAGCCTCTATACCATTTCTTACAGATGAGTCGCCTGCGGTGGCCAAGAGCCAAGAAATTCTATTCAGGACGGGCAGTTGCCTTGGTGTGTAATCCAGGCTTTTGAGAAAAGAGGAGCGGGCGCGCGTTTCCCTGTCCTCACGGAGAAAAATTTCACCAAATTGGAAGTAAACAGCTCCGATTTGCATATTGCGTTTTTGCTCTGCTGGGATGCCCGGGTTTCCGGGAGGGGCCTCGTGTTTCTCGAGAAAGCTGAGGAGGGAGGATCGGGCCTCTTCCAGATAGTCTCCCTCCATATAAGCCCTCGAAATTGCTACTGGATCAGCTGGGAAGAATTTTTTGGACCAGACTCCCTCAAAGGGAACGGCGGCTTTGAGCGCCGCCTCAGGACTTCTTCCAAGTTTCTCAAGATCTGACAGGATACGTGATACTTCCACTGGACCTTTATAAATCGCGCTGAGCCACCCACCCCTGTCGATTAGAAAGCTGATTGGGACGGGCATCTGATGATGACGATAAACACTTGCCAGAATCGATTGCTGAAGAAGAGAGAGAATTTTCTCATCTGCCATGCCCCCGGATCCTCGAAAGCCAAATTTCGCCATAGCCCGCGCTGCGCCCCTCGGAGTAATCTCTTCCTCGGGGTCGAGGTGGTCAACGTTCAGGGCGACAACTCTGATGCCTTTGGATTCAAACAGGCTACGAGCTTTCTCGAATGCCTCCAGCTCGGAAGCGCAAGGGGTGCACCAACTCGCCCAGAGATTGATGAGAACGGCTGTGCTTGAGGCCAGCTGAGTAATGCTTTGGGTCTCGCCCGAGAAATCCCGATAGCTGAGCTCGGGAATTTTGAGGGGTTGCGAAAGCCGGATGCGAGCCACATCCGTTGCGACGGGGAGTTTGATTGCCTTAGCTGGAAGGGTGATGGGCTCTCTCTTGTTTGCCTCTAACGCTTTGCCCCGCTCCTGCATGAGAATCCAGCGTTTGCCCTCCTCCAGCCCTTTGAACTCCTCCTCCGCTCCCCCTGCCCAGCGGACCTTTGCGGCCACGAGGCGCTGATCTGCGGCTCCAAGGCCAAAGTGGAGCCACTTGCTGGATTGGCTCATAAGGCCGTTGCCTGCGTAGAGGGTTTTTACCCGGCGCTGAGTGGCATCAGAGAATATTAGTTCGACCCGCGATCCAATAGCGTCCCGTGAACATTTCCTTTCCGGGTTGCCCTTCAGTCTTACAGAAATCCAGCGGGAACTCTCCGGGGGGATCTTGTTTTGAAGGAATTGTAGACGGGGAGCAGACCGGTTAGAGAACCATAGATCCAGATCGCCATCGTGGTCCCAGTCCGTAATTGCGAGACCTCTTCCATCCGAGGGCATTCCAAATCCACTAAGTGTTGAGATGTCGGCGAAGTCGCCTTGACCGGTATTCAGGAAGGCACAATGCCGCTCCCTCCCGCTGAAGGAGGCCCCATCACGAATACGCTGAGCGAGATCGCCAAAAGCTTGAAGGTAGCCCTCGGTTCCCTCGTCCGGAGTGCTTGTCTCTGGTGCCTGCGACACGACCTGCCGCCAGTAGAAACTTCACAAGTCATCAGGGTCTCTCTGAGTGATGAACCCATTGGTCACGAGGAGGTCCTCCCAGCCATTGTTATCGAGGTCCGCGAAGAGCGAACTCCATGCCCACCGACCCATGGTGGTGCCGGAGGAAACGCTGACATCCCTGAATCGCCCCTGACCAAGGTTCTGGAACAGGGAATTGCCCCTCGCGTGGCGCTGATAAAGCGCCCGGGTTTCGGCCTTGCCCTCACTCTTAAATTTGTCCTGAAAAGCGATCCGATTGCCGGCCGAGGAGAACATGTTTCCGACGTAGAGATCCACGAGTCCATTGTTGTCAAAATCTCCCCAGCAGGCGGACATGCCAGCCGCTATATCACGCACCCCGGCCTCGGCGGCCACATCAGTGAAGGCAGGCTTTCCAGACTCCCGGAGCGTATTACGGTAGAGGTTATTTCCGCCGAAATCATTGGCGACGTAGAGGTCCATATCGCCGTCCTGATCGTAGTCCTCCCAGCTGGCGGAATACGAGAACTTGCTATTACCGGGAAGCAGGCCCACTTCCTTGGTCACGTTACGGAAGCGCAGGCTTCCCTCGTTCCGCAGCAGTTCGTTGCGGCCTCCATTGGTGGCATCATGGTAGGGCAGGGGCCTTGCTACAAAGGAGTGGCGATTTGCTCCAGCTCGTTGCACGTAACAGCTGGCAAAGAGATCGAGATCTCCATCTTCATCATAGTCTGCCGCTGCCAGAGAATATGGTACTGCAGAAGGAAAGCTTTTCGCGTTTGCGGGAGAGAAAGTTCCCGTTCCATCATTTTCAAGAATGAGGACCCCTGAAGCCAGTGCGATCGCGGCATCTTGATCCCCGTCATTATCGAAGTCAGCGAAAAGGGATCCAAAGCTGTGGTCGAGGAGTCCGAGGCCCGATTCCTGGGACCGGTCGAGGACTGTTCCATCCTGCTGTTGCACCAGTAGCCGGTTGGGGAGACCGCCTCCATCGCAAAGGTAAATATCATCAAGTCCGTCATTATTCACGTCAGCGGTAGCAAGCCCGTGCCAGCCGCCAATTTCGATGCCTAGAAGAGTTTCAATCCGGCCCACCCAGTGGTCCATGCCATGGACGACCTGAGCTTTCTCCACGAAGGGAGCAAGCACCGCGCCTGTGGAATCGACCAAAGTCCCTCCGCTGCCCCGAAGGCACTCCTCGTGGCTTGTTACTCTTAGATCCAGAAGAGCAGGAGGGTTATCCTTGGTCCATTGGGCGATCCATCTGGCATTAATCTGCAGCCCGGAATCGGCAATCTGGACATTGAGTGCAGTGGTTGCGTTTTCTCCGGAGAGGTCGACTTTGACGACTTTGATTTCGGCCATTGTGGCTTTGTCGCTGCTGAACTTACTGCGGAGGCTCTGTAGAGCCTCAGAAAGATCCATTGGCTCTCCCTCGGTGTTGCTGGCTCGTTGGACATGAAAGGCTCCACCGACAGGGAGAGAGGTCATGGGGAATCCGCTCAGGGGCTGGCACGTCCCTGCCGGGGGATCTGTGATTGTAGCTCGGAGGAAGTCCTTAATCTCTTTCAGTTTGAGCCCGGTTGCAGAGGTAAAAACCTCGGTCTCCCAATCCGAAAGGGTGGGATCTGGATCTGCGGTGATTGTTTCCGAGGCCTGCCGGAACCCGTTCTGAGTTGGGTGGGGGCGTGCGGTCTCCTCCTCCTTCTGCTGACAGGCCGTGGACAGCAGGGTCAGGCAGAGCAGACCGGCCAAGCGAGAGGAAGAAAACATTGGTGGACAAGCTTCCAGCAAGGAGAACCGTCCGTCAACTATCTGCCGAGGCTAATCCAATGGGAGTTAAGAGATCCCGCCGAAAGATTGCGGGATTCGGGAAGGACTCTAGCCGGCTATTGTCCGATCGTTATTCTGACGCGGGTGTAACGGGTCGAGTTTCCGGAAGCAGGGATCTGATCCCGGATGGTGATAGTTTCCGTTCCGTCACCATTGTCCCGAGGGGCGCCAACAGGTTCCCCTGAGTTGGTCCAGCTTATCAGATCATGGGAAAACTGGACTTCGTAGGAGAGATCAAGAGCGTTCTTCTGCCTTCGAAGGGAGAGAGCCAGATAGTCAATACCGTCGGCTTCTACCAAGGAAGGATGATAATTCTCCTCAATATCATGGGCATTAGGGTTTCTACCGAATCCATACTCCAGAACCGTATTGAGAGTGTCGGCATCAAGATCCACAGAGGCCCCGGTCACCTGGGGATCAGAAACAGCGTCCTCGGGATAATTCTGGTATTTCCATGAGGAGAAAGTGACGGCGAACCCGGAAGGAGATGAGCCGGGGTCTCCTCCCTGGTCAAGGCTCACACCCCAATTGGCAGGCCCGTCAAAGTCGGTAATCGGAGTGGTAGCCGGATTACGGGCGACAAGCGAATGTCCAGCCTCGTCGGTGGCATCATACCATGCATCGTTGTAGCTGAATTCGAGAATATTCTCTCCCATGATGTCTAGAATCTGGAGTTGCTCTCCGTCGTTACTGAGTTTGCCTGTATATTCTCCTGCCACAGGCAATCCTGCATCGTATCGTAAATTGAAGGCCGCGAGGTTGGCCACAACCAGAATGTGCTGACCTGCTTCCAGGATGGTCTGTGGTGGAAAGGAAAGTGAGATTCCCTCCACGAAACTGGCTCCACTTATATCCAGAGGAGTGGAGCCTGTATTTGTCAACTCGACGAATTCGAAGTCTTCTGCGGTAAGGGAAGAGTCGATTTCGAGTTCACTTTCTGTTGGTGGTGCAGGAGCAAAGAGGATTTCGGTTATCCTTAGGAAGTCTTGGCCGGGGGTTGGGTTTCCAGAGTAGGAAAGGCTATCGATCACTACGCCCATTTCGTTTGTGAGCGTAAGGGTTTCTCCCCGGGCGGAGAGCTGACCATCGTAGCCGCTGATGAGATAGCGTTTCTCACCCGCTTTGGGGCTGATGCTTCGTTCTCGAAATCCTCGGGCGTCCCGGGCCACATAAAGGCGTCCCCGCGCCGGCAGGACTGTGCCGGCGGGGAGCGAAAAGGAGACGCCCCCTGAAATCTCCCAATACGAGCAGTCGATCGCTGTTCGGTTTGGGTTCACAAGAAGAAAGTATTCTCCACTCTGATCGGGAGAGGCTCCTCTTGCCGCTGGGTTGTAGTCAACAGTTCCGAATCTGATGACCGCGGCCTCGGGCTGCCCGGAAGGGATCTCATTCAGGCCGTAGAGCTGGCTGCGTCGCTCGGGAATATGCTCAACCTTGATTCGGTCCGCTGCTTCACGAAGGGTATTGCGATTTCCCCACGAACCCCATTTCCTGTAATCGAGGTCGGCATCATCATTTCCTCTCTGGGCGTTGTTATTGGTTGGGTCGATGAGCTGAGTCAGCTCATCGACTCTGTCAGGGAGATAGTTGACGGGAGAAGAGGGAGGGCCAATCAGCTGGTCCATCAGGGTCCTTACTCGACGCAGGTACATCTGGTTCAGGATGGCATCGTTGAAGATAAAGGTCTTCAAGCGATTTGAGGCTCCTGCCCTGAGGTTGTTATTTGTAAAGGTATCATCAAAGTATGCTGGTCCGCCGACCCAATTACGCCCCAGGCAGAGGTCAATATCCCATACTAGGGGACGCCACTCTCCAGTGCCCAGAGTATCCCGGTAGAGGTAGTAATTCTTGTGCCCATGGTCTCGGTTGTTGGTGAGGTCGAGGGCTGCAAGGTAGTTGATAGTGCCGGGGATATCGATATTGTCATAGCCGTAGAGAAGCCGGGCTTCTCCCGAGAGGCCCAGCCCGGTTATGAGGGCTTGAAGATCACGGTTATTTTCATTTTTCCGGGTTTTCTTGTTTATTCCACTGCTGGAGGAATCGAGCCGATTATACATCTTGTAGAGAGCGCCTTCAGGGTCCAGTCCCGCTCGGTCAAGATATCGGTCATCCCCATCTTCGACCATGTCTGCAACGCTGAAGAATGATCCATTTTGCTGAATCCGGACTGGAAAGGCGAAATGTGCGGGCTCTCCCGAGCGACGGACCATTTCGTAGCCGAGGGTATTCCGGGTCTTGGACTTGTCTGCCCAGTTCGTGAGCATGTTGATGTCCTTCACCCGACCTTCCCCCTCCTGAAAGAGAAAGCGGTCGCTTTTGTTGAAATCGAAATCGTAGCTTTTCTTCGGGAATCCTCCCGTGGACTGGCCATGCCGATCTGCTTGGATATTATCATAAAATTCCTCGAGGAAGTAGACTGAGCCACGTGCGCCACTCGTTGTGTTGGCTCCACCAGGGTTGGAAGTGAACCAGTGAAAAATAGGAAGATTAGAATTTGTCACGGAGGCATCTGCGGCAATCGTTCCAAAGTATTCCGGCGAGTCGCGTGGGTCAGGAAACTGGGGTTGTTTGGCGGTGACTCCATCCGTATCGGTAGCGAGTACTTTCCAGCGCAGCATTTCTCCCCGGTTAAGATCATTTGTTGAAATCGTGGCGGTGTAGATTCCATCCCCAGCAAAGGCGTCACCCCCATTTCCGTCATCCAGCATGGGAGTGGTGGTTTCCTGATCGTACATGACCCTCCATATCAGGCTGACGCTTTCGATTGGCCGCATAGTGGGCAGGACCTCCGCCTCGATGACCACACTAGTCGTGCCAAAAGAGCCCTCGTAGATGGTGACTGCCTGATCGGTGCCGTCTGAGCCGTCCTGGTCAAAGGGGCCGCTATCAACGATGAAATCCAGACGGTCTCCCTGATTCAGGTTCCTGATGATTGAGAAGTCGACTGGGCCTCCATCTGTCAGGCGAGAAAAGATTTCGTTTCCTTCGTGTAAAACTCGTCCTGTCGTTCCGTCCCCAGAGGCACTGAGGTTATGAAAGCTTCCCGCGATGGTGTGTAAACCAGAGGTGTCAGAGACCCACCTTCGAATCGGATACTGCTCGGGTCCCGGGTTAGAATCATTAGGGTGCATACTAGTGGCCTCCAGAGAAGTCCATGGGGAGGAAGCCGAGTTATTGGCCTCCCAGGCATTCCCCGACCACTCCTGCGTCGTGCCGTTCCAAGGCCCTCCTTGCTCGCCACCCTCGAAGGGGATGAAGCTCGTATCCGGGTCGTATGGTCCTGCTCCCTCCTGGTAGCCGTAAAACCAGCCCAGAGCGCCCTGAGCACCCGAAAATTCTGTGGCTGAGTCGGCCACCACGGGAGGGGTAGCAGTGGCGAGAGTAATTGGGGGAATGTTTCTGGTGACATTCCGGATCAGGGGTCCAACCGAGGAATTTCCGCTGTTATTTGGGGCGTTGGGACTTGGGGAAGCGAAGTATGCAGGAGTGCTGACTCCTCCCGAGCTTAATGCCTCGAGTTCTGGAACAATCAGGAAGTCCGAGCTCCCCGTGGAAACATTGAGTCCGTGGATACAGAGGACATTTTCCCCCAAAGACAGGAGCGAAGGAGAAATATCATAGTTGTCATATACCACGGCCTGACTGTCGCTATGGCTGGCTGTTGCGCTCGACTGGTAGTCCAGCCCGTCGGTTGACGGTGCGTTTTCCTCTGCAACCGGGAGGGGGTTTCCATTGAGGTATACAATGAACCCATCGTCCCACTTCATTTTAAGATTCAGTGCTGAAATGGAGGACGGGTCAGGAGCGCTAAAGGGTATGCGAATATAAATGGAAGTAGCATTACTGAACATCTGCTCTTCGACGTCGGTCTCAATCAAAGGGTCGTAGGCATCAGGACTGCCGGTAGCGTATCCGATTGCCGCCGCGCCGGCACTCCATTGCCCGTCAGGGAACTCGGTTGCGATCCACGAATCCGCATTGGTCCCCTCAAGAACATCACCTTCTCCATCAGAGGGAATCTGGTATCTGACCGCTGCATCAGGGCCGATGAGGGTGGTTGCCGAGGTTACCTGCTGAAGTCCGTAGGAGATATCCTGAGCCTGAAGAGGAAAGGAAGGGGAAAAGTGATGTTCCACGGTCAACCCGTCTGGTCGGACAATCGCGAGATACTCTCCTTCGCTTGCGAGCTTGAAGTTTGTGTGCAGGGTGCCATTCGGATCCTGACGGTCCTTTGCCGAGGCAAAGACAAGCAGTCGGTCGCCGGGGTCCAGAGTAACTCCGGGAAAGGCCCATTTATTCAGGTCCGCCGCATTATCAGTGAGGAACCAGCCCTCGAGATTAACGACCCTAGTCCCCTGGTTCAGAACCTCGATCCAGTCCTCGTGGTCGCCATCATCATCTTGGATGCTGCTCTGGTTAGAGGCCATGAACTCGGCGATAACCAGAGACTGGGAGAACGAGGGAAGCGCGGCAGTGGCTACGATAGCCACGACAACCGCAGGTGCCACGAGGCGGTTAATGGGTCTCATGAAATGGGGAAGGGGTTTCCTTATTTAGGGTCACTCAGGGGCTAAATAAAGGCAATGAAAGAAAGAGGCCGGCTTGATGCCGGCCTCCCTCAGATTAGGTAGAATCAGATCTTCCGGCCCCCGGGATTCTGTCCCTACTCAGGCCGATAGAGGTATCAGGGCTCAAGCTGCAGGAGGCGGTAATAGCGTGCGGATGCCGGGGCATCAGGAATAATGATCTCCGTTTCTCCTCCGGCGGCTCCGGTAGNGGTCGCTCCAATGTTAGTCCAGTTCTGGAGGTCGCTGGACTGCTGGGCCTGGTANTCCTGTCCCTGATTGGATGTCCAACGCAGGGTNACATTGCCCTCCTGGTAAGAAAAATCGATCAGGCGCAAATCCGANACCTCACCNGGAGANAAAGGACTGCCATCGGGCTGCAGCGGGTTTTCTGGAATGGTCGGATCAATAATCAGGTAGAAGTTGGAACCGTCAGATCCATCGTTATCGCCNCCGTCAACACCGCGCGGGCTCAAGGCTAGTTCGATGTAATCCCCGGCTCTCGCATCGACAAATGACCAGGCCGTCTGGCCGGAGGTGTCGTCTCCCGCAATCGTTGTGCTGTGGAGCTGTTGTCCATTGTGCAGAAGGACAGCGGTTACTCCGTTGCCTCCGGCACCCACCTTTTGGACCGAGTAATGGAGAGCAAGCTCGGCATCCTNGCCGACTTCCCACCGACGCGTGGCCCAGTGCACCACTCCGTTGTTATCGCCACTCGGATGTCCCTCGAGGTCCCCTAACGCGGTCCAGGGAGGGTTGACCGCACTACCGGACGCATCGCTCCAATCGAAGGAGAATCCATCCCAGAAGTTTTCCTCANTCCGGAAAGGAGTGCCATCTGAGGGNAAGAGGATAAAGTTAGAGTTGGCGGGAGGCTCGCCATCCGCAGTGATATCGTAATAACCATGGGTCCACCCATATTCTCCCTGCGGGTCGTCGCTGAAGGGGAAGTCAAATTGTGAATCTGCGATCAAGGTGAAGTTGTCTGCAACATTCGAAAATCTATCCAGTGGATCAAATCCGGTGGCGACCTCATGAAAATCTCCAAAGGAATCATTATCGGTATCAGGATTGCGGGGGTCAGTCCCGGCGACTGCCTCCGCTCCATCGGCTAGACCATCGGCATCTGTATCGGCCAGGGTGGGATTTGTTCCCGCGAGAAACTCCTCCTCGTCGAGAAGTCCATCGGAGTCATAGTCGCTTCCTGCAGAAAGCTGATCGAGATCGCCGGGAAAGTAGACCTCTTCCCACAGGTCAAAAATTCCATCCTCATCCGTATCGGGAGCGTTTGCAGGAATGAAAAGGCTGCCATCGGGCTGTATGGCAACAGCGGGAATCCGGTTATCGATCCTCATCGAATTGGCTGAGCCATCGCTTCCATCAACAGCGCTGGTCTGACCTTGGGGGCTGAGAATGAGATCGAGCACATCCCCATTAGAGATATTGGCGTAGTAAATCCGGTCGACGCCCGTAGTGTCGCTGACAACAGCACTATCGAGCCGCTCTCCGTTGAGGTGCACCGCTCCGGTGACTCCATCACCATTGGGGGTCGTCTTTGACGTAGACCAACGGATTCGTACTGCAGACTCGCCGTCCAAGCCCTCTGCCGTCCATCTCCGAACGGTCCAATGTTCCTCGTTGGGGGCGCTATTCGCTCCATTAGGGTGACTGTTTTCCGCTTCCAGGAGGGTCCACGGAGCTCCGGAAGGAGCGAGCCTCCATCCTGCGCCTCTCCAGCTCTCGGCAGGGAAGGGGACGAAATCTGCGACGTGGTCATAATCGATTCCGCCACCATCGAGGGTGACGTTCCGGTAGCCGGATTCCCATCCGGCCTGCTTCTGTGTTTGCGAGAAGCTCAAGACGGAATCCGCGAGAGTTCCGGAAAGTGGGGTGTCTCCTTGGCTGTTAGGATCGCTACCTGCTTCCAGCTCTTCGCCGTCACTAAATCCATCTCCATCGGAGTCCGCATTGTCAGGGTCTGTCGCGGGCAGGCCAAATACCTCGTCACCGTCATTCAGGCCATCCCCGTCACTATCAGGATTACAGGGGTCTGTTCCGAAGGTTTCCAGCTCAGGGCCGTCTTCGAGGCCATCTCCGTCAGTGTCGGCGATCGTTGGATTGGACCCATTGGTGACCTCGATTTCATCCAAGGCTCCATCGGCGTCCCAGTCTGACCCCGCGGCCAACTGGGTGAGATCCTCACCGAGAAGATCTGTTTCGATGAAGTCCGGGATGGAATCTCCGTCGATGTCCGGCGTATCTATGGGGAGAAAATATTTTCCATTCGGCTGAATCGGTACGGCCGGAATTTTCGTGTCGATACGCATCCAGTTGGCAGAGCCATCACTCCCGTCAATCCGGTTTCCGCTTACGCCAACCGGGGTTACTACCTGGTCGATAATATCTCCATTGTCGATTGTGAGGTAATAGGATCTGGTATCGCCCACGCCATCAGAAACAGCAATGGAGTCGACGCGCTCCCCGTTGAGATGAATCGCTCCTGTAGTGCCATCTCCCGCAGTATTCGCGGCCCTGTGTCTCCAATAGACTCTCACATCAGTAGGGCTATCTACCGAGGCGACCCAGCGCCTGATGGTCCAGTGCTCCTCATTGGGAGTGCTGTTTGTGCCATTCGGATGGGTGTTTTCTGCCCCGAGGGTGGTCCATGGGGCCCCGGATGGAGCGAGTCTCCATTGATCTCCCCGCCAGGCTTCGGGCGGGAAATCAATGAATCCACTGTTGGGGTCGTAATTTTCACCGCCCCCGTCGAGGGTGTAGTTGCGATATCCGAAGATCCACCCGTCTGCCCCCTGGACGTCGCTGAACTGTTCACGGGAGTCGGCAAGCCCGCCTCCCTGCGGCAGGGACAAGGCATTGCTAGGGCTGCTTCCCGCCTCTACTTCCTCGGCATCCGAGTAACCGTCACCGTCGGTATCTGCGATTGCGGGATTGGTGCCATTGGCGAACTCTTCCGCGTCGGAGAGGCCATCCAAATCGAAATCAGCTCCGCTTGACAATACCGTGAGGTCTCCGGGAGCCCACGTTTCTTCCCAGCTGTCGGGTAATTGGTCATTGTCACTATCAACAATCGTAGAGATCACCATTGAGACCAGAGAGCTATCACTTCCGTCTGCTGTGCTCCCTCCTGGTCCCTCCGGAGTGTGAACAAGGTCAATGTGGTCACCCACATTGGCGGTCAAAAATTCTGTCTTGGTGATGCCGGTGGTGTCGTCTCCAGCGATGGTGGTTTTGCCTACCATAGCTCCATTCAGGTGAAGCTGGGCAGTGACTCCTTCGCCGTTGGGATTCCCCGCTGTCTTGGAGATGAACCATTCGACCTGTAGGAGGGTCGGGCCGGGAAGATCGTTCGTCGTGGCAGTCCATCGCCGGACCGTCCAGTGTGTTTCCGCCTGGTTTGTGCCGTTCGGGTGGGAAGAGCTGGCGCCGAGAGTTGTCCAAGGGGGATTGGTGGTATTTCCGGTGGCATCGAAAAAGTCGAAGATCGCTCCATTCCAAGCATTGGTGTCAGAGCCCAGCGCCGTTCCATCTACCGGGAAGGGGATAAAATCATTTTCGGGGTCGTAATCGTTTGCGCCTCCGTCGAGGGTGAGATTTCGGTAGCCATAATACCAATCTTCCTGACCTTGGACTCCCGAGAACTCTAGGGAGGAGTCGGCTACTACGTTCTGGGCGGAAGCCTGCCCGCCGATTAGGAAGAGGAAGCAGGAAACAGCAGAGACGAAAGCCCCGCACCTCAGGAGCAGGGAAGGAAAAATATGAGTTGGTGGAGTGATCTGCATCGTAGAACGAGTCGAAGGAGTGGAGGCTGTATACCCCATTCATGGTAGTCTAAGCAAGGCGACAAATACCACTAGCCGCGGGTTACCCGCCCGGGCGGGGAGAGTTCGCTTTCCCGGGCGAAGCCTTGCTAGCGGGGGACTGGATTTAATGCCATTCGTTACTCGGAAAGACCACGATTCGCTTGAAGATACTGTGATCTGGCTGGCTCAGAATGTATGAGATGAGGTCAACAATCTCGCTTGGCTGAATAGTCTTCTTGATATCGCCTGGGTAGGGGTTGATCTCAGGATCCCAGAGAGGGGTATCGATGGCCCCGGGGCAGATGGTTGCGACTTGAATATTGTGGGGAATCAATTCCTGGGTAAGAGCGTCCGCAAATCCCACCATGCCATGTTTGGATGCACAATAGCTGACCTGTCCGGAAATTCCGCGTACTCCTGCAACGGATGAAACGTTGATGATTTTCCCAGCCTTGCGAGGAATCATATGCTGGATGACGGCATGGGTGCAGAACAGGCTCCCCTTTAAATTGCTGTCGACAATCGCCTCGATCTGCTCGATCGATTGCTGCGCAAAGGGGATATTTTCCACCACGGCGGCATTATTAACCAGGGTCTTGATGGGGCCCTGTTTCTCGAGGGAGTCTACGCATTGGTGGATCGCAGTGGGGTCCCGGAGGTCGACAGGACAGGGGATGATGGATCCTGAGAGGCTCTCAGCCTCAGCTTTCTGGGCAAGGTTTTGAAGTGCTTCTCCACTCCGTGCCAGAGCCGCGACGGTATGGCCTTCTCCTGCTAACTTCCAAGCGAGGGCCTCGCCAACTCCACGACTGGCACCGGTAATAAGGGTAATCGACATAGATTAAAGGGTTGAAACTGGAAATCGGGGGCTTCCCGGTTTCGCCCGGGTAGAGAGAGCTTCGATTTCTCGGCCTCTGCGCCGGAGCTGTCCAGAATATTTTGATCAGTGAGCGAGGGACTACAATTAGGGATGCGGGGTCGTGGCGGAGATGCTATGGACGAGTGCGATGACCCGGGCTCAACTGTTTGAGCGCTACCTCAGAGATGCGCTCGATAAGGACGCGCTGGCCGAATTGGCCAGGCGCCGGGAAGGTGACCCCGAATTTATGGACCAGTTCGAGGCTGATCTTGTTGCGACAGGAAAGTTCCGGAAGACCAAGGGTGGGGTTCAAAGAATTGAAGGGTATAAGCCCGGCGACCGAAAGCGTCCCAAGTTGATTACTGCGATCGATTCGGGAACGGAAGAAGCTACCCCGGCGCCCAAGCTGATCATGGGGACGTCGGCCGAGATGCCGAAGGCCCTGCAGTTTCTGGGGGTCGGAGAGGAACCGCCCCCCGACTTCTATGCGGACGACTCAAGTCCTTTGGTGGGCGAGCGCTTAGAGGAGGGAGAGAACGGATCTGGCAATCTCTCTCCGGAACAGGCTGAACCTGCTCATCCCTCTCGGGGCGTTGAGGAGATAACGATGGGAACTGAGGAGGATCTTCCCGCGGTGGGAAGGAGGGGGGAAGATCAAGTTTCGGAGGAGCACGATGGAATTGCTGAGATGGCGGTGGCAAGGAGTCGCGAAAGTGAGAGTCTATCGCACGTGGGCGGATCCCCTGGCCAGGACCCGGAGGCAGAGGATGGGGTGGCGGAATGTAACGAGGGCCAGGGTGATTCGAGTAAGGATAAGCCCCCGGGAGAGGCCGACACTTCCCCTGATACGCCTCCTCCTCCTGCTACGCCCGCGCCGCCTCCCCCTGCGCCCGCGCCCCCTCCTGCGCCCGCGCCGCCCCCTCCTGCGCCCGTGCCGCCTCCCCCCGCGCCCCCTCCTGCGCCCGTGCCGCCCCCTCCTGCGCCCG
>PBTP01000087.1 GCA_002729275.1 Roseibacillus sp. | reverse complement strand
TCCCCGTCTGGGGCAGCGCGCCAGCCGGCACAAAGGTGCATGTCGAATTTGCAGGCCAATCCAAGGTCACTACGGCCGATCCGAACGGGAAGTGGATTGCCCGGCTCAAAGCAATGCCGGCGAGCAGCGAAGGAAGGCCCCTTCAGATTCGCTCGTCCCAAGACCGTATCACTTTCACAAACGTCGTGGTCGGCGAAGTCTGGTTGGCAAGCGGACAGTCGAACATGCAATTCCCCATGAGCGCCTGCGCGCGCCGGATGAAGACCATTGCAGCCACGCTTCGGGAGCAGCCTGATCCCAATATTCGCTTTCTACGAATTAGCTGTCCGGACAGCCCCAGCTTGAGGGATATCAAGCGGCACGAAATTGCGTGGAATGTGGACTCCCAGTCCACCCGTCCCGGCTATTCCGCCGTCGCCTTCTTCTTCGCTCGCAAGGTCACGAACCACCTTGGAGTCCCAGTGGGAGTCATTGAATCCTCGTGGGGGGGGAAACCCATCGAGGGGTTCATTCCTTCAGAGGAATTTGAAACCAGGGAGGCTCTACGACCCATCGCCGAACTTGTCCGGAACAATAAGCTGGAAGAAGTGAGGGCCTTGGAGGGAGGGGTGATTATCCGCAACACCGCGGGAATGCCTGGGCGTATCTTTAATAGCAGGATCGCCCCAGTTGCACCCTATGCCGTTGCCGGGGCAATCTGGTACCAGGGAGAATCAAATGCCGGCAAGGGGGAAGATCCACGCAACTACAGGTTTAAGATGGAAGCTCTCGTGAATGGCTGGCGCAAGGCATTCGGAAACCAACAGTTGCCGTTCTACTTCGTCCAGCTTCCTGCCTACCGAGACGAGGCATTCGGTTGGATCCGCCTACGAGAAGAGCAGCGTCTGAGTCTCTCTACCCCCCAAACCGGTATGGCTGTGACCATTGACCTCCGCGACAATGATATTCACCCCTCTAACAAAATTGATGTAGGAGAGCGGCTCGCTCGGTGGCCTCTTTCCCGGCAATATGGTAATTCCTCGACGGTATGCGGAGGCCCACTTTTCAAATCGGCACAGGTCGAAGGTAAGACTATTCGCATCCAATTCGACTTCCTTGGAGGCGGTCTGATGGTCGCGCGAAAAGAGGGGGCCGGGCCNGTCACCGAAACTCCGGCTACANATCTCCAACACTTTGAAATAGCAGGAGCAGATGGAGTCTGGCATCCGGCCANCGCCGAGATTGAAAGCGAAGAGGTCGTGGCCNAATCAAAATNNGTCAGNCANCCCATCGCTGTGCGCTACGCATGTCAAGGAGCTCCGGAAAACCCGAACCTCTATAACCGCGCCGGGCTTCCGGCATCTCCCTTCTGCACAAAGCTTACCTTTCTTCCGTGGGCACCTGCTCCCACCCCTCACTTATCTAAGTGAAGCAACGAGAACGTTTCAACTGGGCCCGGCGGTAGCCCGATCCACATCGCTACCTTACCAGGATCTTCTTGGAAGNAGCTTTNTAGATCGTGCCTCGGAACCACANTCTCGCGAGCCTTCGTCAAAGGAACCCGCCTCGGCAGATCANCCCCATNCTCCTACAGATCCGACCGTGACTACTGTGCCGTTCCGGGAAGGAACCGGTAATAGACTTCGAGCATCAGGGTCGTCAGACAGGTGATGTAGTGCACATTGCCCAATCCGTGCGCAGTGTTCGCAGGCAGAGGCCACGATCCGTCCCCGTTCTGGGCTGCGAGGGTTTTATCCCGGAACAGCTCGTTATACTCCTTCCAGAACCTGCCGCCGTAATTAATCATGGCCTGAGAGGCATAGTAATGTCCGTAGAGATCGGTGTCTTTACCCTTCCAGTCGAACTTGATGTTCTTGTTAATTACCTTGCACGCCTTGCGGGGAACCGAGTGCGCTTCCTTACCCCACAGCTGGAAGCAAAGTGCACCCGCGCCGGAGAGAGTAGTTCCATCACCCCTGATATTCGGACCCGTGTACCCGATCGCGCCGCTTGCGTGTTGGTTAGAGGCGAAGGCATCGAGACCATCGCGCACGCACTTGGCCATGTTCCGGAACTCAATCCCGGTATGCTTACAGGCCTTGAGAGCTTGCAGGCACCATCCCATGACGGAGCTGTCGTTCCGACGATCTTCCGCAAACCGATAGGTCCAACCTCCTGCCGCGTTTTGTCCATCAATGATCGTTTGTCCCCCCAGCTGAACCGCTTCCTTCAGACCGGGAAGATTCACCCCAAGCTGGCTACAGAAAGTGTAGGCCTCCGCAATAGCATAGGTTGCAATCCCATGTTCGTAGACCCACTGGTTCGACTGCAGGTCAGCCCCCAGACGGCCCTTGTTCTTGGCACTCTGGTTGACAAGATAGGTGATCGCATTTGTCACCGTTTCTCCGTATTTTTCTGAGAGGGGCGTCTCGCAATGCCCGAGGTATGCCAGAAGGGCCAGCCCGGTGTAGGCAACCTTATAACCACCACCCCATGAGCCGTCGGCGGCCTGAGTAGTCTGAAGCCAATCCAAAGCTTTCACCACGGCGGTCTCGCATTGTTCGGTGCCACCATTCTCTTTCAAACGCTGCATACGGTCCTCCGGAGAGCACCGCTTCCTCATCACGGCAGGAATATTCCCGAATCCTCCTCCACCGCCGTCACCACCATTCCCCCATCCTTCTCCGAAATCATCACCACTACCAAAATCGAGATTCGGTTGCGCTTCCGTCTCCGGAACAGGCACTGCGGTAGGCGACGGAGTCGTCGAAGCAATCACCTTGGCCATCGATGATGAGGGCGCAGAGGGCTTTCTCTGAATCTGCGGATTCACTTCCTTCTGATCCATGGTGTCCTCCTCAGGAGCCCCAGCCTGGTAGGCCACAATAGTAGGGGATTTGATCATGAGGCTGGGCAGAAGGATGAAGAGGAGAACGAGGACCACGAGGGCGATCACCAGAAGGGCGATCACTACACTTGTGACGACAGAGTTTCTCCGCTGCGCGTCCAAGCGTGCTTCGGCTTCAGGGCTAAGTTGGGCGTGAAGGCTCATACCAAGGCGAAATATAAGGGTCTTGTGGATCGCTTGCCCCCGTTCAGGGAATAGCAAACGCGGGTAGCTTACCTGCCCAAATTGGAAAATCCGCTCAAAAATCGCCAAATTTTATCGGCCTTCCGAACTCAAAACCTAACCCGATGAGAGGATCCTGACCACATTTGCATCAAACCTTACCGATTTTCGGCCCAAATCCGGCAAATAAAGCCCCTCTAGCTATTCTCAACACCGAGAAAGATGGGCAGTGTCCCTTTTGGCCAAGGGGCAGGCTGTCAAATGCTGAGCCCTGCGGCGACTGCTGACTTCTCCCTACTCCCCANCAGGTTCCACATTNGGATCATCATCGGGATCTCTGGTCCAGATGATNGAAACCCCCGAGCCCTGCTCNCCAGGCGTNATGATTTCCCCGGAGGGCTTAATCACTTCGGGCACCCGGCGAACCTCCGTGTGTCCATCGACGAAAAGGAGGACTCCCTTCTGGTTATGCCGCGTTGCGAAGGCCCGTGGGTTGGCCTTGGGAGAGCCGTTGAACTTTCTCTGGGCCTTGGAGTGCTGCTTNTCTCTGGGTAATCCCCGCTCGAGGAATATCACGGTATTAGCAGGCTGCTGAATCGAGGCCAGAGTCCCTGGGTCCTTGTATCCATCGAGAGATCGTCTCTGCAGTCGACTATTCATCCCCATTGCAAAGTAGGGCCGCTCCAGCTTTTTTTCGCTTTTCGCGTAGGGAGCCGCTCCAACAAAGACAGGGTAGGCNGTATCNTAAAAGGCCAGCGGGGCATTATCTTGACCCAACTGAGCCACTGAACGGTAACCCATTCTTTCGGGCAGAACATTGTACCACGCCTCTTCAGCCTCCACGCTGGCTGCCACCGCCCAATCTTCTGCATCGGCCGAAATTTCAGGGACGTCGGCNTTTTCCAGNGGAAGCCGCCCTCCATGATCGGTGGTGTAGTCAACGAAAGCCTGACCGAGGTCTTTGATCTTCTGCGTCGCCCGGGTAAGATTGGCCCCTTGNACCATGTTCGTGAACACTTGGAATGAAATCGCAGCCAGCACGATNACTATCGCCATGGCAACAAGNAGCTCGAGGAGAGTAAACCCTCCTCTGNCTCTGCGATGACATTTNGGTTCCATTGATTTNTATCTGTCGAAGCTCCGCTGGGTAGAGGTCAGGATGACGCGGTTGTTACCTGACGCAACCTGCAGTTTCTCCATAAAATCGGAAATTTCCACTCCTGTTTTCAAAAGAATGCCCCATCGCAGCTCTGTCATCATGCCCGCTTGAATGGATTCCACACTAATAAGCTCGGTAGCGTCCGCGAATTCCTCAAAAATAGGGTAAAATGCCTCATCGTATTGAATATCGTTATTCACCCGGATTCTGAGCTGGTGAGAGGCCCTTTTCGGGGCAAACGCCTCTTTTTTCGACANAACGTAAATGGCCGCCACCATCACAATCGTCGTCGCAGCCGCTGTGGGGTAAAGCCTGGCGCCCACAACCATCCCGGTCATCATCGAAAAGAGGATGAANGCGAGATCTCTGGCCTGCCCCAGATTACGACGAAAGCGGATCATCGCGAAAGCCGCGAACATCCCGAAACCAATCGCCTGTGCGTTGGGATGACTGCCCACCACAAGGATGAGAATGGTCGTCACCGTCCCTACAATCACCAAGGTGTGAACGTAGTCCTGAGAATATCGAGTTCCTCGATAGGTAGCCTTGTAGAGTGTTCCAATGATGAGGTTGAGCCCGAAGCTTACCCCGAGTGCGAAAATCACCTCAACGAATCCGGGGGTGATCAGGTCGAAGCCGAGTTGTTCCCGGACGGTCTCGTAGGTGTCGGTAATAAATGCGAGGGAGTTCATTGAATTAAAAAATTAGATTCAGGCAGCAGATTCCTGTCGCTGCCTTGCCTGCCTGAGCTGGGACCCGAGAACCGGATCATGTTTTTCCAGCGAAGTACAATACTTACTGAAGCTGCGACGACTCAATCCGGTTTCACCAGCCCGCTGTCGTAGCCAGTAGGGGACCGCCCCGATCGATTTGACCTCCATGATGGACTCTCCCTCAGCGATGATAAATTTGCTGAAATCCTGATCATCAGGAAGCAACTTGGGGAATTCAGGACGACACCGCAGNAGGTTATCAAACGTAATTCTCAACTTGCCGTCCGGAGAACTAAAGGCGTTGCGATCGTAGCGAATCTGCATGGATGGATTGTGACCCGCCGCGCGCATCCCCAGAACTTCATCGATGATGATACGACCCGACCGGCCCACCTGATCATACATTCCCCTCAGGACATCGTCGTCGCCGAGGCCAAAGTTCTGGGCGGCTTCTATAGACATGGGAAGACGGCGCTTCACCCCAAGCCCCTGCAACTTATGTTTTACTTCCAGAAAACCCGCAGGGGGGATCTTGGCAGTCTCTGACCCATAGATCCGTAACCGGATCTTGCGCCGACTCTGAAATCCCCGTTGCTTCTCCCAGTAGCAGTCACGCTCAGCAGTATCGTAATACTGGGAGAGAATTGGATAGTCTCCAGAATTCCCGGGATTCTGGTCCACAGCTAAGCGCTGGGAAATCTCCTCCTTCCACTGGCAATACTGCTCAGCGTCGATCCAGAATTTATACTCAGTCCTGCTTAAGCTCACTGTTGACTGAAAGGAAGGGGTGAAGGTTGCGCCACCGGGAGAAGGGCTTTGTCAGCCCCTAAGTGTCGCACGCGTCACAATACTAATAAATCAGAGCCTTCTCTACAACTCCCGATTCTAGTCTCCCAATAGCGGCTTTTACCCCCTGAAGTAGATTCCACCCTTTGCGACTGAGCTAATAAATCAGACAGACCGCTTCGCATAACCGGGTTACAAACTTCTTTGATTCTATTGAGATTTGGGGTGCCCTTTGCGTCTCCGGGACTTATTGTGCCCAGTCACTCCAGACCGAATCCCCATGTCCTCTTTTCGCCGATCCACTCAGGTAATCTGGCTGCTCGCCATCGGAATTCTGATGATATCGCCAGCTTCCGCCCGCCTCTATATCAGCGAGTTTCTTGCCGAGAACAATAACGGGCTACTCGATAGCGATGGAGACTCTTCAGACTGGATCGAAGTCTTTAACTCCGGTTCCCAGGTGGTCGATCTGGGAGGCTACTATCTCACGGACAACCCTTCCTCTTTAAACAAATGGCCTTTCCCGTCGCTCCAGTTGGAACCGCGTCAGTTTCTTGTCGTGTTCGCCTCAGGAAAGGACCGGAGAGACCCCGGTGGACAACTTCACACCAACTTTAAGATCGATAGCCGGGGAGAGTATCTCGGCCTCATTGCCCCAGACGGCATCTCGGTAGTCTCGGATTTTGGTCGGATTGATGCCCTGCCACGCCAGAGAGAGAATGTTTCCTATGGCCTGATGCAGTCGGGCACCTCTACCTNCACTACCCTCCTCTCTCAAAACACCCAGGCNACGGTCCGNATTCCAACTGCTCCCGATGCTGCCCTCGGAACTTCNTGGACTGAATTNCCCTTCGATGACTCTGGATGGCTCGAGGTAGCGATCGGCGTTGGGTATGACGAGGACAGCGCCTACGTTCCCGAGTTTGGTGCCGGGGGTGACCTCGGGAAGCAACTGAACGGAGTCAATACCAGTCTCTACCTCCGGATACCTTTTGAGCTCGCAGAGGCATCCTCAGTCTCGGAGTTGTCCCTCCGCATGAAGTATGACGATGGCTTCGCGGCGTATCTCAACGGAGAGCTCATTGAATCCGCGAACTCTCCCGCCGAGGGAGATCTCTCCTACGACTCAGAGGCCACTTCCAACCATTCTGATAGCGAGGCACTGGTGTATCAGTCCTTCGACTTGGGCAACCGCATACAGCTTCTGAGAAACGGAACGAACATCCTTGCGCTACATGGCTTGAACGATGGGCTGAACAGTTCGGATATGCTGATTTCCCCGGAGCTGACCGCGGTCCAGATCACAAACCCCGCGACTGGAGAACCCGGCTTCTTCTCNAGTCCTACCCCNGGCGCACAGAACGGAGAATCCTTCGCTGGATTCGTGGAAGCCCCCATGTTCAGCGTCGACCGCGGATTCTTTGCCGAACCGATCCAATTACAGTTGTCCACCGTTACCGACGGAGCAGAAATCCGCTACACCCTCGATGGCTCGCCCCCATCGCCCAACCGGGGTCTGATCTACAGTGAACCAATTAGTATTACCGGGACGCAGGTAGTTCGCGCCATGGCTCACAAAGTAGAATTTAAATCCACCAACGTGGCTACCCAAACCTACATCTTTCCCAACGATGTCGCCAGCCAAACCCGGCCTTCCGGCTATCCGACAAGCTGGGGAGGCGAACCGAGGGCAGACTACGACATGGACACCCAGATCACCCGTTCACGGCAGTATTCTGCCCGCCTACAGAGAGGATTGCGGGACATTCCAACTCTCTCGGTCACCGGAGAAGAGGACGATTTCTTTGGTCCAAACGGGATCTACGTCGACACTCAGAATCGCAGTATCGAGGCTTCGGTCTCTGCCGAATATTTTCATCCCGACCCCACCAACGATGGCGTTAATATTGAAGGGGGGTTCCAGATCGACTGCGGATGCAAGCTTCAGGGTGGTGCCAGCCGCAACCCCGGCTCGTCAATCAAGCACTCTCTCAGNCTGCGCTTCCGCGACTCCTATGGACCTGGAAAGCTGAACTACCCGGTCTTCGAGGNTACNAACGTTACCACCTTTGACAGCATCCACCTTCGGGCCATGTANAANAACTCATGGCACCACAGCAACAGCGGGCAGCGGGCCCGGGCAACTATGATCCGCGACCAGTGGGCGCGTGATTGCATGATCGAAATGGGCAATGCCGACGGGGGGCAGGGTCACTTCGTGCACTTGTATCTCAACGGCCTTTACTGGGGCGTTTACAATCTNCACGAGCGTCTCGAGAACGACCATTACGCAGCCTACAACGGCTTTGAGGACGACGAAGTTCTCGGCTTGAATCCAGGTCGACTGACCTCGGAAGAGTCGAGCTCCTTCAACTCCATGAAGTCGCTCGTCGCCAATACGCGGACCACTTGGGCCCGGATTCAGAGGGTCATCGATGTGGACAATTACATCGACTTTGTNATCGCCGAATATTTTGGCCGCAACGCCGACCTGAAAAACAATGACAACTGGCGTGCCGCAGGCGGAGGCGCTGCCAATGCCCCGTGGCGCTTTTACTGCTGGGATACCGAACGCATTCTGGAGGACGAAACCAATACCAGCGCCCCCAGCAACAGCGGAGCTCTGGACGGGGCACTCATCTTTGATGACCTCGAGCGATTTCGGGAATTCAGAGTTCGCTTTGCCGATCGTGCCTACAAACACCTGTTCCATGGAGGTGCTCTCACTAATCTGGCAAACCGTAACCGCTTTCAAAAGTATGCCGACCAGATTGATACCGCGATCATCTGCGAATCTGCTCGCTGGGGCGACGATCGCAGNGGAGGAGGATCCAATGGTAACTACACACGTGATGAAAACTGGACTCGAGCGGTTTACGGCACACCTGGGGGACCCGGAACAAGCCCAAGTAATGGCGTACTCGGATCCTGGTTTCCGACCTCAGGAACCAATCGCACCGACCGAATCATCAGCACCTGGCGATCACGGCGTTTCTCGGGAAGCTCAGACACCTACCTCGGGANCATTCAGCCTCCCCTTTTCACGGTGAGCGGCGGGNCCCAGCACGGCGGCGACATTCCCACCGGCGGAACACTCTCCGCCACTGCATCCTCGGGCTCGATCTACTACACCACGGACGGCACGGACCCTCGCCTCGAAGGCGGAAACCTCTCCCCCGGGNCCATTCTCCTCTCCGGGCAAATCACGTTGCCCTCCAGTGGATTGGTTCGCATGAGAGCGCGGGTGGGAGGTGGCGATTCCTGGTCCCCAATTAGCGAAGCCTTCTTTTACCTCGAGCGCCGCGCCACCAGCTCCGATCTGCGCATCACCGAAATTAATTACAACGCGCTCCCCCCCAGTGCTCTGGAAGCGAGCGACGGTGCCAACCTCTCAATTCCTCGCCTTTACCGGGGTGGAGATTTTGAATTCATCGAGATCTGCAATGTCAGCGACAGCGCAGTCACTCTGGACGGCGTGCAGGTCACAGACGGGGTCGCCTTCACCTTTCCCGTCATCAACCTCCAGCCAGCTGGATACGTCGTCATTGTCGCCGACCTCGAGGGATTTGAAACGCGCTANGGCACGGGGCTCCCCGTNGCAGGGCAGTATTCCGGGACCCTCAACAATGGAGGTGAGCGCATTTCTCTGGTGACATCGGACGGCAGCAGCATTCAGGATTTTGTCTACGATGACAGGGGAACCTGGCCCGGGCGGGCCGACGGAATCGGATCCTCGCTTGAAGTCATCGACCCTGCGTCGGACTACGATAATTCCGAGAACTGGCGCTCCAGCAGCGAATACAATGGCTCCCCGGGGGCCTCTGGGGCGGGCCCCGACGGGCGCATTGTCATCAATGAAGTCCTCACCAACACGGACTTGCCCGCTCTCGACCGGATCGAACTCCACAACACGACGATCAGCTCGATTGAGGTCATGAACTGGTATCTCTCCGATGCCAGTGGCAACTACCGGAAGTTTCGTATTCCCACCGGGAGGATTCCGGCCGGGGGCTACATGACTTGGGACGAGAACGATTTTAATGCCTCCGAGGATCTCAGCATTTCCTCGTATGGCGGTAGCGATGCAACCGCTCCTACCACCGTTTTCAGGCCCAGCCATGGTCTATCAACCGGCGATGTCATTACCATCTCCGGGTATGCTGGAACCGGAGCCTATAACGGCACCTTCGAGGTAACGGCCGCCGGCCCTGACAGCTTTACGATCCCCGCTGCTTTCATCGACAATCACGGCACCAAGGGAGCCTATACGAGGGGAGAACCCTTCGCACTTTCTGCACAGGGCGACAAGGTCTGGCTGCTCGAGGGCAACGCCCAAGGCCACCTTCTCAAGTTTGTAGACGTCGTAGAATTCGCCGCCGCGCGTTCCAGCGAGGCGCTGGGTCGATGGCCCAATGGCGGAGGAAGCGCAACTCTGGTCAGCATGACTGCGACCACCTTCGGCTCAATGAATGCCCCTCCTCAAGTCGGCCCGGTGATCATTTCGGAAGTGATGTATCATCCGGTGGCAACTCCGGAGGACAGCTTCGAGTATGTCGAACTCTTCAATCCCGGACCGGCCATTGAGAATCTGGCCAATTGGAGAATACGGGGCGGCGTTGATTTCGATTTCACCGCAGACCATTCAATCAACACGGGAGAAACTATCCTTGTGGTTGGCTTTGACCCGGTAACTGACCTGATAAGCTCAACAAACTTCCGCTCTCACTATGGCATAGGAGCAGGCGTTCCTCTCCTTGGCCCATGGAGCGACGGACCTCTCCGTAATGACCAAGGCACCGTGCGCCTGCAGCGACCTGGCACCCCACCTGCGACGGCCCTCGAGCTCTACCCGCAGGTCACTGAAGATGAGGTGCGCTATGTCGCCACCGCTCCCTGGCCGACCGGCCCGGCCGGCAACGGGGGCTCACTACACCGGGTTGACTCCTCTCTCTTTGGCAATTTTTCCTCCAGCTGGACCGGAGAAGACCCCTCTCCCGGCACCGGAGCATCGGAAATTTCATATGCTGACTTTCGCGAGCTGACTTTTGGTCCGGGGTCCCCTCCCGGGTCGAGTGAGCTGGAAGACTTCGACCTCGATGGATTCCTCAATATCGTGGAGTATGCCCTTGGGCTGAACCCTCTCCTTGCTGACGCCTCGCTCGCGCCCTCACCAGCAGTAGAGGGCGGTGAGCTGACCCTCACTTTCCCGCGTAACCCCCTCTTAAGTGACGTTCGTAGCAACGTGGAATTTTCCACGGACCTGGTCACTTGGACCCCGCTTGGCGATGTTGCTGTGCTCTCCGGGAACTCGAGCGGGATTCGCAAGGCCAGCATCACTATGGCTCCTTATGAGCGACTCTTCCTGAGAATTTCCGTCATCTCAATACCGTGATGATTGAATCAACCTTCTCTTGGATGCACTCTTGTAACGATCCCGAATAGGTAAGAGTCTCCCGTCCGTGAAAGCTCTCGTTCTTGCCTCTGTCGACGGCACCATTGAATTTAGGGAAACCAATGATCCCCTCCCGACTCCGGGAGACGTTCTGGTCCGACTCGCGGCAGCTGCCTTGAACAGGAGAGATTTCTGGATCACCAGAGGCGGCTATCCGAACATTGAGGCTCCCTGCGTTCTGGGCTCCGATGGAGCCGGAATCGTGGAAAAAGCAGGAGAAGGGGTAGACTCCTCCCTCGTGGGCAAGGAGGTCCTGATCAACCCAGGCCTCCAGTGGGGTTCAGAGCAACTCGTCCAGGGGCCGGATTTCCGTATTCTAGGCATGCCCGATAATGGCACCTTCGCCGAATACATCTCGGTCCCCGTGCAGCAGATCACGGAGAAACCTTCCCACCTGACTCCTCATGAAGCGGCAGCTTTGCCCCTCGCTGGCCTGACCGCCTATCGGGCTCTTTTCTCGCAAGGTAAACTCAAGCCTGAAGAGTCCATCATGATCACCGGCATCGGTGGAGGGGTGGCTACCGTCGCCCTGAAAATGGCACAAGCCGCCGGCGCACGAGTCTTCGTCAGTTCATCCTGCGAACACAAGATTTCCCAAGCGATCACGCTTGGGGCCTCATCCGGGGCAAACTACACAGATGAACAATGGTCCGATACGTTTCTCTCTGAACATGGGCGAGTGGACATGATCCTCGATGGGGCCGCTGGAGAAAATTTCGGGGACCTCCTTCCGCTGGTTCGGCCTGGGGGACGCGTAGTGAGCTACGGGGGGACTGCGGGGCCATCAGTGGCCTTCCCTATTCGCTACCATTTCTGGAATCAGCTTCAGCTCATCGGGTCTACGATGGGATCNCCCTCCGACTTCGCAGAGATGATCTCCTTTGTGAAAACGCACGAGCTGAAACCGGTGATCCACTCCATTTCANCANTNGNTGAGGGCGCCTCTCTCATTTCCTCGATGGANNCATCCGGGCANTTCGGNAAGCTCGTCATGGAGATNTCCTGATNCCCCCGGGNCANAGAGGCNACGTATCCTCAATCCAGCNCNGGNAACCCGTCNTCTCCGAGGAGNNCCAACACCCCGGGNGTNAGGTCCANCCCATGNCCNAAAGGAGTNTCCCCNAGCGANCTCGTGGANACCGNGCCNCTCTNAATCCGCAGGGACGCGTAGCCCTCNGGNCGCATTTCATAAAGGTCNGGATGCCTNCCNCNCACCATNTCCTGCANTTCNCNGGGATACATGCTCANCCCCGCAAAGTAATGGTGCCCGTTACGCTCCACGTCCTCGACTCCAAGAACTGACATTACTGCGAGGTCATTGAGCAGGGCCACCGGNCCCACNTTNGCAAGGTCTTCTCCNCTCATTAGCCAAGGGCCCTCCTCNGGATGATGCCGACGATGCCACTCGATCAGGCAGCGATTGGCGAGNCCCTTGATCACCCCCTTNCAGTTCTTNTGACTGGTNCCCCNGTAACCTAACGCAATGGCTCTNCTNAGGCAGCTCAGTTCNCCGTCCGACTCGTCGATGATCATNGGCGGCGCNCCGANCCAGNCCGCCAACTCATCCCGAACTCCCTCCTCGAGGGCTACGTCACGATGCAGGGGNTGCTCGACAAAGAGCAGCCTGTTGTCCTCGAACAGGATNGCGAGGTCTGGATCCNCCTGATACGTTTCCCAATGGNTCCGGAAAGTCTCGATGTNCCGGTATTGTTCGTTNCCATCGAGGGTGTAACGGAAGCNNGGACTCNCTTCCGAAATCACCGCCNCCACAGCACGCAGNCGCGGAACGTCGACTTCAAGATTNCCACAGATCTTTATCTTGAAATGGGTNAGCCCGTATTGCACCGCGGCATCGAGCAGAGCGTGAGGCAATCCATCGCTAATGCGTTCTCCCTCTGNNANATCACCCNCCCGNAGAGGNTCNCCNAGNCCCACNGTNTGNCGGGCGATNATGGATTNCCCCGGNGCANGCAGCCAGTCACTGGGCTCTGTGCCGGCCAGCTCGGGATGAATCCTCCCGAGGTCNATTNCCAGAGCATTCGAATGCACCGCATCCANAAAACTCANNCCCGNANTNCGNCAGAACCCATCNATNAGCATTCTCTCNACAAACGATGTTCCCAGGTGAGCCAGCAGCGGAGGGCACCCCTGNTCCNGCGCCCANCAGTCCTGCTGCTNATAGAGNGAGTGCCAGGCAGAAAAGACGGAATCNTAGGCGGAGTTNTCCGCAAGATCCGCNGCATTCCGGATNCNCTCTACCATNGCAGGNAGATCNTNCTCNAAACGAGTNTCTGGATCCTTNGTGAACCATTTGGGCGGAAGTCCCTCCGAGGCAAGACCCAGCCATCCAGCCCCCTGAGACTCTCCCTCCATCACCCCAAACACGTGTGGCAGCTCGGTCATTGAGGCTATCCCATACTGAAAGGGAAAACGGGTTTGCATCCAACGCGTGCGAAACGAAACAGAGCGGACCCTGAAGGAAGAGTACATGTCTGCCACTACTGAAACCGAGATTCCAGAACCACACAAGCCCCAGCTGTGACA
>PBTP01000086.1 GCA_002729275.1 Roseibacillus sp. | reverse complement strand
CTGCAAGATCCCCCTGCTGAAGGGGGAAACCGATACCTGCACCCTGATGAGCTGGGGCTTCAACCCCCGGATTGCAAGCTGGAGCCCTTACCACGGAGCGATTTACGCCGTCACCGAATCCGTTTGCAGGATTGTATCCACCGGAGGCCAGCTTTCCGATATCCGCCTCACCTTGCAGGAGTATTTCGAGAAGCTCCACGACGACCCCACACGCTGGGGTAAGCCCTTCAGCGCTCTCCTCGGAGCCTACCATGTGCAAAACGCCCTCCGATTAGCTGCCATCGGGGGCAAGGACAGCATGTCGGGTTCCTTTAACGACCTTGATGTCCCTCCCACCCTGGTCTCCTTCGCGGTTGCCCCAGCTAAATGTAGCACCACCATCTCCCCGGAATTTAAGAGGACCGAGAGCATCGTTTCACTTGTCAGTGTCCCTCGTGACACCCACCTGCGCCCCGATTTTGAGGCCCTCAAGCGCATTGCCAAGCAACTCCATAACCTCTCCTCCACTGGAGAGATCCTTTCCATGCACAGCCTCGGAGAAGGTGGACTTGCCGTAGGACTGGTTCGGATGGCCGCCGGAAACGAAATCGGGTTTCGAGCTGACGATCCGACCAAAGCTTCCGAGCTGTTCCACGAGCGCTACGCCTCCTTCCTGGTCGAATCTAGCCAGCCCTTGGAGGTGGAAGGCGCGCTCCCTATTGGGAAAACTCACTCTTCTCCAAGCATAGATATAGGATCCGAGTCATTGCCTATTAGTGACTTGCTTCAAAAATGGCAATCCCCTCTCGAGGAGATCTATCGCACCCAGGCAGACTCGCCTCACCAGACGATGGAAACCTTCCGTTACCGTGAAGGACCCCGGATTGCCCCCCCGAAAAGCGGAGCAGCACGGCCCCTCGCAATCATCCCTACCTTCCCGGGGACCAACTCAGAGTATGACTCTGCCCGCTCGATCCGGGACGCAGGAGGAGAAGCGGAAATCCTCGTTTTTCGAAATCTCACCTCCCAGGCCGTAGATGAATCCCTGCAGGCCCTTGCCTCAGCCATCCGGAGAGCCCAAATCCTTTTCATACCGGGCGGATTCAGCGCCGGTGATGAACCGGACGGATCCGGCAAATTCATTGCCACGGTCCTACGTAGTCCAGTCGTCCGTGATGCGGTGATGGAACTCCTGACCGAACGGGATGGGCTGGCCCTCGGAATCTGTAATGGCTTCCAAGCCTTGATTAAGACCGGCCTCGTGCCTTATGGCGAGATCCGGGATCCCGAACCTGATGCCCCCACTCTCACCTTCAACGATATCGGGCGCCATGTCTCCTGCTATGTGACCACTCGGATCGCCTCCAATCTCTCGCCCTGGCTCAGCCGCTGCGAGGTCGATGACCTCCATCGCATCCCGGTATCTCATGGTGAGGGTAAGTTTTACGCCTCTTTCGAGCAGATCCTCGAACTCTCCACCAGAGGCCAGATCGCAACTCAATATTGCGATCCAGAGGGAACTCCCGGAATGGACATTTCTCACAATCCTAACGGGTCTCTTTTCGCGATTGAGGGGATCACCAGCCCCTGTGGCCGGGTTCTTGGCAAGATGGCCCACTCCGAGCGTCGCGGCACGAATGTCGGCCGGAACATACCAGGAGAGAAACACCAGCCGCTCTTCGAGAGCGGGATAGAATATTTCCAGTAGGAGTGCTCCTCAGCTCTGCAAATCTCGGTTCACAATCGAGCCACCCTCCATTCGCAGGACGCAGTCAGCGAGTTGCTCGGCCTCCTGACTGCTGTGCGTCACATGGAGAACAGTAATTGCGTGCTTCACCTGAACCCTCTTGAGAAGGGCCATCATATCGTCGCGCATGTCTTCATCGAGAGCCGAGATCGGCTCATCGAGGAGAAGCACTCTCGGCTCAATCGCAAGGGCTCGCCCAAGGGCCACTCGTTGCCGCTCTCCTCCAGAAAGACCATGAATCGCTCGCTCCAAAAGGTGGGCAACCCCAAGATCCTCCGCCAGACGGGAAACCACCTCTTCCACTCGCTCCTTCCCTTCCCGGCGAACCTGCAATCCGAAACCAATCTGCTCGGCTACCGTCATGGTGGGGAAAAGGGCCCCATCCTGAGGAACATATCCGATCTGGCGCTCGCTAGGGAGCATCCTGGTAACCTCCACATCAGCTACCAGCACGACCCCTTGATCCGGCTGCCGCAAACCACAGATGATTTCTAACACTGTGGTCTTACCGCATCCCGTAGCTCCCATGAGGACGGCATATCTGCCGTCAGGAATCCGACAACTTACGCCTTCGAGCGCAAACTGGTCGACTTTCCAGGAGACATTCTGCAGTTCAATCATGGTTCCTCCCGTTGTTACCAGCGCTCCCCCGCCATTCTCATTGCGACCAGTACGATCATCGCGAAGAAGACCATCAACAAACTTACTCCTATTGCGCCCTCCAGATTACCCACGCTCAGCTCAAGCCAGACCGTAGTCGGCANGACCTCCGTCTTCATCCGGGTTGCCCCGGCAAAGACAAGAACCGGACCAAATTCCCCAAGACTNCGAGCCCATGCCACACTGGCCGCGGCCACCATACCTTTACCGGCCGCAGGAAGAGTCACTCTCCACAANGCNCCTCCCCTGCTACANCCNANNGTCATNGCTACATCCTCNGGNCGCTGNGACANCTGGTCAAAGGTGCCNCGCATNGTCCGAATAGCGAAGGCTACCCCAATCACAAACTGGGCGAGCACCACCCCGAACACAGTGTAGGTGAAGGGAATCACAGAATCCACAAACCCACCCATCCGAGTCTGGAAGAGGATCAGAAGACAGAGCCCAATCACCATCGGAGGCAATACTATCGGGATATCGAGAATGGACTCTACGAGCGCTTTTCCAAAGAATTTCCGGCGGGCCAGAAGGTAGCCAATCGGCACTGCCGTCAGGAGGGAAAGCAGTGCCGTGAGAGAGCAGGTTAGAAGACTGAGATAGATAGAGTGCTGGATCTCCCGTGACTGGAGGGCACTGAGCAGATCCCCGGGAGTGCTGTGCACCGCGGTAGCGACCAGCATCGCGACGATAAAAAGGACATACCCGGCGGTCGCCAGAGAGATCAGGAACCAGAAGCGAGCATTAGGATCACGCCTCAGGCGTAACATGAAATGCCATGGAGCCTTCAGGAATTTCACCAGTCGACTCATGCCTACGGTTTCTGAGGCTTCAGAAGCCACGGCGGAATTTCCAGCTCAGAGCTTTTCACCGGCTCCTGGTCCTCAATCCAGGCAAATCCGCTCGCTTCAAACCGAGCACGATTCTTCTGCATAAAGGCAAGGAGTCGCGCCCCGAGAAGCCTGCGGGGGGAATCCACCCGCACCGCGAAGGGCTGCACCGCCCTCGCTCCCTCGTGATCAATCCTGATGAAATCCAGATACTCCTCTGCCAGCTTGTAATTCACCTCGTAAACCACCACCGCATCAAGACTTCCGGTCCGAATCTGATTGATCAGAAGGTCAGCTGTCGGCACTTCCGCTCGCACATTACGCCGAACCGCCTCCTCCAGGGCAGACTGCTTCAACATTCCAGCCGTCATGAAACCCAAGGTCGACTGCTGGGCGTTATTAATGCCCACCTTGAGTTCAGGCCCTCCAA
Organism: Roseibacillus sp.; assembly: GCA_002729275.1. Taxonomy (GTDB): domain Bacteria; phylum Verrucomicrobiota; class Verrucomicrobiia; order Verrucomicrobiales; family Akkermansiaceae; genus Roseibacillus_B. The sequence continues at coordinate 46,183 of PBTP01000086.1, read as the reverse complement.
GATCTGCCAGAGTCCGGATGTTCTTGGGGTTACCCTTGGGAACGGCAATGCCGATGACGGTCTGGGTCAGCATGACTGCCTCAGGGAAGCTTTCCTCAACCGGTGGCACAAAACAGAGGTCACAGGCGTAATAGGCATCAGGAAAGCGTGGATTGGAGGCGTCATTCATGGCCTGCATGGCTGCGCATAGAACCCCACACCCGTTGAACATCGTATCAACGGTGACTCCTTCGCGCTTGGCAAACTCCTTCAGAGTTTCACTAACAGCTGGTCGGTTGACCCCTCCACTATAAAGAACCAGAACAGGTTTCTCGGCCCACTCGTCTCCCGCTATGGCTTCAAACTTCATCTCGGAAAATACCGCACTCCCCTTCCCAGGGGCATTAAGGTAGCGTGCAAATTTGAGCGCAGAGGCTGACGCCCCGGAGGCCTTGAGCACCGATACAGTGACCTTATCCTTGTGCGCCGTAAAATGATCCACCTCTACCGCTTCCAGCTTATTGAACTGGGGGACCGTTGAGTTCCAGATCACGGCGGCATCCACCGCGCCGAAGGAAAGATCAGCAGCGAGCTCCATTACGGTGGTTTTAGTTACCGCTACTTTTGCGAGAAGCTCCTCCCACCGTTCTCCCAATACCGCCCTGGTCGCCTTTCCAATACTTGCGGTTTCCTTGTTGCCCACCGCAACGCGCAGGTCATCCCGGAAGAGATCCTCAAAGCCAAGGACATTCTTTGGATTACCAGCCTGCACTGCGATCACAGGATACTGGTGGGCCAGAGGGAGGGTCTCCTCGATGAGGTCCTTTTTCCGGGCGAGCCCTATTGCGTGTTCATCGGCAGCGATGAAAAGATCCCCCCTGGGAGCGTTCTCGATCTGACTCAGGAGCGCGACCGTACCACCAAACTGAAAATTGACCTGCACTCCATATTCCTCCCGATAATCCGCGGCGATGGCCTCTGCCGGCTTTTTCATTCCTGCAGCACAATAGACAGTGACCACGCGCGCAGTAGCGGTGCTCTTCCGATCCTTCCGGTAGGTCCAGACTAGCGCAACTCCAAGAAGAACGAGGGTTATGAGAATTCCAATTAGCGTCTTCATCTAGCGGGGCGGGGATAGTCTTCGGCGGATAAGTGGATCGAATCAACTCCCTTTCGACTCCGCGCGCGCCGAGAGAGTAAAGAAACACAACAGGACGCCCAGCCCCGCCACCAGAACGCCTATCATACGCCCCGTCCTGCCCGAAACCCGGGAAGAGGACGGCGCCTCTTCTTCTCCGAAACTCGAATCAGCCTCTATTCTGACAAACTCTGGCGCGGGATCGGCTTCCAGACCCTCCTTAGAAGCCACTCGCGCATCATCATCAGACGCGTTCTGATTTCCCCGATCGGCCTCCATCTGGGCTCCCAGCAAGGCCTCATCCCAATTTACGGCGAGGGCCAGGTCCCATCCAGGATTCTGGAATTTGACCCGGCAAGAACAGGCTCCGAGCAAGAAGAGAGAGACCTCATCAATTCCCTCATCCTCGAGATCATCCGTTGGCCAGGCCCCAAGAACCCTTCCCCGTCCAAAGACAACTGCTCCAAACGGCATTTCATTTTCCAGCAGCTCTGTCTTTGGCCCCGCCAGCATTCGAAGGAACACCTGTTCTTCCGGATCATCGAGCGATACCGACAAGCACGAGAACTCTACCTTCAAGGCTGGGCCGGGTCCGAGCTTGTTGATCGGGTCAGTGGGATCCTGTTCCGGAATAGCAGCGACGCTCTGAAGATACTCGAGGCGACTTCTAAGGCGCTCTTCCAAAATTTTATCAGCGCTTTCATTCCCACTCCGCACCATCACCCACACCATCGACTCCCCTGCAAGGATTCGTCGCACGAGCTCTGAGCGCGCGGGAGAGACCAGAAGCATTGATGCCGTTTCATCAAGCTCTCCACTCCAGACCTCCCCCCCGTTTTCGGGCATAAGCAACCGGGAAGGTACTCCCTCCTGCTCAAGAGGATGCATCTCCACCTGAGCCCCGCTCTCTTCGATTAATTTTTGAAAACGCTCCCCAGCATTACTTTTCAACCAGCCTGCTGGGGCCTCCAAGCGATAAGCGTCAGGAGGCCAATGATCCAGAGCGTAGCGAAATACTGGAACAGTACAGGCAAGAGCAAGCCCTCCGCCAAGTCCGAAGATCATGAGCCACAGCCTGAAAACTCTCTTAATACGCATGCCTATCTCTACTTTCGTCCAAACCGATGAACCTTCCCGTCCTTGGTCGCCACAAAGAGGCTACCATCAGCAACTGCCATCCCATCCCAGACCGGAAGCGCGTCCAGCTTAAGCTCTTCATTCTGGTCCCCACTGGATACGGAAACCGACAGCAACTTTCCACCTGCGGCACCCTTCAGCGCTTCATCCTGACTTTTCAGAACTCGCTCGACTTCCTTGTCCTCTTCCATGATTCGTTCAAAAGTGTATTCCTCATCCATGATGTCTGGCGGACCGGCAACCAGCAGGGTATCTCCAGCAAGCACCATACCCTGAGCAAAGAGTGGCACCTGACGATCCCAGTCCCTCTGAACGAAGGAGCCACTACTTCTCTGGTTTCCACCGGGCTTTTTCTTGCCCTTGCGGAACCAGATGGCCTTCCCTTGGCGACCTTTTCCCACCTCCACGCCAGACAAGGTGCCATCGTTTTTAGCCGGGGATTCATCCTTGGCGCTGGGCGTATCGAAGGAGAGGGCCAGCACGGCCTTTACGTTGCTCGCGCGAGCCTTGAGTGGATCCTGGTGATTCCTTTTGATCTCCGCTGCGCCCAGCTCCCGGAAGGATACTCGCAATTCGTCCAGCAGCCCGGTGTAGACATAATCCATCCGGTATTCCCCCACCGAGGACCCGGAATCCATCGCCAGGTCCAAACCCTGAACCGGGGTTTGCGCCACCAAACCCGAAGCTTTTCCTTCGGAAACCAGCGACCCGTTCACAAAAAGGCGCATTGATTTATCCGCACCCAGGACCGCCGCCAAGTGGCTCCAACCCTTTTTCAGCGGTGCCTTTCCCGAAATTATAGTCAGCTTTTCTTCAGACCGAACTTGAAAGCTTGGCACCCGCTTTTTCAAGGTCACCGCGTAGCCATTCAAAGGGCCCCCATGGGCAAGAATCACCCCACCAGGGCCGTCAGGGAATACCCAGCACTCGACGGTCACTGGCTTACCCGTCGGATCCATGCTCTTCCGGGGTTTGAATCCGACCAGCGCACCGGACCGACTCCGGCTCCCCCCGGCAGCGGGCTGGGGTGCATCAGGAATCTCCCTTGGCGCGCCAAAGAGCTGATGCTCAATGGTAGTCGTCCAGCGAAGATACTTGGGATCGCGGCCAAAGCCATAAACCTTGTCCTCGTTGAACACCAACATGCGGCCGGCAGGCGCATACTTCCCGGCCTGGTAGTATCCGTTGTGTCCACCCGCAAAATTCTTTCCAAAGACCCAATAAGCCCGGTGAAAATAGGTGTCATCCAGGAATCCCATGGGAGCAAAAAGATGGGTGCCCTTGCCTTTCTGAGCTCCCCCTTGTGCCGCTGCATTTCCAGAAATCGGACCCACCTCGAGGCGGTCCCCGGTCTTCTTATCGATTTTCTGGGAACGAAGATACGTATGCTCGCCATCACTGCTGAGAATATCTGGAAGCCCAACCTGCATCTGCAAAGTTTGAAGCCGATTCTGGATATCACCCCCGGTTTCCGGGTCCCGGTGATCCATCAGACGCTCCATTAGCTTTCTGCCTGTTTTCACATCAAGCTGGAGGTAACGAAGCCCGTGGTCGAGAAAGGTGGAACGTCCCGCGACAAAGGAGGCAACTCCATCCTCGACGAGTACCGTCCCATGCACGGGCCAGACGCTTTCAATTTGCTCAAACGCCATGAGACGCCGGTCCACTGGTGCTGCCCGGAACTTCCAGATCAGGGCTCCATCCTTTGCCCGGAGACAATAGACGCTACCGTCTGCGGAACCAAAGACCAGCCGTCCCTTCCAGTAAGCAGGGGGTGAGTCGATGCGGGCTCCAGCCATGAACTTCCACTGCTTTTCTCCAGTTGAAGAGGACAGAGCATGCAGGGTGTGCTGGTCAATTTGCGCGACATAGACCTTGTCTTTCACAATTGTAAGGGCACTCAGTCGCCCACCGAGCTCCGCGTTCCAGCTTTCATCAAGGTTACCGACGAGCCCCTTCGCAGACGCCCCACTTCGCTGAACGTTACCTCGAAATGTCGGCCAGTCGCCCACTCCTGCGTCCACTTCATCCACCGGCTCGCCGAACACCGGCCCCTCGGTCAATCTTCCCTCCTCCGGAATCTTTGCCGGAAGCTGGAAGGTTTTCGAGGCCGGAGCAAGAGCATTGAATCCATACAACTTAGCCTCCGGATAACACGCACAGTTATGAGGCGGAGCGTAGGTCAGGCCGTTTGCTGGCATGATCCCATAAAGGCAGCCGCCCCTGACCCAGTGGTTGATGTCCCAGTCCTCCTTGTCGAAATCCACAAACTCGATTCCTGTCCGGGACGGGATCAGGAAGCGCTCCGTCGCCTTAGCGATGTAGCATCGGTGATGAAACCAGTAGGTCTTCACGTTCGGGGGGAATTGCTTTTTCACCTCTCCGGTCCGGGGGTCCCGTCCGGTGTAGACCCCGCTATGACCGCCACTGGTCAATGGAGCTGACCATACGAGACCCGCCACAACCAGCAGGTCCTGCGGGGACTGATAGCCTGAAGGGTCATGGGTCGCCTCCCAGAGCCTCTTCCCCGTTTTCAGATCGTAACTCTGCATCTTGTTGTCTCCTCCCGCATAGAGAACCACATCCTTGTAGAGGACCAGACGAGGAGCAAAATTGAATGGAATCAGTGTTCTCCGACCTGCCCTCTCACTCCTCCAGAGCTGTTCGCCGGTCCTCCGGTCGAGGCAGGCCACATTTTCACCATCATGATACACTAGAACATCTCCTGCCACCGAGAGGCTTAGAGGCGAAATCTTGTCCTCCTTCTCCCAGAGAAACTCCCCGCTTTCAGCGTCATAGACACGAATAGTCCGCGGTTTAGCATTCCAGACGAACTCACCCCGGACCCTGGCCTGATCGCCCGTATTATGCTTGGGCACGTAGTCTTCCAATTCCGACTTGCCTTCCCTGACTAATGCGAAAAGCAGCCCTTCATGATGAACAATTTCCTCGGCCCTCTCCGAGCCCTTGAAAATCCCCCTCGTTTCCCCAGTGCCCGCGTCAATATTCTCCACCGGCCCCGTAATACTCCGGGTGACAAAAAGGCGGTTTCCGTCAACAACAAGGCGCCGTGCCAGCTGACTGGGCCCGCTCTTAAGGGGCCAAAGCTGACTATGCCATTTCGTGATTGGCCTTTTCCAGAGCACCGCTCCATTAAAGGCATCTCGCGCGATAAGCTGCCAACTGGACGGCAACTGAATGGAGACCCTCGAGCCCTCATCCATAATATAGAACATCCTGCCACCCCCGGACACGAGGGCACTCATGGAAGCCATCCGGTCATGATGTCGTGACCACCGGGGGCTCCCAACCCATTGCAGGCGCCGAGGTGGGCCAACCACGCTGTCCTGGGCCACCGCATTACCAGAAGGATTGTGGAAATAATGGGTCCAATCATCGATCTCCTCTGGACGTGGCTTCACCAGCTTCTGCCATCCTCCGTCACGACGAATTAAAGCGATCCCCTCCGGGACCAGCACCCGTAGCAGCTCCTTTTCGCTAACCTCCTCCTGATCGTCTGCAACAATGAGATTCACGAAGTTCTCAATGTAGGGGAGCGACTGCCCATCAAAATGCTCCATAGAAACAGGCCCATACAACCCTTTTGCATGGAGTGCGTACCGCGCCTTTTCTACGGCCTCGGCGTCAACACTAAGCCCTTGAACCATGAAACGGTCATTCAACCGCAGGGCAGCTGTTGCCTCAGAGTTTGAAGCCCCCACATGCACCACTAACCCTCCTTGCACCCCAGAGCCGCGGACAACGTCTGCAGAGAGCTCTACCTCACCGTTGAGAGGAAGCAAAAGCATGCAAAAAATAGCGAGGGTATGGCAAATCTTCATGGATGGCACTGGACTGTCGAGGGGCTACCTTGCGCTGCTCCCGCGACCTCCTCAACACCTCATTCCCAGAATTGGCCATGTTGCAGACTTTTCATGGCCCTCAGAGACTCCTATCCTTCTTCTCTCAGGTGAAAATTACGGTCCAACTCCTCGGCCAAGCCCGCCAGCTGTCTCCATCAGACGAGATCGTCCTCAATGTAGCGGACGGCTCTTCCGTGGATGAAATTGTCCCAGTTCTCCTCGACGGAGCTTCGGATAGCCTTCGATTGGTGCTTTCCGAGGGCTCTGAGGCTCTGCAACTCCGCCGCAGCGTAATGGCAATTCATAATGATCAGACCATCGAGCCAGCAACCCGGGATCTCCTCAAAGACGGTGACGCACTGAGTCTCCTTCCTCCCATGTCGGGAGGATAAGAACCACACCATGGAACTCACCGACAGAGAGCGTGCCATCTACGAGTGGCAGATCTGGGTCAACGGCCTCGGGGAGACCGGTCAGCAGAAACTAAAGAACTCCACCGCGCTTGTCACTCGGGTTGGCGGACTGGGAGGTCCCCTCGCCCAGTCCTTAGCTGCAGCAGGACTTGGGAAACTCATCCTTGCTCATGGAGGAAACACCAAGGCTAGCGACCTTAATCGCCAAGTCCTCCAGACTCATGATCAACTGGGAAAACCCCGTATCGAATCCTGTCGCAGGCGATTGCTTGAACTGAATCCCCGGATTGAAATCGAGACCTGTGGAGAGAACGTCACTGAGGAGAATGTCAGAGGGCTTGTTTCGGGAGCTGACCTCATTTTTGACTGCGCACCTCTCTTCGAAGAGCGCCTTCTCCTGAACCGAGAGTGCGTGCGACAGCAGAAACCGCTTGTGGATGCTGCGATGTTTGAAATGGAGGGACAGCTCACCACCATTATTCCGGGGCAAACTCCTTGCCTTGCCTGCCTTTATCCCGAGGTTCCGCCGGGATGGAAACGCGAATTTCCGGTGATTGGCGCGGTCTCGGCAACCATGGCCAATCTCGCTGCGCTTGAGGGACTTAAACTCCTCGCAGGATTCGGCGAGCTCCTGACGAACAGGATACTAATCTTCGACGGGCGATCCATGGATTTCCGTAAGATTGCCATCCAGCGTCGCCCAGACTGCCCGGTGTGCAGCTCGTGCAAGCCNCCCGCAGCTCAAGAACCGATCTAAGCTCCCTGCTCCAGGGCCTCTGTGATTTGCCCGGCAAAGCGATCTGCTAATTCCGCGGGCGAGCCCTCTTTTCCATAAATAACTCCGCGGGAAACATTGACTACATTTGGGGCCTTTCTCCCAGAGCCCCGCAGAGCAGAGAGGTTTCCCCCCTGCGCTCCCAGACCCGGAATTAGTAGAGGCACATCTGGCAGGACTGCCAGAACATCTGTCCCCGCATTGGTCAATCCCACGACAAGACCTACATCGGTTTCTCGTCCCTCCTCACCGGCCCGACTGGCAAATTGGCCCACAAGCTCAAAGATCTTTACTCCATTACATTCACGGCGCTGCAAATCCGCACTGCCCGGGTTCGAGGTGACTGCCAGAAGATAGATCCCCTTCCCCTCGTAATCGAGAAACGGCTCCAGAGAATCGTAGCCCATAAAGGGATTGATTGTCACCGCATCCGCCCCGAATCCCTCAAAACAGGCTTCAGCGTAACGGCGCTGAGTTTCGCCAATGTCGCTCCGCTTGGCATCAAGAATCACCGGCACGCCCTCAGGGATTCGGCCNAGAACCCGCTTCAACATCATCAGACCCTCGGGACCCATTGCCTCGAAGTAAGCACTGTTCGGCTTATAACAGGCGGTCTTCGGCAAAGTCTGCTCAATCACATCGTCCAGGAAACGCTCTACCTCGATGATGTCATCACCGTGCTGCTCGATTCTCGGGTCAAGACCGACACAAAGATTAGAACCCGTTTCCGCGGACCTTGCGGCCAGTTGATCTGAATAGCCTGCGCTCATTTCAGGAGTCACCTTCACCCACAGTCTTCAGGGACGAAAGCGTTTCCTCCGCAATTCTCTACAACTTTCACTCTGAGAGCAGTGAAAAGGTCGATCAGGCAACCATCCATCGCGCGAAAACACCGGACAGACGCTTNGGGTTATGATTCAACAGTGCGGTGAACTCTGTCACCGACCTTCTTCAAAGCCTCATCCGCATTCCCTCCGTCAATCCTGATGGGGATCCCGGGACAGAACAGTGCGGAGAGGGAGAGATCGCCGAATGGCTCGGAAACTTTCTTGGAGACCGGGGTTTTAGCGTTACTGCGGAGGAGATAGAGGCCGGACGCCCCAATCTGATCGCCCGAAGCCCGGGTCCCCCCAACGACTCCAGACCTCGAATTCTCCTCGGNCCGCACCTCGACACAGTCGGAGTAGGTGGAATGACCATCGACCCATTCGGAGGCGCACTTCATGACCAAAAGATCTGGGGCCGCGGATCCTCCGACACCAAGGGGCCAATGGCCTCCATGATCTGGGGCCTTCTCAGCAATCACGACCGTCTCGCCGACCTTCCCGTTGCTGTGGACTTCGTGGCTTTCATGAGTGAGGAGTCTGACCAGTTTGGCTCCAAGCACTTCGCAAGAAACCACGCCCACGAATACGATTTCGCGATCGCCGGCGAACCTACTGAGCTAGACATCGTTCATGTCACCAAGGGATCTCTCTGGGCCACCTTGGAGGCCACTGGAATTTCCGGACACTCCTCTCAGCCCGAGGCAGGGGAAAACGCGATTCTCAAGATCGTAGATTCGATTACCATCCTCGACCAGGAATTGAAGCCTCTCCTCGCGGGATTTACCCATCCCGTTCTTGGACCGGCAACTCTTAACGTGGGGATCATTCAGGGAGGAACCCGAGCTAATATCATCCCCGATCATGCGACCACCCAGCTCGACATTCGTTATCCTCCCTCTCTGTCCCAAACGGGAACTGCTACTGAAATGCTGGCGAGTTTTCTTGCCGACAAAAGCCTTCCAGTTGACATCACAGTTTCCGCAGACAACCCCCCCATGGAGCTACCGGCAGACCACCCGTGGCTCAGCCGGATTCGATCCATTCATCCTTGCTCAACCCTCGTCGGAGCTCCTTGGTTCTCCGATGCTGCCCATCTTAACGCGGGGGGACTACCCGCCATTTGCCTTGGTCCTGGATCAATTAAACAGGCCCATACCAAGGACGAATTCATACGCGTCGCAGACCTTGAATCCGGAGCTGCCTATTTCACAGACCTCATCGCCGGGCTTCAGATTTAAATCCCACTCAGCGAGCTCCCTTCACTGTTGACTGGTAATTGCCACGAGCCTTTCAAGATCCTTGATCGTCAAATCGATGGCCGCGAGGCGATCTCGCCGTAAAGCCTCATCTCTCACCTGCTCGACAACCTGACGGGTCGCCCGAGCCTTCAAAAGACCCTCCAGGGCCTTCTTGCTGACCACCTCGAAATCGCGCACCTTATTCGCTGCGTTCATTTCTGTATTTAATCGTTGCAGGTCGGACACCGCATTCAGGTAAAAAGCGTTCAACTCGCGGTCTGACGGCCTTGCCGGGAGCGCTCTTGCAACCGGGAGCGCTCTTGCAACCGGGCGGGTGACAACAACAGGAAGAGCCTTACCGCGGGGAGCACAGGAAGAGGTGCCGAGGCCCAAAATCGCCATGCACACCCAACCCGCGGCGACTCTCATCATCAAGGAAGACCGGAGGACCAGCACCGCACCCGCGACATGAGCCTTCAGCCTCCACCCTCCGGACCCCCTCATTTTGGTATCTCGGGCCCTCGCTCAAGAAACTTACCACCCGACACATCCAGCATTGGTGGCGGCTGNACTACTTCCTCAGGCATGACGGCCCTGAGCATCAACTGCTCTCCAATATTTTCCTTCGTCTCGTTTTCACGGAAGGGCTCAATAGTAGACCTCCGGTCTGCCATGATTCCAAATTTCGAGTTTCTTTCAGTCACGTTCCCTTCCATCCCGGCGGTTGTCCCTTCTCCTTCAATCATGACCCCCCCTAGAAGATTCTCCTCCACTCGGTTAGACCTGAGGACCGCGATGGTCCCATTCGAAATGCTGACCCCTACTTCCCGATTCCGGTCGATCGTGCACTGAACCAGTTCCGACCGCACCCCACGGGACATGATGACTACACCCGCAAGACCNTTCTTGGTCGCCCGGGATGACTTCACCGTNACTCGCCCCCCTCCCCAGGCATCGATCCCATGGTGGAAATTTGAATCAAATCGGCAGTCCACTGCATCCGCAACACTTCCGTCTCCATTCACTGCCAGCCCATCCCATCCACATTTCAGGACCCTGACATCCCGGAGGCTCGCCGATCCTCCATTAATAACGGCAACTCCATGACCCGCACCCCCCTCGATTAAGCAGTCTTCCAGCACAAGTTTGGCTCCATCCGCAAGCGCTACCGGGTAGCGCTCTGCCGCAAGAGAGATTCCGGTCTGCCGGAGAGTTAAGGCCGCCACCCTGCTGCCACCTGCCTCCTTTGTAGAAAGCAGAACACTGGCTTTCTCAGCCTCACACTGAATGATCGATTTGCCTGAACCTGCTCCTTCAATATCCACCTTCACATTCAAGGACAGGGCCTCGGTAAAAACCCCTTCCCCAAGCCGAATCTTATCGTTGGACCGGGCTGCAGCAAGCGCCTCAGTAATAGTCGAATAATCTTCTGGCACCTTCAGAAGCCGCGTGTAGGCAGAAATCTTATTGTAGAGATCCTGGTAATCCTTCCGGTTATCCAATCGAATTGCCTCGCGCAAGGTCTCGAGTGCAGGCTCAGAAAACTTGCCGTCGTCTAGGGCGAGGGCCTTATCATACAACTCCCGAGCCCGCACCCGACGCTCCTCCAAGACTCTCATACCCTCTGCTGTAGCAGCCTTGAAACGAGCCAGATGCTGATGATCAGGAGAAATCGTCTCCAGCTTGGCGGTATGATCTGCCAGAACTACCCACTGCTCTTCCTTGAGAGCCTCTTCCGCCTGTTCCAGCAACCCGGCAATGCGGTCACTCACCCGCCCAGCCTGAATGACCTTGATGAAGCTCCCTATCTCAGGATGACCAACCTCCATTTTGCGAAGGTCTCCAAGTAGTTGCTCCGCCTCTTCCCAGCTCCGCCCTTCCACGGCAGCACGGATCGATCCCACAAGGAACCCCAGCTTCTGTTTACGAGCTTCTGCTCTGCCATCGGCAACACGAGCCAAACCCGCCCTGACCTTTTCTGAATCAGGAATAAGATCATTCAATTCTGCATATACTGCCTCCGCACCACTCCAGTCCCTGCTTTCCTCGGCCAGCCGCGCCATCGCTTCAAGGTTTGCGATGCCTTCCCGGTCACGCAAATAGCCTCCCTCTTCGATCCTCTTGTTACCATACCAGGCGGCAGAAACTAGGACCGCTACAGCGAGAAGCGCCAGTGCAAGCCTGAGCCTCATCCCCGATCCCCTCAAGGGTCGCTCGCGATCACGCTCCGCTCCGACCACACGAAGAGCCTCGTTCAAACGGTTCAACTCATCGCGAAAATTTTCCCGCAGATGTTCATCTTTGGTCGTGCTCACCAGGTCCTCCAGCTTACTGGCAACCTTTCTAAATAACGGGAGATGAGGCGAAACGATTGCACCCGGCTCGTACCCGAGAACCCTCATGGCGTCCTCATAACTTAGCTGGTCCTGATCTGACACGCTGCTCACCTTCCGAATTTTTGGACGATAGGGATCCTCCTTCCAATCCCAAAAGCCTTCGAAGTTACCCTCAGCCCCGGAGCAGCCTGGTGTCTTTTCCACTCATTGAGGTCCACCTGACGTTGAACCCACAGCACGGTTTTCTCCTCAAACCCATGAATCTCAATGATCTCCTCCGACGAAAGCTGCTTTTCGACGTATAATTCGAGAATCTCATCGAGAATCTCGTAGGCCGGGAGAGTATCTTCATCTTTCTGGTCCGGGCGAAGTTCGGCACTGGGAGGCTTTTGGATCGTATTCCATGGGATAATCTCTCGATCTCTATTCAACCAGCGAGCAACACTAAACACCCGCGTCTTCGGGAGATCACTAATTACCGCAAGACCACCACACATGTCTCCGTAGATGGTGCAGTAGCCAACTGCGAGCTCACTTTTATTCCCCGTGGTAAGGAGAAGATGATTGAACTTGTTCGAGAGCGACATCAGGTAGAGCCCTCGAATTCTGGCCTGCATGTTTTCTTCAGTCACATCCTCTGGAAGATCTCCGAATAAGGGTGCCAGCGCTCCCCTGACCGCCTCGAAGGACTCTGCAATAGGCACCGTCTCACAACGAATACCCAGGTTCGTAGCAAGAGACAGTGAGTCATCGACACTCCCACCAGAAGAATAAGGACTCGGCATCGTGATCCCCATCACATTCTCTGCTCCAATTGCCTCAACTGCTACGGCTGCGGTTAGGGCAGAGTCAATCCCCCCACTCAATCCGATGCAGGCTGTCTCGAAGCCACATTTGTGGATGTAATCGCGCACCCCTAGCACGAGCGCCCGAAACACCTCCTCGTCTGGGTGAAGACTCTTTCCTTCCGACCGCACTGCAGAACGGGAGGCTGACTCCGGCAAGATCTCAACAACTTTAATCTGCTCAGCGAAGGAGGCCATCTCCTCACAGGGCAATCCGTCGGAGCTCATTACGAGCGAGCCTCCATCGAATATCAGCTGATCGTTTGCACCAACGGAGTTGCAATACACGAGTGGCAACTCCGTCTTTTTGGCCAATTCTCCAAGAAGCTCCCGCCGTACTCCACCTTTGCCCACATGGTAGGGAGATGCACTCAGATTCAGAATAAGGTCCGCACCCTTCTCCTTTAGCTCATTGATCGGATCCCGCTTGTAGAGCGGACGGTGGAGAAAGTCCTCGGTCCAGATATCCTCACAGATCGTAATTCCAATTCGGTATCCACCCCATTCCACCGGCTGGCACTGGTCAGATGGCTCGAAATAGCGCCGCTCGTCAAAAATATCATAGGTCGGCAGAAGGGTCTTAAAGACCTTGGACTTGATCTCCCCTCCTACCAGGAAGGCCGCTGCATTCCTGAATGGTTTTCCCGGACCATTGTTCCCATTGTGATCAACGTAGCCAACCACCAGCGGGACATCTCCTATCTCTCCCTTCAGATAATCCAGCGCCTGCAGACATTTATCCACAAACCCTGATTTAAAGACCAAATCCCTTGGCGGATAACCCACCAGAGCCATCTCTGGCACGAGGACAAGCTCTGCACCCTCGTCAAGGGCCTCCCGGTAGGCGGCGATAATGCGTTTTGCATTCGCCGGGAAATCGCCCACCGTACTATTGATCTGCGCCAGTCCGACCTTCATCTGTATTGCCGCCCCTTTATTGATCCGACGACGGATGCACCAATATGGCACTCCTAAGCGGACTTGGAAACCGCGATTTGATCCTGCGGTCAACCCGTCTGGAGAAACCGGCCTTACCAGAGCCCATACTTACCAAACGAAAGAGCATACCATCCCATCAGAAAATTTGCTACCGCATGCATCACCACACATGCTCCAAGGCTTCTTGTCCACACTGCGCACCCATACATCAAGGTGCCCCAGACAAAAGCCGCCGCCCAGTCAGCGGGGCCATGAATAAAGACGACCAGAGCAGTTACGATGAAGTAGCTTTTCCATGAAGGCTCTCCGAAGGGCTTCGACCAGTAATCGCCATCAGGATTGAGCAGAAAACGCATCAGGAATCCCCTCCAGAGCAATTCCTCCACCAAGGAGACGACAACCACGGCCCGCAACATCCGAAAAATTGTCGCTGTCCACCATGCTGCCGAGCTTTCAAATATGTCGGGATCAAACCCTTCCCGGCGTGGGAGAATACCCAGCGCCTGCTTCCATCCGCCAGGTTCCGCCTCTTTCAGCCCCCACCAATCATAAAGCTGGGTAGGTAAAATCCAGATCCCGATCCCAACCACACCGAGCAGGGCACCGAACAGGAATTTGCGAGGCTCCCAGCGCAATTCATAGTGCCGCCACCATAGGACAAGAAGCCCTCCCGCGATCAGCGTCTGGATCGGATAAATCCAATGCTCAGGGTAGCGCCGCCACCATGACAGGTAAATGTGATCACGAAACAGGCCATCCAGCGAACCTGTCACAATAGTCAGGAGCCCACCTGCCAGCATGAAAACCACCAGAGGCACAACATGAGCCAGCGTACGATCTCGTCTAAACCTTGCGAGGCTCATGGATGAGCAAGGGTGGCGACAAAACGTTCCATCCGATCCAGCGCTTCCCTGAGCTGATCAAAGGCAGTGGCATAACAGCACCGGAGGAACCCTTCACCGCTGGGACCAAATGCGTCGCCGGGGACAGCCGCTACGTTCTCTGCTTCGAGCAGACCCATGGCGAAATCCCGACTACTCAACCCTAATCCACGAATATCAGGGAATACATAGAACGCTCCCCCCGGGGAGTGGCACTCCAGCCCAATTTCATTCAACCGCCTCACGATGAAATCCCGCCGCTCGTGATAACTGGCCCGCATCCTCTCAACTGAGGAAGCTCCATTCTCCAACGCCTCAAGAGCTGCCGCCTGGCTTGTGATCGGCGCACACAACATCGAATATTGATGAATTTTCATCATTGCCTCCGTTAGCGGCTCTGGAGCACAGGCATAGCCAAGCCGAAAACCTGTCATCGCGAAAGCCTTGGAGAACCCATGCAGGAGGATCGTCCGCTCACGCATTCCAGGCAGAGCCGCAATCGATTGGTGCCGACTGTCGTCATAGCGTAGCTCGCTGTAGATCTCGTCACTAATGACAATCAAATCCCGTTCAACGCAAAGCCTTGCGATTCCCTCGAGGTCTTCCGAGCTCACTACTCCTCCGGTAGGATTTGTGGGGAAATTCAGCATGAGAACGCGCGAGTTTGGCGTCAGAGCTGCTGCGAGGGCCTCTGGCTTCAACGCGAAGTCGTCCTTCCTGCTCGTCGGGACCGCTACCGGCACACCGTGAGCCAACAAGACGCCAGGCATGTAACTCACGTAACAGGGCTCGTGATAGATCACCTCATCACCGGGGTTGAGAAGAGCTCTCAGGGCGAGGTCGAGGGCTTCAGAGACCCCTACCGTCACGAGTATCTCCGAGGAGGGGTCGTAGCTCACATCGAAAAGCCCTTCGACGTAGCTTGCGATCTTTCGTCTCAGGGACATCAGCCCGAGGTTAGAAGTGTAGGAGGTATTACCCCGCTCCAACGAGTAAATTGCAGCTTCCCGTATATGCCAGGGCGCCGCGTAATCCGGCTCCCCGACCCCAAGAGAAATCACCTCGTCCCGCCCCTGTACGAGCTCGAAGAAATCGCGGATCCCAGACCGCGGCACGGCGGCTACCTGCCGCGATATTTTCGAGAGGTAGTCCATTCCTCCTAGGGCGCCACAGGCAACCGCTCTGGATCTTCATCACCCCCAAAGGCGAAACCATTCTCCTTATAGGTTTTCAACCGGAAGTGGGTAGCCGTTGAGAGCACTCCCTCCATCGTGCTGAGCTTCTCTGATACAAATCTCGCAACCTCCATGAGATCCTCACCCTCCACCACCAGCAGCAGATCATAGGCTCCACTCATCAGGTAGCAGCTCAGGACCTGCTCGAACTTGGCGATACGACTGGCAAGCCTGTCGAATCCGCCCTCCCTCTCAGGGGTAAGCTTTACCTCGATAATCCCAACAACCGAGGCGTGCCCCGCCCTGGCCTGATCAACCACGGCCTGATAGCCGAGCACAGTTCCATCCGCCTCCCAGGCGGAGATCTGCTCATCTACCGCCTCTTCAGATAGTGAAGTACGCTCGGCGAGATCTGCGCTGGAAGAACGGCCATTGCGCCGAAGAATTTTGAGCAATGAATCGTTAGTCATGGGGAGGGGCTTCTAGGGAGATCTAACCGGCATGGCAAGCCGTAGCTGCTCGGCCAGGCCTCCGAAACAGCTTCCCATGCAAGCCCGGGGCACCAGACTACCGAAGATGCTCTGCAAAGAAACACAGAGTATCCACCAGGTGTCGCTCCCAGTAAGACCATTCGTGCCCACCCGAAAACTCCTCGTAAACGTGCTCTATTCCGCTCTTCTCCAGGGAACGATGCAACTCTCGGTTAGCGCTCAGGAGGGGATCATCAAGACCGCAATCAAAGCGGGTTGGGGGCAATTTTTCCCGATTTGTAATCAGGGTCTGCAGGACCTCGAAATCCCCCTCGGGACGGGGACCAGAAAGCAAAGATTCTTCTACAACCTTGTCCAACTCACGAAGGTCAGTCACCGAAGAATGAGCGGAGATTGCCCCGAACTTTTCTCCAAACCTTGCTCCGAGACTCAAGGCACCAAATCCACCCATGCTCAACCCCGCGATAAAGCACGGTGACCTGTCAGAAACAGGCGCACCAGCCTCCCGGGTTGCAACAGGAACTTCGTCGACTATCCAGCGATCGAAGTCCCTTCCATGGTGTGCAAAATAACCAGAGCCATCTCCCCATAAGCCATCGCTTGGCATGGCAAGCACCAGAGGCGGAATTACCTCTTCCGCGATCAGCCGCGCGGCAGTGCGATGAGCACCTGCACAGTAGGACCATCCCCAGTGGGAACTATAAATGCCATGCAACAGAATCACAAGTGGCAGGTTGCGCTCCTCTGCCTCCGGGAGAAAAATTGAAAGGTCAGCCCGGTGCCCCAGCGCTTCGCTCTTCACGGTCACATATCTGAGACCATCTCGTTCAAAGCGGGGTATACTGGCTTGGATGGTATGAAAGTTACTCACTGGCTTTGTGGGATCCCTCAAAACAGGGAAGCTGCAGAGGACCCCTTCCTCGTCTCGCTCTTGCCCAGTTTACTGATTTCAGGACAAATGGCAGGCGAACCAATCGCAGTTCGAGAGATCTTTTCCCAGGAAAACTCATAAGAAGCAGGCCTGCAAAAATTGTGAGAAGCCCTTGACCTGGTAATGCGAGAAGCACCACTCCCAGAATAACAAGGGCAGCTCCCAGCAGGTTTCTCAGGCCCAGAATCACGAACCGGCGAAGCTGCAACCCCGGGGGCCGGACTACCCTGTCATGAGGGAGAAAATATTCCGCGCTGATCAAGGAAAGCGCCCACGGAGCAAGAAAAAAAGCCATGGCCACCGAGCCTGCCGATAACAGCCCCAGCAGGACAAGAATGGACTCATACTCCCTGAAACAATCAATCATGAGTTCCCCCTTGGAAATTCCTATGCTGTTGAATATCGCCCACCCACATACGCACTACAGCCCCCTGATAGAACACTTCACGGAAGAAGGGCAAAGAATTTATAGCGTGGGACATAGGGCAGGAAGTTACGGAGACACCTTAACTGGACTCCCCTCCTTCTTGATGATTTTGCGGTTCTTGAGGTCGAAGGATCCTCCGGTTCGAATCGTTTCCCACTTTTCTTCAGCAGGGGTCCTTTTACGCCATTTACGCGGATCATACACGAGCACTTCCCCGCCTTTTTTGCCGATCACCTCAAATTGATCCCCACTCACCACAATGGCAACATCCTCGTCGATGCCGATACCCAGCAACGCAGCTCGGTCAAACTCCTTGCGCATCTTCTTTGCTGGATCTTCCAGAACCTTGATGAGATCACGCTCACGACCTCTGGCAATCAAATGCTGATCAATTGCAGTATTGCGCATAAAGCCAAATCCACGCTGCACGTCACCAATCATGATTGTATTGCCGCTGGTATCACCCCTTGCCAAAAAGGACCCCTGAATGGTCGCCCCCGCTGACGACCCTCCTATCACCCCACCACGAGCCAACAGCTGATGGAATTCCCTCTCAGCCCGAGTCCCCCCATAGGCCTTGGTCAATCTCCACTGCCTCCCTCCCCCAAACCAGACCCCGGTTGCCTCTTTGATCGGTTTTACAAATTCCGCGGTGTCTGCGACCGCTCTTTGGTGGGTGTGGAGAACGCTCACCGCCGCAACCTTCAGCTTCTCGCGGGCGAGGTTGGCAGCCCAGGACCGGCCGTAATCGTAGCCCGGCGCGCTGGAAGCCGCGGTGGGAATAATCACAATCCGTGCCTCTGGCCCTCCCGCAAGACTCACGAACTTTCCAAAAATGCTGGCCGTCTCTTTCCCGCCCCCACCCATGATAACCAAACGCCCTTTAGGTGGGCCAACCACTGGTGAGCCCTGAAGGCAGGGCGTGGACATGATGAGGAGGCTGGTGAGCACCCAGTGGAATCGACATCTCATTTCCTGATAGAATCCCTCGATTCTGATCCATTACAAGTGGCAAGCGCAGCACCCCGGGGTCCAGACCTCTACGCAGCTGAACTCCCGCCGGCCTAGCCCCATTGCCCCCATAATTCCACCTCCTCCGAAGGACCCACCTCATAACACTCATAATAGGCACTCTTGACCCTAAGACCGGCTCGTATCAACTTTCGGAGGCGGAAGGACAAAATCAGTAACTTCTATCATTCGGGTGCGGAATAATTATCTACTCCTCTGATCACACCTAAGGCTCCACATCCCTGTGCTAAGACAAGATTACATTCTTCGTGAAATTGAACGCACCGTAGAGTTCTGCCTGCGGGCCGCCGGGCTAAAAAAGCCGGATATTATCTCCGACCTGCAGGAATTCCTCGAAGAACATTGCGAGTTACTGACCGGAGTCCCTCTGCAAACATTACTGGGAACTGATGCTCAGAAACTAGTCGCTCTTCTTTACCATCCCGGAACCGCCAGAGTTCCTCAACTGGTTTCCTCGGGAGCATGGCTCTGTGAGGCTGCGGACCTGAGCCTGCTGTCAGGACGCTTGGATGAGGCACGCCGACTCTTTCATGAGGGCGTTCAAATCCTTGCCTTCATGGCTTCTCAGCACGGCGAAGATGACGGCTTCTCACCTCTGAGGGGTCACCTCGGAACGCTTCAGAAGCGACTCCCTGACTACCAATTTGAACCGACCCAAAACGAAAGGATCCAAGGTCTTCTGGTCGCTGGTAGAGCCCCTCGAGCCAAGTGACCCCCGGTTTGTAATTGCAACTCTGGATCCTTGCCTCCGGGCGTAACCACCCTTAGGCTTCCTTCATGGGAATTTCACCCGGTGATCTTATCCGTCATGTCGTGACCGGAGCTGTTGTGGTAGCAATCGCCATCGTCGCCTTGAAGGCGTGGAATAAGCATAAAATGGAGAAACAGATCGTCAGCGATTTGCGGGATCTCGCCCACCCCACTACTTCATTCGAGGCCGCCTACGACGCAGAGGCTACCTCCTCCCTTTTCAAATCAATGGCGCTCCTCCACAAGATCAAGGCCGAGCTCAACAAGGAACCCAACGAAATCCTTCGGGAGGTCTTTCATGGAGATGACGAGGGAGCCCTTTTTGGGGAAATGGAGTCCGGGAGCAATGCCTCTTCTGATCCCCAGGCCGAATTGATCGGCAAAGGTCTTCTGCGGAACTACCAGCACTGCCGCACCCTCGGCATCTTTTCTGACAGCGAAAACCTTCGGAACCTGATGGCCGGAAAGACTCCAATCATCAAATCGGGACCGGACTCTAATTCAAAAGCTACGATCCGCTTTATCATCGATCCAAGTGTATCCCCGGGCTCGGAGAGGATCATTCCGAATATGATTATATCCCCTCCCGATCGTGGAGAGGGCGGCAAACCGACTGACATGCAAATCAGCCAAGCTAAGGAGTTTGTCAGGGCGCTCTATGACGCACGCGTCATAGAGCGTGACACTGGTGACCGCTTAAACCAACACTACGAATCTTTTAATTCGGCCGCGGGAACCAGAGCTGTCCCGGAATCGGAGGCTCCACCAGAAACCCTTGAAGAACCCGAGCCCGCCCCTCAACCTGCTCCCCCTGTGGAAGAGAGCCCTGTAGACCCCGAGGTCTGTCCCTTCGATCAGCCTTTGCCTGACAACGGATAACGCCTCCTTTCTGGATTCTTCCTACTGGTTGGCTCCATCGGCAAACCGTGAAGTGAGCTGAGCCCAATACATCCTGCTCCATCTGTCATTACCCCCCGTCATGGATCATACGGGTGATGCACAAAGCGGTCTCCAGGGCTGCGGCACCTTGAGATCCGCTCACCGCGGGCCCCTCGCGACCCCGCACAGCATCGGCAAAAGCGCTAAGCTCGGCCAGCAACGGCTCTGAGCGGTCAATCTCGACTTCTTCGACCTGTATGCCTTCCGAATCCGTCCAGAAAACTCTCCCATTTTGCTCCTGATAGTCGAGAGACAGGTAACAGTTTTCCTGGAATACCCGGATTTTTCGCATACGATCCGGACTAATTCGGCTGGCAGTCACATTGGCGACACAGCCATTCTCAAAGCGTAACCGCGCATTTGCTATGTCCTCATGACTTGTGAGCACCGGAACACCCACCGCGTCAATATGAACGAGGGGAGAGTTCACGAGATGGAGAATGATTTCGAGGTCGTGGATCATTAGGTCTAACACTACCCCGATATCCAAACTCCGATTGGGGAAAGGAGAAAGTCGGTGCGCCTCAATAAATTTTGGACGGTCCAGTCTGTCCTCCAGATGCCTCAGGACAGGGTTGAAGCGCTCTACGTGCCCCACTTGCAGCACCTTTCCTGTGGTCGCAGCAAGCTGAACAAGTTTTTCGGCCTCTTCCTCGCTGGATGCAATCGGCTTCTCCACAAGAATATGAGTCCCAAGCCTCAGCAACTCGCCACCGATCAATGCATGCCTATTTGTAGGCACTGTCACGCTGACCGCTTCGCAGCACTCTGAGAGAGCCTCAAGCGAGTCAACCGCTTTACCGCCAAACTCGGCCACCAAGGCCTCAGCGCGCTCAATTTCAATATCGTAAACGCCCTCCAGACGAACTCCCTCGAGCACTCCATAAGCTCTTGCATGATTACGCCCCATGGCCCCCGCTCCTGCTACTCCCACCCTTAAATCCATGATCTCTCATCGCAAAATAACCAGTATGCAGCAAGTCCTCGCCTTCTCGAATCTTGCCACCTCAAATTTTCTAAGCTTTTCTAGGGCTTAGCCGTTCCTAACTCAGAATGAGTCTTCACGCCCAACTCAGCCAGGAAGCCGAGATCCGCCTTCAAGCTCAGAAAAGAAATTCTGTCATCACCTCGGTAATGATTGCGCTTCTGATCATGGCCCTCGTGATTCTGATCCTGCTATTTATTTTGCTGCCAAATCTTCTCATCAAATCCCCAACCATCGTCGCCTATCAGGCTGGTGCTCCCGAGGAAGAGAATATGGAACAGAAAGAGGTCAATCCTCAGATTCAGCGCAAGCCTTCTGCTCCAAGCTCTTCCATGGCCAAGGTGATCGCATCCAGCACGCCATCTCCAACTGCTGTTCCGGTCCCGGAGACAGAGGCTCAGCCTAATCTTGATTTTGGCAGTGGAGATGATTTTGGCCAAGGATGGGGAAACGGTGGCGACGGAGGGGGCGGAGGGTTTGGAAATATCCCCGCCACGATGCGCAAACGATGCTCACCTGAGGACCGCCTTCAACGCCTGAAAGAGAACGGTGGAAATGAGAAGTGTGAGGAGTCCGTCGTGAAAGCTTTGCACTACTTCAAGGACACGCAGGCTGGCGATGGATCGTGGGGTGGCGGCACCAAGGTAGCCTACACAGGACTAGTCCTGCTCGCTTACCTAGGCCACTGCGAAACCCCACTCTCTGTGGAATTTGGAGTTACCGTAACCGGGGCAATAACCTTCCTTGTCGATAACTGTCAGAAGAACAAAGGCCGCATGGCATCTAATTTGCAGGACAAGCACTGGTGCTACTCTCACGCGATCGCTGCCTACGCCCTCGCGGAAGCTTATACGTTTTGCAGCCAACTCAGTATCAACCTCCCCAATTTAAAAGAAAGCGTGCAGGCCAGCGTTCAGTGGGTCATCGACAACCAGAATAAATCTGGCGGCTGGGAATACTCATACGACGAGGCGGGTGACCGAGGAGGGGACATGTCCATCACGGCCTGGCAGATGCAGGCGCTCAAGGCTGGCAAACATACCGGACTTGATTTCCGAAACCTGACTCGCTGCATCCGCGATGCCCTTAAATATTGCGAAACCTGTCAGGCTGCAGATGGAGGATTTGGCTACCAGGGAACCAGAGCACTTGGTGATGGGCACTCCACCCTCGTGGGAGCTGGCACCCTCTGTTTCCAGCAACACAAGGGAGCTGCCAATTCGAATGCCAGAAAGGGCATCAAGTACATCGATAAGAAATCCCAATTCAATTACGACGCCGGACCCTGCAACCTTTATGAGCACTACTATTCCAGTCAGGCCGCCATCAACAACGGGGGGAAAAGCTGGATTCAGTATAACGAGATGTTTCGGGACCAGCTGTTGAAGTCGCAGAATAATGACGGCTCATGGCCTGCACCACCCCAACCCGGCCCCGCAGCCAGGAACGATCCCGTCTACGTGACTGCGCTTGCAACGCTCATGCTTGAGGTCTACTACCGCTTTCTTCCCGGAACTGCGGCAGGAAAGTAAGCGAGAAAATTCGTCGGAGAATATTCCATGCAGGATCCGCTAATCACCCGATTGCGCCGGCTAATACCGGCAAGCTCTATCCCGGTTGTTCTTGAGTCCCGGGGCGGGAACTGCTTTGTAACTCCATGCCCCGGTGCTCTTTCCTCACCATTTTCGCCGCCACCCTCCTGCTCCCCGGCCTTGCCGGTGCTGCCGGGAAAAAAGCGCCGGATCTTAATCTAAGTTTTCACCTTCAGGCCGAGCCGGGCGACAGGCGAGTCTTCAAGCAGTTGACTGCAGGCAAGGAGGTCATCTTCCAAAAAGGTGCGGCCATAAGCACAAAGGACGTTGTCGCCTTCCGGTCCTTCCCTGCAGAAGACAATAACTCCTACGGAATTGTGTTCCAGCTCGGCAAGACTGCTACCAACAGGCTGCGCAACCTTAGCACTGCTCACCAGGGAAAACTGCTTCTCGCTGTAGTTAACGGACAAGTTCGTGACGCGGTTGTGATCGACAAGCCCGTCAATGATGGGCTGATCGTTATTTGGAAATGGATCTCCCTTGCTGAGGTCAAGCTGGCCGATCAACACCTCCCCCGGATTGGAGAAGACCCGCGGGCATGGAAAAAGAGAATCAAAAAGAAATAGTGAACTGCGCTCCTTTCCGCTCCCTTTCTGCCCTTGTCCTCGCATGCACCCTGAGCTCATCCTGCCTTGGTCAAGGCTTGGCGCTCCAGCTACCAACCGACAACCGGGCACTTTTGGAGAGCAACCCTGAAAAGTTCTATATGTATGTTTATCGCACCTTTGAGGGCGAAACAAGCAAGCCCTGGCAGGGCGGAGGTTACGGCTTTGTCCGAACCCTCAGACGAACAAAGCAGGGAGTAGTCTCTACCCGGTTTCACGAGGGAATCGATATCCGCCCCGTAAAGAGGGATTCGGCAGGGCGCCCCCTCGACAACGTTAGATCTATCGCACTTGGACGTGTTGTTTATGTTCAAAAAAGTGCCGGGGGTAGCAATTACGGGAAATACATCGTCGTCGAACACGACTGGGGCGAGGGCCCATTCCTTAGCCTCTATGCCCACCTTTCCACCACTCTGGTAAAGGAGGGGCAGCGTATTCCCGCTGGACACGTGCTTGGCCAAATGGGCTACACCGGTGCGGGTATTAACAGGGAGCGAGCTCATCTTCACCTCGAATTGAATATCCTTCTCTCCCTCCAGTTCGACGCATGGCACAAGATGAAATTTGGCAGCGACAATCGCCACGGACTACATAATGGGATGAATCTCTCGGGCCTCGATATCGCCAACCTTTTTCTCCGACATGAAAGGGAACCCGGCATTACCATACCGGAGTTCCTTAGCGGCACCTCTGCCTACTACAAGGTCACCTGTCCTCGCCGTGGAAAACTTGAGCTTACGGATCGCTATCCCTGGATCAGACGGGGAGCGCATCACCGGCCGAGTCCTTCATGGGAGATTTCCTTTACGGCATCGGGCTTTCCTCTCGCAATCGCACCAAGTCACCGGGAAGTCCCCAAACCTCTGGTTACCTATATTCGAACCACTCAGTCCCGACACGAGTATTTCACACTCTCCCGCCTCACAGGGACCGGTCGTCGCGCATCCCTCACTCGTGCCGGACTCCAACACCTTGCTCTCATCACGGGGGAGTTCTCCAAATAGCAACTGCGAGGCCCAAAAAAGGCACGTCAGGCCGCCATTATGGCGGAACAATCATTCTTCGGATCCTCCCTCCCCTCTCCCGTTCCACGGAATATGTCCCTTACCCCGTTAGAGTCTGTATCACTCCCGATTGACCTCTCCGATTTTGACGAGGTAATCGACGTGCGCACGCCCCAGGAATTTGCGGAGGACCACCTCCCTGGAGCGCGAAACCTCCCAGTCCTGACCAACGAACAACGCGTTGAAGTAGGGACCCTCTACAAGGAAAGCGCCTTCAAGGGGCGGAGACTGGGTGCTGGCCATGTCAGTCAGGCAATTGCTAACTACCTCTCCGGGCCCTTGCGCAACACCGACCCAAAGTGGGCTCCCTTAATTTACTGTTGGCGGGGCGGGCAACGCTCCTCCGCTGTCGCTACCATACTCAGGTCCGTCGGTTGGCGAGCAAGAACTCTTGAGGGTGGATACAAAGCCTATCGGCGGTTTGTGATGGATGATCTTGTCAGCCGTCTTGCGCATCCCTCATTGGAATTACGCGTGATTGGCGGCCTCACAGGGGTCGGGAAAACCCTTCTTCTGGCGGCCCTGGAGGAAGCAGGCCAGCAAACGATTGACCTCGAGAAGATGGCCAACCATCGGGGGTCGTTACTCGGGTCGGTTGGACCACAGCCCACCCAGCGCAGGTTTGAGACCTGCCTCCACTCCCAACTTGCCAGCATGGATCCTGACCGACCAATCTATCTGGAAGCCGAATCAAACCGGATTGGCTCGGTCTATCTTCCTCCTGCTCTCTGGCAAAGGCTTGCCCGCTCCAATGTGATTGAGCTTACCCTCCCAATCAGAGAACGCGTCCTTTTGCTCTTGGAAAGTTACCGTCATTTCCTCGAAACCCCCGAATCCCTATCCGAAGTAATTGAACCTCTCGGAAGAATACGCGGACGTGCTCAATTACAGATATGGCAAGAGCAGATCGCTCGTCGAGCGTGGCCTGATTTTGTTACTTCATTGCTCGAGAACCATTACGACCTCTGCTACCGGCAGCCAGGTAGTGCCAATTCCAACTACCAGCCTCCGGCAAGCCAGCTAGCTCTCTCCGACCACTCCACCACGAGCTACCGGAATGCTGCCTGCACCTTGAGCAAGGCAGAGGAATTTCCAGCGCCATGAGCCCTCTCTACGATGCTCATAATCACCTTCAAGATCACCGGCTTCTCGAGGAACTTCCGGACATCCTTTCGGCCATGCAGGACGTAGGTATTGCCCACTGTGTTGTGAATGGAACGTGCGAAAGTGATTGGGACAGGGTTCTGGAGCTAGCCCGTGCCAACCCAGAGCTAATCCTCCCATCAGTCGGCCTCCATCCATGGAAGATTTCTTCTCGCAGCGACAACTGGCTTGAGAGAATGACGTCCGCCATCACCAGTGACCCTGGCAGTGTGTATGTTGGTGAGTGTGGTCTAGACCGCTGGGTGCACGATCCGAACATCGAGGAGCAGAAGGAGGTCTTCGTCTCGCAACTGACTCTGGCGGCAGAACATAACCTTCCTATCTCCATCCATTGCCTGAAGGCGTGGGGTCCTCTTCTCGACATCCTGAAGAAAAATCACCTCCCGGACCGCGGATTCCTTCTCCACTCCTATGGGGGCTCACCCGAGCTGGTTCCCGAGCTGGTCGATCTTGGCGCCTATTTCTCATTCTCGGGTTATTTTCTCCGTGAAAACAAGGGAAGGGTCCGAGAGGCCTTCAGGCGCATTCCTCCACACCGAGTCATGGTTGAGACTGACGCTCCAGATATGTTGCCGCCCGAGAATCACCGGAGGTACGCCCTTAAAAACTCTGGCGTTGCCCCCATGAATCATCCGGCGAACCTCTTAAGCGTAATGGAAGGATTGGCGAAAACCCTCGAAATCGAAGAATCGCAACTTCGCTCCCTCATATCCAAAAATTTCCACTCTTTTTTCCCTGTGAAGCTCTCCTAAACAAAGAGTTCCACAAAATAGTCTTCGCTACATTTTCGTTGGGAACTCGCAGTGTATCGTGCAATTATAATCCCCATGTGTTTCGTCAGACTAACATTCCGGGCTGTCCTTCTAGCCCTACTGGCCTCGCCCCTCGTCGCCCAGCAGGGAGACCGCAAGGGGCACAATATGGCTAGTTTCGTGCCTGAAGACGTGATTCCTCCGGCCCCTTTCCTGAAAATCGAAGAGGCTCTCAAAGCCTTCGAGCTTGCTCCAGGATTTGTTATCGAGCCAGTTGCGACTGAGCCGTTTGTCGACATGCCTTGTATGATGAAGTTTGACTCCGATGGCCGGATGTGGATCTGCGAGCTCGTTGGTTATATGCGCGATATCGACGGAACCGGTGAGGACATCGCTCAGGGACGGATCGTCGTATTGTCCGATACCAACGGCGATGGAAGGGTCGATCAACGTGTGGTATTCCTAGACAAACTTCTTCTGCCTCGCAGCCTCTACCTCCTCGATGACGGCATTCTCTGGGCAAACCAAGAGAGCCTATTCTTTCAAAAACGTAGCGGACTTAAGCCGGTCGGAAAACGAGTTATGGTGGACGAGGAGTATGCCCGTGGAGGAAATGTCGAACATAAGGCAAACAGTCTGGTTCTCGGCTTGGATAACTGGATCTACAACGCGAAGTCAGATCGACGATACAAGAAAGTTCAAGACCGGTGGGTCATGGAGAAAACTCATTTCCGTGGCCAGTGGGGTCTGGATCGTGACGACTACGGCAGACTCTTTCACAACAGCAACAGCACCCTGTTGGTGGGAGATTATACTTTTCCCAACATTGCCTTCGGCAATCCAAACGCCAAAATGAAAGCTGGCATTTCGGCACGCGTCAGCTCGAACCGGGTCTGGCCGATTCGCGTCACTCCGGGAGTAAACCGGGGCTACCAGCGCGGCACGATTTCCCCAGAGAACTACAAGCTCATCAATGCCACCGGGGCCTCCGGATTGACAATTTTCCGGAGCAACGGCCTTGGAGAGCAACTCTATGGAACAGCCTTCATCACAGAGGCCACCGGCAATCTGGTGAAAGCGATCAGCGTCGAGGACGGAGAAGGAGCAATCGTCGGTGAACACACCTTCGGAGAGAAAGAGTTTCTGGCCTCAACCGACGAAAGATTCCGACCAGTTAATGCCTACACCGCACCGGATAATTCTCTCTACATTCTCGATATGTATCATGGGATCATCCAGCACCGGACATACGTCACTTCCTATCTCCGCAAACAGATTATGAGTCGAGGACTGGATAAGCCGGCAAATGGGCATGGGCGTATTTACAGAATCCGGCACAAGAACAAGCCGCGGGGCCCCGCACCGAGGCTTGGCAAGCTCTCTGCAGACGATCTGATCCCCTATCTCAATCATCCCAATGGATGGTGGCGGGACACGGCCCAGCGCCTCATTGTCGAGCGTGGGAACACTCAGAGCGAAGCCCGCCTTGTCAAGGTTCTCGAGAGCAATCACAAACTCGGCAGACTGCATGCTCTCTGGTGTCTCGAGGGACTTAACCTTCTCAAGGCCGAGCATGTTGCATTCACGCTGAAGTCCGGCAGCGAGAAGTTTTCCTCCTCGGCGCTCATGGCGGCCCTTTCGCTGAATCAGAGAGAGAAAAACTCTCTTGTGACGGCGGTGGCAGCATTCAAGGCCGGTGCGGAATCCTCAATCTACAAAGCACGCCTGTTGGCAGATACTGGAACCTCGAAGGCTCTCGAGGCTCTTGTCAGCACCCTTAAAGAAAACGGGAGCAACCCAATCGTAAAGGAGGCTGCTTTTACAGGCCTTAAGGACCGCGAGGCCGTATTCTTGGGTGTAAATAATGGAAGATTCAATAACAGCAGCCTGGACAAGTGGCTACAGGAAGCTCTCCAGAAAAATCTCAGAAAAGTGGCGCCTCCCAAGATAAAGGGTCCGCATCTTGCCTCGTTCCAAAGGGGAGAAAAACTCTACATGGGGCGAGCAGCCTGCATTGGATGCCATGGCGCTGATGGCGCAGGGCTTGACAATCTCGGACCACCTCTTGATGAGTCAGATTGGGTGACAGGAAATACCACTCGGCTGACAAAAGTTCTCCTCCACGGGCTCCAGGGACCAATTATGGTCTCGGGCAAGCGCTATGCGCCTCCCGGCGCAATGCCGGGCTTGTCTATGAATCCTACAATTTCCGATCAGGACATTGCGGATATTTTGACCTTCACTCGTCACGCGTGGAGTAATCGGTCAAACCAAGTTGAGGAATCCTTCGTCAGGGAATCCCGGGAAAGGAACAAATCCCAGCAGGGAGTGCCTTACAAGGAGAGTGACCTCAACTAGCCGGGTTGAAAAACCATTTTCGAAGGAAACACCGCCTTCTAACCATTCCATTGGCCTGCTTCGCGGAACTTACCATACCGCGCATCCAGCAACTCTCGTTCAGAGAGATCGCTCAAAGCATCAACATGGCGTATTAACGCCTCCTTGAGACTGCGGGATACAGAACGGACATCGTGATGGGCTCCCCCAACGGGCTCCGGAATCACTTCATCCACCAGATTCATCGCAGCAAGGTCCTCTGCGGTAAGACGCATCGCTTCGGCCGCTTCAGGCGCATGCTTGCGATGCTTCCAAAGAATTGCAGCACAGCCCTCGGGGCTGATGACAGAGTAATAAGAATTCTCCAACATGAGAACTCGATCAGCTACACCAATTCCCAGCGCACCTCCAGAGCCTCCCTCCCCGAGCACCACCGTTACGATGGGCGTTTTCAAATCCATCATTTCTCTCAAATTCCGGGCAATAGCCTCCGCGATGTTGCGCTCCTCAGCACCGATACCAGGAAATGCCCCGGGAGTGTCGATCATTGAAATGACAGGGAGTCCAAACTTCTCCGCCATCTTCATCAGTCGCAAGGCCTTCCTGTAACCCTCGGGATGCGCACTTCCAAAATTCCGCTGAAGATTTTCTTTCGTATTCCTGCCCTTCTGATGCCCTATCACAACACACCTGCGGCCCTCTAGCATCGCGAATCCAGCTGGCATGGCATGGTCATCGCCGACAAGACGGTCTCCATGTAATTCACAGAAGTCATCAAAGGCCTCAGTAAGATAATCGAGCATGAACGGGCGTGCCGTATGCCTCGCTATCTGCACACGCTGCCAGGGGGTGAGATTCTCGTAGATGTCTTGTCGCAGCTCCCCCAGTTTCCCCTCGAGCGCCGAGATCTCCGCGCTGAGCTCCATGTTTCCTGACTGGGCCTTCTCGCGCATATGTTCCAATTCACTCTCAAGCTCGGCAATCGGCTTTTCGAAGTCGAGGGGTTCGGGACGCACACTTCTGTCGTTCATTGTCGCTGATTCTACCTCTTAGCAAAGCGGACTTCCACCTCGTTACCAACTCTTAAAAGAAGGGCTAATTCCTCAATATCGGCCCCTGAAAGGAAAAACCCCCTGCTCACTTCTTCCTGGTCAGAGTCTGTAACCTCACGCAATTGCAGCCCACGGTGATCGAGAATCAATACTTTCCTCGCATTTCGATAACTCTCAAACTTGACCGGAGAGACACTCCCGCCGCTCGCAAGGAGGCCGATCTTCTGCCCAATCTTCGATCTAAGCTCCCCGCCTCCCTCGCGGGCTTTTGCATGGAGCAGCTCGTAGGACTTTAGGAGACGTCCCTCTCGGTAGAGACTCAGAAGCTTCCTCGGAACATCAATTTTAATATTAAAATTCAAGGGAAGGAGGACGAGCTCATCACCAGGGAAAAGCTTATCCATTCGCTGCAGTCCGTTCATGTGCATGATGCAATCAAGAGTCGTGTCATGGCTTTGCGCGATTCGGGTGAAATTATCTCCCGATTTCACCTTATACATCAGCTTTCCCTCCATCACCTCTGTCGACAGAAGGTCATCGAGATTGAGTTCTCCAAGAATTCTCCGCGCTTCGGAGGCCCTCAAGGAAGACGGGTAGACTCCGACCAGAAATTCCAGTTTCTCACGAGCCTCCTTGAATTGGCCAGTGGCGAGCAGCTCCCTTGCCCGATCAAACGCAATTTCCCCGGGCTTTACGAGAGTCACACCTGAGGGAATCTCCGGGACCACACCCAGTTGGGGCGAAGCACTCTCTTCTCTCAATCGTTCAACGAGAAAAAAAGTTGCAGCGAGCACTGCCAAAACAATTGCCGCCGCAATGACCTTGATGATTCCGATCATAAACTCAGATGGACACCCCACCCCAACCTGCTGCAGAGCTCTTCGCTGCCATGCAGCCTGCCTGCCCGATAAGGGAAGGCCTAAAGCAGACCTTTCCGTTTAAAATCGAATGCATTAATTTCCGAGCTCTTGTCAACGATCTCAAAGATAAACCGAAGAAGACTGATCTCCCAGGCATCGTCCACTCCCTCGATAACAACCTGCATGGGGTTGCCCGCCCTCCGAGCATCCTCAAGAACCCGCTCCCGAACTGCTTCCATTGAATCGTGCAGCAGCTCCTCTCTCACCTCGCCCCGCTTGAACTGGTAGTTCACCATGGCGATTTTTGCCCCCTGCTCTTCCAGCCACTCGTGAAAACGATTTGCCTCGTCGCTAAACCCCTCAAACTCGATGCCGCTGTATGCCTCTGGCTTGATGATTGTCGGTTTGTTCGCCTCTACCTCTCCAGATCGAATCCGAACTCTACCTACCGAATCCATCAACTCACTCAGGAGCAGGAACTCGAATCGGGTGTCCCCGAAGGTATCAATACGGCGATCAGGCTCGTAAATTACGCGGGTTGTTTCCAGCGCATATTGAATATCATCTGGTGAATACATTCTTTGATTTCTCCATCAGTAATTTTCCAATGCTACGATAACGAAAAGGGCAGGCCCATGGACCCGCCCTGCACACTGAAATCTTCCCTTGGAATCCTTCAGGAACTGGACTTCGCCACGTAGTCAATGATCGCCCCGACCGTGGTGAGTCCTTCGGCCTCATCATCAGGCACTTCAACACCAAACTCCTCTTCAACAGCCATTACCAGCTCGACTGCATCGAGGGAATCTGCTCCAAGGTCCTCCACCACTTTTGCCTCACGTGTCACCTTGTCGGCGCTCACTCCAAGTTGCTCTACGATGATACCTTTGACCTTCTCTTCGCTTGATTCTGACATGTCTCTTTAGCGTTTATTCGCTTCCCTTGAATTATCTCTCCTCACCCCAATTGGCAACCCCGAAAAATCACTCTTGGGACCGGACTCCTTCAACTCGTTGATCTGAACCAGAGTTGTCCACATTTTCCCCATTACTTTCGGGCTCATCATCAACAAGCTCAACGAGCTCTCCCTTGAAATTTTGGAGAATTCGCTGAAATAGCGCCTCAGCTGGAGCTCCATTCTCTTTCCTGAATTGCCCATACACCATACCGTCAACCTTTGCCCTCATAAGCGTTCCATTCTTAGACTTCTTGTGAGAGTCTTCCTCAAAGAANAGGTAGGCTAAACCCTTNGTCCNCCACTTGCGGACATCGATTTTACGGATTGCACAGAAAGGCACTCTCNCTCCGCTTGGGGCATANAACGCCTCATCATCTACCCTCATTGAGCGGCGGGAATTCCTGNCTANAAGANNTAGAGCGCCAATNAGAAGCACTCCACTACCGATGGCNTAGTAGAGTTGCTCCTGAATTTTACCCGAATCATAACTTTTCTCTGGAATGGCAGAACTCCAGCCCCGCTCATCAGTGTAGCTGGCCCACATCGGAGGGATCGTTTTATTTCCCTCCTCGATGACAGCGCCGCTATAGTCCGCGTAATCTGCTAGCTGATGAGGCCATTTCTCAGCCCTGTCCACGTGTGCTGGGAGAACCACATTTCCCGCAGGAAAAATCTCCTGCTGAGCCACCTCACTTTCCCACTCCTTCGCACCCCACTCCCGCTCATTAAACAGCTCTTCGGCCTTCTCAAAAGCCTTATAGGTATAAAAGACCTCATTCTTGGTGGGCCACCCGATCTTCCAGTCCTTCAGAAACAAGACGAGGAAGATTCCGAACATGACAACCATGGCACAGACTCTCAGGTAAAACCACTTTGTGGCCCTGCATTCAATAATCTCTGCCCCCTTCATCTCTCTCTGGAATCTGAAGCTCTGACCCAAATGTTCAAGCGCTCAATCAATACCACCCGAAATAAGAAATCTCATGTTCCTCAGAATTCACTCTACCAGATCCCCCGATCCGGAGAACTCACCATCCGCCAAGACCGAATAGGGTTTCGTCACTTAAATGCCGGAGTATAGATACTCATCTGTTTTCCCCTTTGACATTACGCCCCGCAAATCAGACCACTCCTTCCCCGTGAGCTTCTCAGCGTTTTTCGCAGACCCGAGGCGAGGACACTCTCCATTGTTGCGACGCTTTGCGTCGATGCTCGAGCCTGTGTCCGCCGGAAAACTCGAATCCATGGCCAGACAAAGCTCTGGGCTCTCCAAACGTCAGTTTGGAAACACCATGCGGCTCTTTGCTCCACTCTACCTCTCCAATGAGTGTGTGAACAACTGTACTTACTGTGGTTTTTCCCGCGATAACCCCATCCTCAGGACGACTCTCGAACTGGATCAGGTTGCCGCTGAGGCCGCTCACCTTCACTCACTGGGATTCCGCAATCTACTCTTGGTTGCCGGCGAGCACCCTAAATTTGTCTCTGAGGGATATCTTCAGGACTGCCTCAGNATTTTGTCCCCTTCAATTCCTNCCCTGGGAATTGAAGTCGGGCCCATGAAAGATTCTCAGTATGCGGAACTAGTCTCCTGCGGAGCAGAGGGTTTAATTGTCTACCAGGAAACCTATCACCGGGAAACCTATGAAAAGCTTCACACCTCCGGACCGAAGAGGAAGTTTGACTGGCGTTTGGATTGTCCCGAGCGGGCATATGCTGGTGGCTTTCGCCGCATAGGCATTGGTGCTCTTTTCGGCTTAGCCGACTGGCGGACAGAAGCGCTGGCTCTTGCTACACACCTTGAATATCTCTACCGAACCTGCTGGAAAGCACAGTTCTCTATNTCGTTCCCAAGAATGCGACCTCATGCCGGAAACCACCGGCACGAATTGGACCCGGGCCTCACTCTGAGCGATCGTCATCTCGTCCAGCTTATCTGCGCATTTCGCNTGNCCTTTCCNCAGGTAAGCATCGTCCTNTCCACNCGTGAGCCCGCATTTCTTCGCGATCACCTTTTCTCCCTTGGGGTGACCCATGTGTCTGCTGGATCCCACACCGAACCCGGAGGCTATACCGGAGTCGGGTCCAACGACCTCCACAGAACCATCAGGGGACGCCGAGTGGAGATTGAACCGGAGGAAAGAGNCCTTAATGGTTGCAGCACCAAAGCCACACCCCAATTCGAAATCGATGACGATCGATCCGTAGCTGCAGTGGCNGATCAACTTGTGAATCAAGGTTTCGATCCAGTCTGGAAGGACTGGGACCGCGAAATCCTCGCTCCTGCTAACCCCTGAGCTAAATGACCATTACCCTGAACGGAGACAACTATGACCTGAAGGAGGGATCTACCGTTAGCGACCTTCTGAACCTTCTCAATTTACTGAGTCAGCCCATTGTCACCGAACTCGATGGCCAGGCCCTGACGCGTCACGATTATGCGTCCAGCATTCTCCTGGAGGGATCCCGGGTCGAGGTCATACGCCTTGCTGCCGGCGGATGATTCTGGANCTGAGCNNATTCAGGAGCACGCCCNCNGCCAGTCGAATCAGGTNGCCTTGCCGGCCCTCCACTTCTCAACNTCCTCGAGCTTCGACTTNACAGCCGTTATGTCCTCNTCGTTCTCNNGNTTCACCAATGAAGCAGCCAANGCGAGCCAGTCAACNTGGAGTGAATCGTAATTTGTGAGCCCCAGTAGAAACTCGTGCCCCGGAAAAAAACTATCCTCTCGAACCTGNTCCTCAGCCTTTAGTAACTGCCCTGCCAGATCTACCNCCTTCTCGTGGTTCTCAAGGTCTTCAGCCATCANCATCCCCGAAAGGAGACAAAATGGATACTCCTGAACAACCCATCCACTGGGGGCACGGTAATCCTCCATTTCCTTTGCNAGCGCTGGAAAGACGTCCAGCAGAATCTCGGTAAGCTCACGGTTTCCAATGGCTCGCGCAGACTGCACCAGCGAACAACAGACATAGTTTACGATCACAACCGTATCNAGACCCGGTTCGACCAGCAGGAATTTTGCTGCCACCGCTCCACAAAAAAGCTTAAAACGCAGAAAGCGGTCCGCGTGGGATGCCTGCTCCGGGGAGCCCCGNTGGGCGATACCAAAAATCTCAAACCACTCCGGATCGACGTCCTCAGGAATTTCCTTTTGAGCTAACACGCCCGCGCACAAGGCAACGTAGCTCATATCTCCCGGGTCCTTGGGGCAAAAGACCCGAAAGTCCTCTTCCCTCACCTCGCTGCATGCGAAATCAAAGAGATCATCTAACCGGGACTTCACTGCCTCATGATTCTGGAACTTCCCCTTCGAAGGGAAAGGCTTATTTACAACCCTTCACTTTCCGCCCGGATTAAGATTNGCCAAAACCTGCTCCCACCAGTTCTTTCCNCGCTCCGCAGGGGCCAGAACCCTCAATTTCTCGGCCATAGCCTTAAACTCCACTCGTACCGCCCTGCCCCAGAGCTCTCCGTCCACCTCAACTGGGACTTTTCGGTCAGACTCAACCGTCAGCCCTGAGGTTTGATAATACTCCACCACCTTCCCATCAGCTTCAAANCCGCCACGAGCAAGNGTTCCCAGNGATCCGAGGGCCGCNGTGTAGCCAGCCTTCTTGTAGACGAGCACGTCGAGNAGATCATCAGCATTGTCTGCCTTGCCGAAAAGACGNAGCTGACCTCCGTAGAGGGCTCCGTTACCNAGAAGCACGCAAGCTCCCTCTACCGTAAAGCCCTCGTCAAAGTGAACTTTCATACGAGGAGGCTCCGAGCCAAGAACCCTTACGGCCGAGAGAATGTAAGCCAGCGGACCTAAGAGGCGCTTGGACTCAGTTGTGGTCTCCTCGATAACCTGAGCGTCAAATCCGACTCCAGCCATCTGGACAAACGGCGTTCCCTCTGCCTCAAACAGATCCACCTCCTTGACGTGGCCCCCATCGATCACCTCGAGGGCGCCCGCAAGGTGCCCGAAGGGAATATTCAGCTCACGCGCAAAAACATTCATCGTCCCTGTTGGCAAGATTCCCAGCACTGTCTCTGTCCCAATCAACCCACCTACGACTGCGTTGAGCGTTCCATCTCCTCCTGCCGCCACCACCACTTCCTCTCCTTCCTCAGAGAATCGCCGAGCGAGATCCGCTGATTCCTGAGCGCTATTTGTAGCATAAATCGCAAACCTCGTAGCGTTCTCCATCACGAACCGCCGGGCCCTTTGCGCCCGCTCACTACGGGCCCTCGGATTCAGAATCAGGGGATACCTCGAAACTGTGCTCACGCTCAATATCTCCCATAATATGACCCCTTAACCAATTCCCAACTTCATTCAGTTGCATTAATCCGTGCAGAGTAAGCGTCCTCTCACCTCCTAAGACTTTAGCGGAGCCACGCCAAACCGCGCCAACCCTTTTGACACCTCGCTCATAGGTAGGCCCACTACATTATCATAAGCTCCTTCCAGCTGATCCACCAGCATCTCTCCATGCTCCTGCACGGCATAAGCACCAGCCTTATCCAGCACATTGACCCTGCCAAGATAATCCTCAATAAGTAACCTGTTCAAATCCCTGAACCGCACTCGGCTCACTTCAAAAAAGGAATATTTCTCCTCTCCGCGACGAAGACATACCCCTGTACATACCTCATGCACTCGCCCAGATAGCCTCGCCAGCATGCATGCCGCCTCGCCCAGATCACCCGGCTTCCCCATCACCTCCCCCTCCAGACCCACAAGGGTATCTGCACCCAGAACGACCTCCTTTGGATACTTGGCCGATACCTCTCCCGCCTTCAGAGCCGCATTCTCCTCACACAGCTGATGAAAAGGAAATGTGCCAGGAGGCCACTCATCGATTCCGGCCGGCTCTACCCTGAACTGGTAGCACTTACCCAGAAGCAGGTCCTTTCTTCTCGGAGACCCCGAAGCCAGAATAAAATCCACCACGTGCCCTCTATTTCTCGATCAAAAAGATCAAACCCAGCAAAATCAGCGCTGCCACCCCTACGACCGCAATTAGGATCTTGGGAGAAATTCCCTCGAGCATTTCCCTGCCCCCCAGCCCACCCTCCCGACGGGGGTCAGCCTCCACAAACATGCGCCGTATTTCTTCTCCATCCAACTTGGATCCAGAAGGCGCGCTTCTGTCACGGGGGTCTGGCTCGCTATCCCTCGACAATCTCACTGATCCCTGTCCCTCTGAAGCATGCAGAGACTCTGCCTTCACCTCTTCCTTACCACTCGGCATCATCGGCATCTTGAGACGATGAAGGGCCACTTGGCTTCCACAGTTTGGGCAGGACGAGCGCGAGACGGTTCTCTTCATCATGAACCAAGTCTCACATTTCCAGCACTTTACACGCTCAGCAAGATCGGGCTGGGACTTCATCTCCCCTATTGGCCTTACATGAATACCCATCAGAATTTTTGTATTTAGCGACTATCAACATGTCAACGGTACGAAGCCTTACTTATTCACAGTTAGTCCACATCTCATTCCGGTTCACACAGCACGAAAGGAAACAGCTACGCTGATCAATAAAACGAGACTGCAAGAAAGTCGTCCCCCAGAAGGATTTTAAGATTTCGACTTGCCAATCCACCTTCATAGTAGTGTTCTTTTGAACATGCATGAAGAGACCTTGAAGACCAGTACCACTTCGCGCAGAGCATCCTCGCTGACAAGCATTCGTCAGAAGATGAGGGAGCAATTTCCCATAGCTCATGAGACACGAAATCCTTCTGGCTCCAGTTCATCTTCCGCCAATCTTCCCCCTTTTCCATCTGGAGCCCTCTCCGAGTTAACCCCTGCTCATCCATCTTCCGGCCTCTCTCTTATTCTCGCTGAAATTTTGAGAGTAGACCTCGATCACACACACGGAGAATCCAATTCCTCTGACTCCTCAATTCTATCCGACGAACCAATCGCACTCATCGATGGCCGAAACTCATTTGATCCCGGTTCCTACGACGCAGAATCATGCTCCCGCCTCCTCTGGATTCGCTGTCATGACAGCAAGGAGTCTCTGCGCTGCTGCGATCTCCTCCTCCATGACGAAAACCTGTCCCTACTTGTCCTTGACCTCCTGCTCACTCCTCCAAGGGAACTCCATCTCATCCCTAGCTCATCCTGGTATCGCTTCCGCAATCTAGCGAAAAGATCTAATACTGCTGTTCTCATCTTCACCCCCCAACATCTCATTCCCTGCGCTGCGCTCCAACTTTCTCTCGACTCCTCCTTCCCGTTATCTGCCCTGAAACAAGATCGTCATGAGCTGAAGCCCACCTATTCCCATCGGAAAATAGCGCTTCATAATTCGTGAGAAATCAGCTCTTGCCCCCAGCAGAAAAACTCCCGGGAAAACCTCTATTCAAAGCAAAGAAACAGGCTGCCGCTTCTGCTCTCTTTGTTCACCTGCCGAAAAAGCATTTCCGTTGTACGCCTCTTTCCAAGTGCCACTCTTCTCCTTGGCTATCCTTCTCCGGGATAACCCAATCCTTGCTTCTGGGCCCGTTGCTCTTATCAATTCTGCATCCGATCCGGCTTCCTCAAGTTCTTCTTTCAGTAAGAACCCAGTCATTCTGGCCGTAAATCACGCAGCAGCTCAATGCCGTGTTACTCAGGGACTTTCCCCTACCAAGGCTCTCGCCCGTTGCCCAAACCTCAACCTTATTTCCTCAACTCCTGTTGATGAACGGCTGCATCAGAGCGCTCTTCGTGAATACCTTNCTTCTCTAGGCCCCGACTTTGAAGAGACTGCTCCGGGAGTTTTCATCCTGGACCTGCTGTCTCTTCCTCACGCAGTGCAATTTCCCGGGGAATGGGCTNAACAAGCTCTNCGCAAGGCCACCCCTCTCCGCCTTCCTCTCGATATCGCTCTGGCCAGAACACCCGACCTTTCGCTTCTCGCAGGACAATCCCCTGCCCTGCGTCATACCCTACGATTTAATTCGGAGCCCATCTTTAGTGGTGCGCAGCATGACACTTTCGCTATCTGTCATATTAGCTCTCATCCAGTCAGCTTTCTTAACGACNTATCCACCGGGATTTCTCTGGAGCANGACCTGCTCTCCCTCTGGGGCATTGAGACTCTGGGCCAGCTCGCTAACCTNCCNAGACAAGGTCTTGCAGAGAGACTCGGACCCGAAGCGAGAATGGCCCATGACATTCTCCATGGAAAACACCACCGCCTTCTTAGGCTCCACCGTCCTCCGGAAAAATTCTCTCTTAGTCAGGATCTTGAATATCCTCTCGAAAAGCTGGAACCTCTCCTCTTCGCTCTTCATCGCGGCCTGAGAACCCTCTGCTCACGACTACAATCTTCGCAACGTGCCACCTCTTCTATCAGCATCACTCTGAAGTTTGACGATGGAGACCTGTACGTGCACCAACTTGATCTTCCCGAACCGACCTGCCGCTCATCCCTGCTACTAAGGCTTATTCAGACCCACCTGNGCACAATTCANGCCCCTGCTGCGGTAACTGGCTGGTCTCTTCACCTGGCCCCAGCCAGCCATGGAGAAAAGCAACNCCACCTTTTCCAGCGCGCCCTGAAAGACCCCCGTAGATTCCTGGATACGATTGGACGAATCAACGCTCTTCTAGGTCCCGGGCGTCTGGGCACTCCTTTCCTTCTTGATACTCATCGCCCTGATTCCTTCCAGATGAAAGAAGTCCTGTGCAGCGACAATCATGCAGCTCGAAAAGGCCAAAAAGAGCGCCCCTCACCTCCAAATTGCAACCTTATCCAAGGCGGCACCTCCCTGCCACTAAGCCGATTCAGACCAAGCCTTACCNTTCATGTTGCCTCTGATCCAGAAGNCCGATTTCCCAGACCGCTTGCACTCCTGAATGGGCCACACTGCGGTCCTGTCACGACCTCACATGGCCCCTTTCCTCTCTCCGGACACTGGTGGGATCCCCAAGAGCGGTGGCAGCAAGTTGAATGGGACATTCAACTTGCCAGCAATACCCTCCTTCGTCTCGCCTACCACCCCCCTGACATCTGGGTCCTTGAAGGTATTTATCAATGATTACTGTGCTTCGTAGACCATTCCGGAGCATCACTGCTTACCCCTTCCCAAAGCTTGTTTACTGAACTCTATGCACGGTCCTCCTTTTCCTTCCTACGAGGAGCTAGCCATCCGCAGGATCTCATCCGGCGTGCAGCTGAACTCAACTACAAGTCCATCGCTATTCTGGACCATATGGGTGTATATGGATCGGTTCAGGCTCATCTGGCAGCACGAAGGCATGGAATTCGCGCACTCGTAGGGGCAACTGCCGAGCTACCGGGAAGCGGCCCTCGAGGTTCGTCTCTGAAAATCCCACTTCTGGTCGACAGTATTACCGGATACCAGAACCTGTGTCATCTGCTGACAGAGCTTCATTGTGATTCTAAAACGATTCTGCCCGGCGNGTCATGCGATCATTCAGATCCATCAGTTTTCTTTCCATACCGCACGGAAGGAATGGTCGCATTTCTAACTCCTGAGTCCGTTTCCTCTTTAGACAGAAGAAGCCTTTCAAGAGCTGCGCTCCTACTTCGGCGCATCTTCGGGCAGCACAATGTCTACATCATCCTAACCCGCCACTACAATAGAGCTACGGATAGAATAAATCGCCTTTTCATCGACCTTGCCAAATTCCTCAAGATCCCCCTGATAGTATCTAATGCTCCTCTATTTTCTCACAAACGATGCCGCCTACTTGCAGACTGCTTCACATGCCTTCGCCATCATACGACCCTCGATGAAGCAGGGTCTTTGCTCGCCACCAACTCTGAAAGNTATCTGAAATCTCCAGAGCAGATGGCTGNATTGTTTCGCGATCAGCAGGAAGCTCTTATCAATACTGAAATTTTATCTGAACGTCTCAAATTCACCCTCGATGACCTCGAATACAAGTTTCCCTCCTATCATGAAAACGGAAGAAGCCTGACCCTGGATGAGGAAGCCCGACTTCTGAGAAAGCTGACTTTTCTTGGCGCTCAAAACCGCTACGGAAAGATTGGAGAGAAGGTCCGCCAGCAACTTGAGCACGAGCTATCGCTAATCATTCGTCTCAGATTCTCCGGGTATTTCCTGATCGTCTGGGAGATCGTAGACTTTGCAAGATCNCAGGGAATCCTCTGCCAGGGTCGTGGCTCTGCTGCCAACTCGGCGGTGTGTTATTGCCTGGGAATTACAGCCTGCGATCCCATCGGTGGCGGGCTCCTGTTTGAGCGGTTTCTTTCCGAAAACAGACGATCGTGGCCAGATATCGATATTGACTTTCCTTCGGGGGAGCGGCGCGAGGCCGTCATCCAACACGTGTTCCAGAAATACGCTCCAAGGGGGGCCGCGATGACCGCCAATGTCATCACCTACCGCCCAAAATCCGCATTTCGNGAAATATCGAAGGTCCTTGGGCTCCCCGATTCAATCGCTACACGCTTCTCCTCTCTTGTTTCCTCACCTCATTCCCCCGATAGCACCAGTGAAAGCTCCGGTCCCCCGTCAGACACTACTAAAAAGCACAGCACCCTTCCTGCAGCAGACGGAATACCAAACGATCACACCTTTCCTACGAGGGAATTCGGACCGCTGACGGAAATCCTGAGCCAATCGGGACTCTCCCGGGACCACCCCCGCTTCAAGCCTCTCATGCACCTTTATCGCGAGGTTCTATCCTTCCCCCGGCATCTTGGGCAGCACTCTGGAGGAATGATTATCTGTGATGNCGGACTCGATTCCATCGTTCCTATTCAACCAGCGTCCATGCCGAACCGCACCATCGTGCAGTGGGATAAGGATGACTGCGAAGAACTCGGGATAGTCAAGGTAGACCTCCTTGGTCTCGGCATGCTTGCTGCCATGGAAGACAGCCTCAGAATCTGTCACCAGCGGGGAAAACCCATTGATCTGGCACACATTCCCCATGATGACGCTGCCACCTTCGACCTTCTTTGTCGTGCAGATACCATTGGCACTTTCCAAGTCGAATCCCGGGCCCAGATGGCAACCCTTCCCCTCATGCAACCAAAGGAGTTTTACGACCTTGTNGTCGAAATCGCTCTTATCCGACCCGGCCCTATCGTGGGCGAGCTCGTCCACCCTTACTTGAACAGGCGAAGCGGGCGTGACCCGGTCGACTATATTCACCCAGACTTNCAGCCAGTTCTGGAGCGAACNCTCGGAGTTCCTCTCTTTCAGGAACAGGTTCTTCGCATGGCTATGATCATAGCGGGATTTGACGGGGCTGAAGCCGACGAACTACGTCGTGCAATGGCTTTCAAGCGCTCTGATGAACGAATGGAAAGTATTGCCGCGAAATTACGTGCACGAATGTCCCATCGCCAGATCACCCCTGTAGTTCAGGAAAAGGTGATCCGCGCTATCAGCTCTTTCGCCCTCTATGGATTTCCCGAGAGCCATGCAATCTCCTTTGCTCTCCTTGCCTACGCTTCCTGCTGGCTAAAGACCCACCATGCTGCCGAGTTCTTTGCAGGCCTCCTTAATAACCAGCCAATGGGATTTTATCCAGTNGCGAGTCTCCTGCACGACGCTCGTCGACACGGCATTCATATCAAGCCGGTATCGGTAATGCATTCCTCTCTCGAAACATCCGTCATTGACGACAAAACACTTAGACTCGGCCTTCAGCACCTTAAAAACATCTCCAACTCAACCTCTTCCGAGCTCTTGGAAGCCCGATCCCATGCACTCTTTATTGACCTTCCTGACTTCCTNAGCCGTGTTCAGCCCAATAAAAAGGAACGACGCCTTCTCGCTGCTGCGGGAGCTTTAAATGACCTGCCAGGGATTACTCACCGCCGAGACGCCCTCTGGCAAGGAGAACAAATACCACAGGAGGATCTGCTCACCAGCTGCGATAATTCCCCGTTAAATCGCTCTAGAATAACAGCATCTGAAAAAGCCTGCCCTCTCCCTCCCATGAATGATTTCGAGCAACTCACGGCAGATTACCACTCTCAGGGATACAGCACCGGACCACACCCCATGGCTTTACTGCGTAAGGCTTGGATACATAAATTTCAGGCAGCGAAAAATTCCTCTTCTCAAGGCGAGCGCGATCTGTGCGTTAACCCTTCATCGCTCTCCAAAGCCNGCGATTTCAAACTTATCCCCCATGGCCAGTCTACTAGCTGCGTGGGACTTGTTATCTGCCGACAAAGACCTAGCACCGCAAAAGGACACTGCTTTCTCTCTCTTGAAGACGAGACAGGAACAGCCAACCTCTTTATCCCACGTTCTACTTTTCTGCATCATCGCCTTGTTATTACCACGGAAAAAATCCTCCTCTGCCATGGTAGAATGCAGGTTGGAGAGAGCAATTCTCATACGCTTTACACAACGTCTGTAGAACCTCTTCCCCTTGAACTTTCCNTCGAGACCTCAAGCCACGATTTCCACTAGCGGAGAAAGCCGGACCTCACGGCGCCTCAACTCC
Organism: Roseibacillus sp.; assembly: GCA_002729275.1. GTDB lineage: Bacteria > Verrucomicrobiota > Verrucomicrobiia > Verrucomicrobiales > Akkermansiaceae > Roseibacillus_B. Next base: position 3,251 of record PBTP01000086.1, on the reverse strand, counting down.
TNTTCTTNCTTGGATTTACAGCAACCTGCTGGAGCCAGCTGTCGGACTCGAACCGACAACCGCTCGATTACAAATCGAGAGCTCTACCAATTGAAGCTAAGCTGGCTTTACTCGCAGCCCCCGCAGTATGCCCAATTCCAGAGAGGCCGCAAGTCGAGGGTGGAGCGAACCGGCAACTTGGTCTAGATTACCCTTATGAATATCGGAATACCCACGGAAGTGAAGCCACAGGAGCACCGAGTGGGCATGGTTCCGGCCTCCGCGGGAGAATTGGTTAAACATGGACACCGGGTGGTCGTTCAGAGCGGCGCAGGAGCAAATTCCAGCTATCTCGACAAAGAATACCAACAGGCCGGAGTGGAGGTCCTCCCGACCGCCGAAGCTGTGTTCGAGGAATCCCAACTCATCGTAAAAGTAAAAGAGCCTCAACCCTCTGAGGTTGAATTGCTTGGGCCTAAACACACGCTTTTTGCCTATTTGCATTTGGCCGCCGATAAGGCCCTGACCGAGTCCCTCACCGCGACTGGCTGTACCGCTATCGCCTACGAAACCCTCGAGGTCGGCGGCCGCCTCCCCCTTCTTGAACCCATGAGCGAATTAGCTGGCCGCATGGCTGCCATTTTCGGCTCCTATCATCTCGCAAATCACCGGGGGGGACGCGGAATCCTCCTTGGAGGCGTTCCTGGTGTTGCTCCGGGTCGGGTGATGGTAATTGGAGGAGGCACGGCCGGCGTCAATGCCGCTCGAGTAGCAACTGGCATNGGCGCCGATGTCACGATCGTCGAGGTCGACGTCGAACGGATGCGATTTCTGGATATCACCCTGCAGGAAGCCCATACCCTCTATTCAACGGAAGCCAATATCGCATCGCTCCTGCCCCGGATTGATCTTATCATTGGCGCAGTTCTCATACCCGGAGCGGCAGCTCCAAAATTAATGACTCGGGAAATGCTGAGACAGATGGCACCTGGAAGTGTCTTCGTCGATATTGCGATTGACCAGGGTGGCTGCTCGGAAACGAGTCGCCCTACGAGCCACGACAACCCGACCTACTTTGAGGAGGATGTTCTTCATTATTGTGTCACCAATATGCCTGGGGCCTACTCCCGGACCGCGACTCAGGCCCTGAACAATGTCACCACACGCTGGATTTCTCTTCTCGCCGCTAATGATCTTCAGAGCGCTTGTCGTAATCGCCCGGAGTTACTTTCCGGGATTAATTGCACAGGAGGAAAGTTAACCTGCCCTCCTGTCGGAGAGGCTCACAGCCTCTCAACTGTCAGCCCTGCTGAGGTCCTCGAACTTCATTGATCTTCCCTTCTCTCCCCAAGATTAGGCTGAAGCCCCTCGCTNANTAAGCTGAAAGGAATTTCACGCTTCAAGATCGATTTACCTCTACAGGCGTTTTACCCCGAAGGTGAGGCCAGATCATCAGAGTTGCTATCATGATGAGAATAAATCCTGCCCCACCGATTACCNGGGGCCCCAGTAAGGCAATCACCGGAAAAGCAACAAAGGGAGCGATCACACCCCTGACCCCACACATGAAGGTGTGGACACTCATGTATTCGGCAACCTGATCCGCTTTCGCGAACTTGGTAACCCACAGGCTCCACGCGATGTTACCACCTGCCCGACCAATTCCATGCAGAGAGATCCCGACACAAAGGGCCCACATTCCCTCGCCAAAAAAGTAAAACAGGACTCCACACATGAAAAATACATTCAGTATCATGCGCACCAGGAAGAAATTCACCCGGTCGAAAACAATACCCCAGATCACCACAGTAAGGAGAAACATGATCTCCGGAAGCGATCCCGTTATGAAGGCGATGGTGAACTCGGTAAGCTCATAGCCGTAGGCAGGGTTAGAGACATATTCTACAAAGATCGACCAGCAGAGGAGGTTGCCAAAGCCGAGGATCATCCATGATGTCAGCAGGGACCGGAAAATTCGGTCGTTGCGCAAATGCTCGAGCGCGCCAAACAGCCTTACCTGATTTGATCTCCGCAGATGAACAGGCCTGATCGCAAGAACGCAGGCCGCCATTAAAACGCAGCAGATCGCATAAATAAGAAGGATCAGCCGGAAATCCTCCAAGTCATTCTCCAGGACTTTTCCGAAAACAAGGGCCACGATCAATGCCGAGGCCTTTCTGACTACCGCAGTCGACGCGAAAAGCCTTCCCCTTGACCGGTCAGGATAATGCTTCCGGTAAATTTGAGACATCAGGGGAATGCTCAGCGTAATACAGAGTAACGCGACTACCATGGCGGGGAGAAAAACCTTGAAGGAATCTCCGCCGATAACTGCGACAAACAGCCCACCAGCTGAGATCAACCAGAGCACAGCAGTTCCAAGATTAACCGAAATTCCAGTTCTGCGGACGAGCTGAACCGGGAAAAGACTCAGGAGGAGTCCACAGCTTGAAGCCGCAACGAGAGTTGCCTTTTGCCACGCATCCGCCTCAAAGACGCGCACCGCGATCAGCACGACAAAGGTCATCGCCAGCGTTTCGAGACAACCACCGGGCCACGCCCGTAAATTATCTAAGATGAAAGTCCTCCTCGCCGGATTTTCTGAGGGGACGACAGGCATTCGAAGAACTTTCTAGCTGCTCTGGAAGCGCGTTGCCAGCACCCAGAAAAACAAGACAGAAACAAGGAGCGCCGCAGCTCCAACGTGCAGAACCTGCACCTCGGGCAATATCCCCACATGAGCAAGCAACACGCCCATCACCAGAAGAGACCCTACAAGAAAGCCAATCATCTTATCGGGCCACCATATCCCACTCGGCAATTGCCGCAGCAATATGAGAAGGGCCCCGGCCCCAACTACGATCAGCCAGGAGAAACTTCTATGGATAAGGTAAACCCCGGACTTCTCGAGCTCCCTTGTCCAGAGAGCACGCTCGTCGGATCCCGCATTTTTCGCCAGTTCATCAGTGAGTTCCCTGACCTGAGCCCCCAGCACACCCTCGGCCACTGTGAGGGCAAAAATAACAATACCAAGAATCCACGCCACTTTACCCCTCTGGCCTTCCAGGACCCTTCGCACCGGATCCTCGCAACCTTTCCAGGATACGTAGACGAGGACACACAGAAGAATAATTGCCAGCCCTACATGGAGTGTGATCATTCCTGGCTTCAACCCACTCAGTACGACACTTCGCCCCAACCATGCATTAACGAGCACGAGGGCAAATGCTGAAACACTCATCAGACAAACGATGCCGCTTCGCTTCTTTCTA